>DGIZ01000032.1:669-19716 GCA_002386585.1 Brevundimonas sp. UBA4609 | reverse complement strand
GAACCGCTCTTCCGATCTAGAACCCCGCCCGGCGCCGGGGCGACCGGCGGCAGGGGCGCGTCGGGCAGGGCGGCGTAGCCCTCGATGCGGGCGACTTCCTCGACCAGATCCGCCCGACCCTCGATGTCGCGGCGCCAGGACGGCGGCGTCACCGACCAGGGCGAGCCGCGCATGACGGTGAAGCCCAGGGCGAACAGGATCTCGAAGATCCGATCCTCGCTCAGGTCCATGCCCGACAGGCGCTTCACATAGGCCGGGTCGAAGGCGAAGGCCGCGGGCGCGGCAGGGGCCTGGCCCGCCACCGTGACCGTCGACGGCTCGCCGCCGCACAGGTCAAGGATCAGTTGGGTCGCCAGTTCCAGCCCCGGCACGACCGAGGCCGTGTCGACGCCGCGCGCGAAACGATACTGGGCGTCCGAGTTGATGCCCAGCGAGCGGCCCGTCTGGGCCGTGGCGATAGGGTCGAACCAGGCGCTCTCGACGAAGACGTCGACCGTCTCGTCCGAACAGCCGGTCGAGACGCCGCCCATGACGCCGCCCAGGCCGATGGCGCGCTGGCCCCCGACGTCGGCGATGACGCAGTCGGCGGCGCCCGGCGCATAGGTCTTGCCGTCCAGGGCGACCAGGCTGTCGGCTTCGCCGCGACCAGCCCGAACCACGATCCCTTCGCCCGACAGGGTCGCCAGGTCATAGACGTGCAGCGGCCGCGCGCGGTCGTAGGAAATCAAGTTGGTGATGTCGACGAGACGGTTGATCGGACGCAGGCCGATCGCCGTCAGCCGCTGTTGCAGCCATTCAGGCGACGGGCCGTTTCTGACGCCCCGGATCACCCGACCGGCGAAGACCGGGCACAGCTCGGGCGCTTCCAGCGTAACCGACACGGGAGAGTCGAAAGCGCCGGCGACGGGAACGATCTCCGGCGTCGTCAGCTTGCCGAGGCCCGCAGCCGCCAGGTCGCGGGCGATGCCCGCCACGCCCAGCCAGTCGGGACGGTTCGGCGTCACCTCGAAATCGATGACCGGCTCGGCGCCGAAGACGCCGGCGGCGGGCTCGCCCACCTGCAGGTCGTCGGCCAGCTCCAGGATGCCGTCGCTCTCATCCGACAACTCGAGCTCGGAGGCCGAGCACAGCATGCCGTTGGACACCACCCCACGCACCGGTTTCTCGACCAGGGTCACGCCCAGGCCGGGCACATAGGCGCCGATGGGAGCGTAGATGGTGGTCAGGCCCGCGCGCGCGTTCGGGGCGCCGCAGACGATCTCCTTCATTCCGTCCACCGTCTCGACCTGACAGACCTGCAGCCGGTCGGCGTTCGGGTGACGCTCGGCCGAGACGATCTTCGCCACGGTGAAGGGGGCCAGGGCGGCGATAGGGTCGTGGACCTCCTCGACCTCCAGCCCGGCCATGGTCATGGCCTCGGCGACCTGATCGACCTCAGCCTCGGTGTCGAGGTGGGACTTCAGCCAGGAAAGCGTGAACTTCATTGAGTCGCACCGTCCTGCGGCTGCGCCAGGGCCTTGGCCATGTTGTCGAGGAAATCCGCCGCGCCGGTGAAGCCGACGCCCAGGAAGCGGCAGTTGATGAACTGGCAATTCCTGAACGGGATCGGGCCGGTCACGCGCTGCGGGCCCTGCGGGCTGAGCATCAGGTTGCGCGGGTCTCCATGGGCGTCGCCCATGTTGCAGCCGTCAAAATTGCAGCCTTCCAGCGGCAGCAGAACAGCCGGACCCTCGATCAGGCAATTCTCGAACCGGCGACCTTCAATGATCATGGTTCCCGCGCGCGCCGTCTCCATGAACAGCTGGGGCAGCCAGACGTTCTTGCCGACATAGTCGGGGCCGGGGCCCAGCAGATCCAGGACGATGGGTTCGGCGGCGGCGGTGTTGGTCGCGTCAGTCATGGGATCGCTCTCGAAATATCAGCTGAGGCCCGACGCCGGGTTCGGCGCGGCGAAGGCGGAGAAGCCGTAGTGCGCCAGCCAGCGCGTGTCGGCCTCGAACATGGGGCGCAGGTCCGGCACGCCGTATTTCAGCATGGCCAGGCGGTCGACGCCCATGCCGAAGGCGAAGCCCTGATACTCATCCGGGTCGATGCCGCAGTTGCGCAGCACGTTCGGGTGCACCATGCCGCAACCCAGGATCTCCAGCCAGTCCTCGCCCTCGTTCAGGGTCAGCTTGCCGCCGGAACGGTCGCAGCGGATGTCCATCTCAGCCGAGGGCTCGGTGAAGGGGAAGTGGTGCGGGCGGAAGCGGGCGTGAACGTCGTCCAGCTCGAAAAAGCGGGCGATGAAGGTCTCCAGCGTCGTCTTCAGATGACCCATGTGGATGTCGCGGTCGATCACCAGACCTTCGATCTGGTGGAACATCGGCGTGTGGGTCGCGTCCGAATCCTTACGGAAGGTGCGGCCGGGCGCGATGATGCGGATCGGCGGCTTCTGCGACATCATGGTGCGGACCTGCACCGGGCTGGTGTGGGTGCGCAGCACCTTGCGCTCGCCCGTTTCCGGGTCGGGCTTCAGGAAGAAGGTGTCATGCATCTCCCGCGCCGGATGCTTGGGCGGGAAGTTCAGAGCGGTGAAGTTGTGGAAGTCGTCCTCGATGTCCGGCCCTTCGGCGACCGAGAAGCCCATGTCGGCGAAGACGGCGACCATCTCGTCCATGACCTGCATGGTCGGGTGCACCCCGCCCTTGCGGCGCGGGCGGCTGGGCAGGGTCAGGTCGACGCGCTCGGCCAGCAGGCGGGCGTCCAGTTCGGCGGCCTCCAGCTCGGCCTTGCGGGCGGTCAGGGCCGACGACACCCGGTCGCGCAGGCCGTTGATGACGGGGCCGCGCTCGCGGCGCTCATCGGGGCTCAGCGCCCCCATGCCTTTCAGCAGGCCCGAGATCGAGCCGGACTTGCCGAGGGCGGCGACGCGAATGTCCTCCAGACCCGCCACGCTCTCGGCCGAGCCGATGGCGTTGATGAGGTCCAGTTCCAGTTGAGCGAGATCGGTCATGGGGGCTCGTCTAGCCGTTAGGATCGAAAGCAAAAAGCCCCCCGGCGCGAACCGGAGGGCTTTTGCTTCATCCCGTGTGGGAGAAAGGCTTAGGCCAGGGCCGCGCGAACCTTGTCGGCAATGCCCTTGAAGCCGGCTTCATCGGCGGCGATGGCGGCCAGAACCTTGCGGTCCAGCTCGATGCCCGCCTTGTTCAGGCCGTGCATGAACTGCGAATAGGTGAAGCCTTCGGTGCGGGCCGCAGCGTTGATGCGCTGGATCCAAAGGGCGCGGAACGAACGCTTCTTGTTGCGACGGTCGCGGTAGGCGTACTGACCGGCGCGATCCACCGCGGCCTTGGCGGCGCGGATGGTGTTCTTGCGGCGGCCGTAGAAGCCCTTGGCCTGCTTCAGGACTTTCTTGTGCTTGGCGTGGGACGTAACGCCCCGGGTGACGCGAGCCATTGTAATTTTCCCTTCGGGAAGTCCCTGTCGCTCGGCCCGCGGGGCCTCGCTGCTTGAGGGACTTTTGCTGTTTTAGCCTCTAGCGTTCGCCGCGCGGCGGCTCACTGCATGAGAGGCTGAGTTCAAATTCGATTAGCGGAGAGGATCAGTGATGCAGCGCGCCGATCAGGCGTACGGCATGTAGGACTTGATCTTCTTGGCGTCGGCGTCGGCCATGACCGAAGTGCCGCGGTTCTGGCGGATGTACTTCGAGTTGTGGCTGATCAGGCGGTGGCGCTTGCCGGCCACCCCAGCCTTGACCTTGCCCGTCGCGGTGAATTTGAAGCGCTTCTTGGCGCCCGACTTCGTCTTCAGCTTCGGCATTTTCACTCTCTTTATTGAGGGGTCTACCGCCCTTCGGGCTACTTGAGCCCCAAGGTCAGATGACCGATTTAAGACCGCCCAGGCATGCCTGTTCGCCCGGCGGTCCGGTACGCGAAGGCGCGGCTTCTACGCCAAACGGGGGCCGGAGGCAAGAAGAGTCGCCGCGCGGCGTCTCAGGTCTGGGCCTCCCGGCGGCGCGCGGCGCGTCCGGCGTTGATCGCCATCATGGCCGCCGGAACGGTCAACGCCGCCCCGACCAGGAAGGGCCAGTCCGATCCAATGGCGGAGTAGAGGACGCCCGCGACCATGGGGCCGACGATGCGGGCCATCGATCCCGTCGCCATGTTCAGCCCCAGCATGGCGCCCTGCCGGTCCGGCGGCGACGCCCGGCTGATCAGGGCCGAGATGTTGGGCATGGCCAGAGACATCCCGCAGGCCCCGATCCCCATGACGATGGGAATGATCCAACCGGCCGATACGGGGATGACGAACAGACCCAGGTCGATCTGCGCCGCCGGAAACCACGCCGGCGGGGCCGCCACCTGCAGGATCAGCGACGCGCCGAACAACAACATCCCCGCCGCCAGCACCCGCGCCTCGCCGAAACGCCTCGCCAGCCGCCCGGCCACCAGCCCCTGGTTCAAGGCCGAGACCAGCCCCACGATCATGAAGCTGAGGCCCACCTCGCGCGCGGTCCAGGCGTAGCGGCTTTCGGCCCACAGACCGAAGGACGCCTCCATGGCCGAGAACCCGGCCAGATAGATCAGGCTGACCACCAGGACGCGCGACACCACTTCGTCGGCGCGGGCGAACTGCAGGCCGGACAGGAAGGCGGGGCGGGGCGCGGCGGGATCAGCCTTGGCTCGGCTCTCGCGCAGGAAGAGCATCACCCCCAGCGCCGCCAGCACCGCTGCGCCCGAGGCGGCGAAGATCGGCAACTGATAGCCGACATGGCCCATCTGCGGCTGGGCGAGCAGGCCGCCCAGGCCCGGCCCGACAATGAAGCCCAGACCGAAGGCGGCGCCGATCATCCCCATCCGTCCGGCCCGGCGCTCGGGCGGGGTGACGTCGGCGATATAGCCCTGGACCGTCGAGATATTGCCCGCGCCCAGACCGGTGAACAATCGCACCAGCACCGCCGCCCAGATGTTGGGCGCGAAGGCCAGCAGCAGATAGCCCAAGGCGTTGGCCGCCAGCGTGGCCAGCAGCACCGGCTTGCGCCCGATCCGGTCCGACAGCCGCCCCCAGAAGGGCTCGGCGAAGAACTGGCCCAGGGAATAGGCCGAGAACATCAGGGTGATCTGCCACGGCTCGGCCTGAAGACTCTGGGCGAAGAACGGCAGCAGCGGCACCACCAGGCCGAAACCGACCAGGTTGATGAAGACCACGGCGAACAGAACCGCCAGGGTCGGCGTCCCCGCGCCGGAAACCTTTGTCGTCTGCGCCGTCATTCTGGTCTTCCCGCCGGATAGTAAGACGCCCCGACCGAATGGCCGGGGCGTCCCTGAAAGTCTTGTCGTTCAGCCCGCAATCAGCGCGGGGCCAGGATCATGATCATCTGGCGGCCTTCCATCTTGGGCGCGAACTCGACCTTGGCTTCTTCCTCGAAGTCGGCCTGGACCTTGTTCATCAGCTTCATGCCCAGTTCCGGGTGGGCCATTTCGCGGCCGCGGAAGCGGATGGTCACCTTGACCTTGTCACCGTCGTCGAAGAAGCGGTGCATGGCCTTGGCCTTCACATCGTAGTCGTGCGTGTCGATGTTCGGCCGAAGCTTGATTTCCTTCAGTTCGACGACCTTCTGACGCTTGCGCGCCTCAGCCTTCTTCTTCTGTTCCTGGAAACGATGCTTGCCGTAGTCCAGAATCTTGCACACCGGCGTTTCGGCATTGGCGACGATCTGAACCAGGTCCAGGCCCGCCTCCTCGGCGGCCTCCAGCGCGGCGGACAAGGGCATGACGCCCTGTTTTTCCCCATTCTGGTCGATGAGCAGAACGCGGGCGGCGCGGATATCCTGGTTGATGGGCGGCCCGTCCTTTACGGGCGGCGCTTGCATTGGACGGCGAATGGGCGTCGTTTCCTTATGTGATCAGAAGATAGGCGAAAATTATCTGCATGGCTCAGCGCGCGATGCCGCCGCTGTGTTCCAAGCGGCCGGAATATGGCGACGCAAGGCCGATGTTTCAAGGGATTTCGGGCCTTCAGGCCTTTACGGCCCCTTCGGCGACATAGGCGTCGTACAGGCTCAGCACCGCCTCGAACACATGATCGACGCTCAAATCCTCGATCGGGGCGAACTGACCGCGCGTCTCATTGGACGCCGCCGTGCGCGTCCTCGGCCCCCACGGGCCATACAGCCACCACTCGGTCGGGCCGAACAGGCCCAGCGTCGGCCGGCCCAACGCCGCCGAGACGTGCATCAGGCCGGAGTCGTTGCCGACGAACAGGGTCGCCCGGTCGATGGCGGCGGCCGAGCACAGGATGTCGCCCTTGCCTACGCAGTCGATGGCGCGCGGTCCCGCCGCCTCCAGCGCCGGGGTCGCGGGCGGGCGGTCGCCGGGACCGCCGACCGGCATGAAACGCCAGCCGTCGAAGCGCGGCTCGGCCTTCAGCTTCTCGACCAGCTGTCCCCAGCGGTCAGCAGGCCAGGACTTGCCCGGCTGGTGCGCGATCGGCGCCAGGGCGATGATCGGGCCGGGACCGGCGCCGCCTGCCAGCTGCGGGTCGATGATGGAGGCCGCCTCGGCGCGGGCCTGATCGTCAAGAAAGATTTCCGGGTCCAGAGGCGAAGGCGAGCCCATCAGGCGCGACACCATCTCGACCTTGCGCAGGCCGGTCTCCCAGCGACGGTTGTAGACGATGCGCCGCTTCGCCGGGATCAGATACGCCAGGGCCGAGCCGCGGATGTCCACGACCATGTCCCACTGCGTCCCCCGCACCTGCTTCCACAGGTCGATCCAGTGTCCGGCGGCCTTCTTCTTGTCGAGGATGATGACGCGCTCGACGTTCGGAGCCGAACGGAAGAAGGGGGCGGGCGGGCGGCCGCAGGCGACGGTGATCTGGACGCCCGGCAGCTGGCGCGCGATCTCGCGGATCACGCCGGAGGAGATGACGCAGTCGCCGATGCGGTTGGAGCTGACGAACAGGGCTTTGGGTGCAGACAAGCGGGCGCCTCGCGGCCTCTGTGAACAATCGTCGTCTCTGCTAAAGCCATTCCGCGAGGAATGACAGTCCGAGGAGTTTCCCATGTCCGACGTCCAGACCCTGATCCGCCCCGACGGCGAGACGCTGGCCTTCAAGGCGGTCAAGGGCGACGGCCCGACGGTCATCTGGATCGGCGGCTTCCGCTCGGACATGGAGGGGACCAAGGCGCTGGCGCTGGACGCCGCCGCCCGCGAGCGCGGCTGGAGCTATGTGCGCTACGACCACTTCGCCCACGGCGTGTCGAGCGGCGACTGGAAACAGGCCACCATTGGCCGCTGGCGCGAGGACGCCGTCGCCCTGATCGACGGCCTTCAGGGGCCGGTGATCCCGGTCGGATCATCGATGGGCGGCTGGGTGGCGCTGCTGGCGACGCTGGCGCGGCCGGACCGGGTCAAGGGCGTTGTGCTGGTCAATCCGGCGCAGGACTTCACCGAAAAGCTGATGTGGCCGGGGCTGGCCGATCATGAGCGCCAGGCCATCCTGCGCGACGGCGAGACGGTCATCACCGAGGAAGGGCTGGGGTCCTACGTCCTGACCCGGCGGATGTTCGAGGAGGCGCGCGACTGGCTGTTGCTGGACGGCCGGATCGACATCACGGCGCCGGTTCATGTGCTTCAGGGCCGCGCCGACGACGTGGTGCCGTGGCGCCATCAGGTCGAACTGGCCGAGCGCCTGACCGGCGGCGACCTGCGCCTCGACCTGATCGAAGGCGGCGATCATCGGCTGTCCAGCCCAGCGGAACTGGAGCGGCTCTTGAAAGCGGTGGAGGCGATGCGGGGCTAAGCTTGCGCCAGCCATGCTCAGCACGCCGTCATCCTCGGTTTAAGCCCGAAGGATGACGGCGTTCTAGATCACAGGATGAACCGGCTCAGGTCGACGTTCTTCGCCAGATCACCGACCTTCTCGCGCACCTTGTCGCCGTCGAAGGTCAGGGTCTGGCCGGACAGGTCCGAGGCCTTGAAGCTGGTCTCTTCCAGCACCCGCTCCATCACCGTCTGAAGACGGCGCGCGCCGATGTTCTCGACGGTGGAATTGGCGGCCACGGCAGCGTCGGCCATGGCCTGGACCGCGTCGTCGGTGAAGACCAGCTCGACCCCTTCGGTCGCCAGCAGGGCCTGGTTCTGGCGGATCAGATTGGCCTCCGGCTCGGTCAGGATGCGCTTGAAATCGTCGCGGGTCAGGGCCTTCAGCTCGACCCGGATAGGCAGGCGGCCCTGAAGCTCGGGCAGCAGGTCCGACGGCTTGGCGACATGGAAGGCGCCCGAGGCGATGAACAGCACATGGTCGGTCTTCACCGGCCCGTATTTGGTCGAGACGGTCGTGCCCTCGATCAGGGGCAGCAGGTCGCGCTGCACCCCTTCGCGCGAGACATCGGCGCCGCCGCCGCGATCCTGACGCGCGGCCACCTTGTCGATCTCGTCCAGGAAGACGATGCCCTCGTTCTCGGCCAGCAGCAGGGCCTCCTTGGTCAGGCTTTCCTGATCCAGCAGCTTGTCGCTCTCCTCGGTGACGAGGGGCGCCACGGCGTCGCGCACGTTCAGCTTGACCGTCTTGGTGCGGCCGCCGCCCATCTTGCCCAGCATCTCCGACAGGTTCAGCAGGCCGACGTTGCCGCCGCCCGGCATGTCCAGTCCCTGCAGAGGCGAGGCCGTATCGGCCAGGGCGATCTCGATCTCCTTGTCGTCCAGTTCCCCGGCGCGCAGCTTCTTGCGGAAGGCCTCGCGCGTGGCGGGCTGGGAACCGGGTCCGACCAGGGCGTCGAGGATGCGGTCCTCGGCCTGGCCCTCGGCGCGGGCCTTGACGCCCGCCCGGCGCTTGTCGCGCACCATGACCAGGGCGCTCTCGACCAGATCGCGCATGATCTGATCGACGTCGCGGCCGACGTAGCCGACCTCGGTGAACTTGGTCGCCTCGACCTTGAGGAAGGGCGAGCCGGCCAGCCTGGCCAGACGCCGGGCGATCTCGGTCTTGCCGACGCCCGTCGGGCCGATCATCAGGATGTTCTTGGGCGTAACCTCGTCGCGCAGATCCTCGGGCACGCGCTTGCGGCGCCAGCGATTGCGCAGGGCCACGGCCACGGCGCGCTTGGCGTCGTCCTGGCCGACGATGAAGCGGTCCAGCTCTGAGACGATTTCACGGGGAGACAGGTCGGTCATTCTTTTTTCCAGAAGCGCCGGTGTGCGGCGCTATCGTTCGCCGCGCGGCGGCTCGCTACTTGAGCGCCTTCACAGGCTTTCGATGGTTAAATTGCCATTGGTGTAGACGCAGATGTCGGCGGCGATCTTCATGGCCTTGCGGGCGATCTGTTCGGCGTCCAGTTCGCTGTTCTCGTCGATCAGGGCGCGGGCGGCGGCCAGGGCGTAGTTGCCGCCCGAGCCGACGGCGGCGACGCCATATTCCGGCTCCAGCACGTCGCCGACGCCCGTCACCGTCAGAATGGTGTCCTTGTCGGCGACCAGCAGCATGGCCTCCAGACGGCGCAGATAGCGGTCGGTCCGCCAGTCCTTGGCCAATTCGACGCAGGCGCGCGCCAACTGGTCCGGATACTGCTCCAGCTTGGCTTCCAGCCGCTCGATCAGGGTCAGGGCGTCGGCCGTGGCCCCGGCGAAGCCCGCCAGCACCTTGCCGTTCGCCAGGGTGCGCACCTTGCGCGCGGCGCCCTTGACGATGGTCGGCCCCATGGAGACCTGGCCGTCGCCGGCGATGACGGTGCGGCCGTTCTTGCGCACCGCCAGGATGGTGGTGCCGTGCCAGTCGGGAAAGTTGGAGGCGCTCGTGTTCATGGCCGCTGACATGGCGAAGCCCGCCGTCCGCCGCAAGATCAGGCGGTGTCGCAATGCGCCGTCACACGAAAAGCTTAACTATAAATAATTCTTAATCGCGCCATGAAAGGTGAACCGCCCTTGCCGATCCGCCGCCTCGCCCGCCCGCGAGGAGGGCCCTGCGTTTTCTGTTTCGAGTTGCCTTGCCTCTGCACCGCGCCATCTATGTCAGCGACGCCGTCGGCGGCGCGGCGACCAGCCTTCTGATCCTGGCCGAGATTCTCGGCGCGTCCGAGCGCAACAACCGCCGCGACGGTCTGAGCAGCGTCCTGATGCGCCACGACGGCCGCTTCCTGCAGCTCATCGAGGGCCGTCGGGCCGATGTCGACCGGCTGATGGACCGGCTGCGCGTCGATCCGCGCCATGAGAACCTGCGCCTGCTGTCTGATGTCGCCATACCGGGCCGTCGGTTCGGCGACTGGCCCATGATCCTGGCCGAGCTGACGTCGGAGGGGGCTCGACTGTTGGACGGCGACGCCTTGGACCGGCTCAGTCCTGCCCGCGCGGAGGCCCTGCTGGCCCTAGGCGTGGAGGCCGCGACCGTTCCGGCCTGACGCACCCGCCCGACTGCGCTAGACAGTCGGCGTGACCCAGTCTTCCGCCCCTTCCGCTCCGGTTCGCTTCTCCGATGAAGAGGTCGAACGCTACGCCCGCCAACTGGTGCTGTCCGAGGTCGGCGGCCCCGGCCAGCAGGCGCTGAAGCGCGCCCGCGTCCTGATCGTCGGCATGGGCGGGGTCGGCAATCCGGCCGCCCTCTATCTGGCCGCCGCCGGGGTGGGGACGCTGGGTCTGGTCGACGACGACACGGTCGCCCTGTCGAACCTGCAACGCCAGATCGCTTTCACCACCGAGGACGCCGGACGATCCAAGGTCGAGGCGGGCGCCGAACGGCTGAACGCCCTCAATCCGCACGTCACGGTCCAGACCTTCAACCAGCGCGTCACGCCCGACAGCGCAGCGGCCCTGATGCAGGGCTTCGACCTGGCCCTGGACGGCACCGATGACTTCGAGACGCGGCTGGCCGTCAACGCCGCCTGCGTGGCGGCGGGCAAGCCGCTGGTGTCCGGCGCGCTTGGCCGCTGGTCGGGGCAGGTGTCGGTGTTCGAAGGGCGCCCCTGCTATCAGTGCCTGGTGCCCGAGATTCCGCCCGACGCCGAGACCTGCGCCCGCGTCGGCGTGGTCGGCGCCCTGGCCGGCGTCATCGGCGCCATGGCGGCGCTGGAAGCGATCAAGCTGATCACCGGCGCGGGCGAGCCGCTGACCGGCCGCCTGATGCTCTATGACGGTCTGGCCGGAACCAGCCGGGTGGCGAAGATCGCCGCCGATCCCGCCTGTCCAGTCTGCGGGTCAGCTCACGCCTAGAGCATCGCCGGGATGACGCGGTCGGGCGGGCGGTGCCCGTTCTGCCAGGTCATGATGTTGGCGATCACCCGGTCGCCCATGTCCTGACGCGCCTCGATGGTGGCGGAACCGAGGTGGGGCAGCAGCACCACATTCGGACGGCCGATCAGACCGGGGTGGACCTTCGGCTCGTTCTCGAACACGTCCAGGCCGACGCCGAACAGGGCGCGGCGATCCAGCGCCTCGACCAGAGCCGCCTCGTCGATCAGTTCGCCGCGCGCCGTGTTGACCACGATGGCGTGCGGCTGAAGCCGGGCCAGACGTTCGGCCGACAGCAGGTGATGCGTTTCCTTCGTCGCCGGACAGTTGAGCGAAATGACGTCCATCCGCGCCAGCATCTGGTCCAGGTCGTCCCACCAGGTCGCGCCCAGCTCCTCGGCGATCATGTCCGGGACGGGCTTGCGGTTGTGATAGTGGACCTGCATGCCGAAGGCCTTGGCGCGGCGAGCCAGCGCCTGGCCGATGCGGCCCATGCCGACGATGCCCAGACGCTTGCCCCACAGCTTGCGCCCGCACATCCATGTCGGGCTCCAGCCCTCGAACTGGCCCGCAGCGACGACAGCCGCGCCCTCGACGACGCGGCGGCTGACGGCCAGGATCAGGCTCATGGTCAGGTCGGCCGTGTCCTCGGTCAGAACGCCCGGCGTATTGGTGACGATGATTCCTCGCCCCACGGCGGCGTCGATGTCGATGTGATCCACGCCCGCGCCGAAGTTGGCGATCATCTTCAGCTGCTCGCCCGCCCCTGCGATCAGTTCGGCGTCCAGATGATCGGTGATGGTGGGCGCCAACACCTCGGCCCGCTGCAGGGCGGCGGCCAGTTCGTCGCGCGACATCGGCCGGTCGGTCAGGTTCAGCTCGGCGTCGAAAAGTTCCCGCATCCGCGTTTCGACCGCGTCAGGCAGGCGTCTGGTTAATACGACCTTAAGCTTGCGAGCGGACATAGGGGACCTGGGTTTTCCACGGGCGGCGCCCGTTCGGAACGGGTCGATATTCGGTGTCTAGCAAAGCTGCGGTCAGGTTCAAAAGGGCGCCTCGCGTCGCGGCCCTCGCCGCTGCCCTGACGACCGGGGTTCTGCTGTCGGCAGGCGCCACCATGCCGGACGGCCGCCCGACCCCCACGGGGCTGGAGGTGCCGCGCTGGGTGACTCTCAAATCGTCGCAGGTGCGCGCGCGTCAGGGGCCGGGCCTCGACTATCGCATCCTGTGGGAATATCGCGCCGCCGGCCTGCCCGTTCAGGTGATCGCCGAAACCCGCGAATGGCGGAAGATCTGCGATCCCGACGGCTCCGTGGCCTGGATCCACCGCACCGTCGCCTCGGGCCGCCGCAGCGTCTTCAACCGCTCGGACGAGGCCGTGCCGATCCGGTCAGGTCGGTCCGAGACCGCTTCCATCCGCGCCCTTCTGTCGCCGCACGCCCTGATCCCCCTGGACGAATGCGAGGACGGCTGGTGCCGTGTGCGGGCGCGCAAGCTGCGCGGCTGGGTGCAGCAGAGGGCGGTCTTCGGCGCCCAGGAGCGCGCCCTGTGCAACGCCGCCCGCCCGGCCGGAACCGGCCGCGCCTCCTGATCTCATATAGTGACGGCATGGTTGAGCGCGGCCTCCGGGTCGTGTAACCCGCCAGCAACACCTTTCGGAGCCGATTTCCCTTGAGCCAGTCGCAATATCCGTCGTCGTTCGATCACGAAGGCCTGCTGGCCTCGGGCCGGGGCGAGCTGTTCGGTCCGGGCAACGCCCAGCTGCCGGCGCCGCCCATGCTGATGTTCGACCGGATCAAGACCATCTCCGCCGACGGCGGCGACTACGGCAAGGGCTATGTCGAGGCCGAACTCGACATCAACCCCGACCTCTGGTTCTTCCAGTGCCACTTCATCGGCGATCCGGTCATGCCGGGCTGCCTGGGCCTGGACGCCATGTGGCAGCTGGTCGGCTTCTACCTCGGCTGGATCGGCGGACCGGGCAAGGGCCGCGCCCTGGGCGTCGGCGAGGTCAAATTCACCGGCCAGGTGACGCCGGACGTCAAGAAGGTGGTCTATAAGGTTCACCTGAAGCGCGTCATCAATCGCAAGCTGGTCATGGGCATCGCCGACGGCGTGCTCGAGGCCGACGGCGAGGTCATCTACACCTGTCAGGATATGCGCGTCGGCCTGTTCGGCGGCGCGGCCACGGTGGAACCGAGCGCCGCCTGACCCCACTTGATGGGATAGCTGCGGCCAACGCGGCGCCCGAAGACTTTGTAGGATTGGAAACACCATGCGGCGTGTCGTCGTCACCGGCCTGGGCATCGTCTCTTCCATCGGCACCGGCCAGGATCAGGTCGCGGCCTCTCTCCGCGACGCCAAGTCAGGCGTCCAGCACGCCGCCGACCACGCCAAATACGGCTTCCGCTCCCAGGTCTGGGCGCCGCCGGCCCTGGGTCATACGGCCGAGGACTGGGCGCCGCTGGTCGATCGCCGCGCCGCCCGCTTCCTGGCCAACGGCACGGCCTGGGCGCACATCGCCTTTGAAGAGGCGCTGAAGGACAGCGGCCTGACCGCCGAAGAGATCAAGGACCCGCGCATCGGCCTGATCGTCGGCGAGGGCGGCCCCTCGACACAGGTGATCCTGCAGGCCGCCGCCACCACGGTTGAAAAGGGCTCGCCCAAGCGCGTCGGCCCCTTCGCCGTGCCCAAGGCCATGGCGTCCGGCCCGTCGGCCGTCCTGGCCACATGGTTCGAGCTTAAGGGCGTCAACTATTCGATCAGCTCGGCCTGCGCGACCAGCGCCCACTGCATCGGCGCGGCCGCCGAGCAGATCGCCTGGGGCAAGCAGGACGTGGTCTTCGCCGGCGGCTGCGAGGACATCGACTGGTCCATGTCGAACATGTTCGACGCCATGGGCGCCATGTCCTCCAACTTCAACGACACCCCGGAAAAGGCCAGCCGCGCCTATGACACGACGCGCGACGGCTTCGTCATCGCCGGCGGCGCGGGCATCGTGGTGCTGGAAGAATACGAGCGCGCCGTGGCGCGCGGCGCGACCATCTATGCCGAAGTCACCGGCTACGGCGCCAACTCGGACGGCTACGACATGGTGGCCCCCTCGGGCGAGGGCGCCGAGCGCTGCATGAAGATGGCGCTGGAGATGGCCGGCAATCCCAAGATCGACTACCTGAACCCGCACGGCACCTCGACGCCGGTCGGCGACAGCAAGGAGATGGGCGCGGTGCGCAACGTCTTCGGCGACGCCATGCCGATGATCTCCTCGACGAAGTCGCTGACGGGCCACTCGCTGGGCGCGGCGGGCGCGCAGGAGGCCATCTACTGCCTGCTGATGATGAAGCACGGCTTCGCCGCCGAAAGCGCCCACATCGAGACCCTGGACCCCGAGTTCGAGGGCATGCCGATCCTGCGTCAACGCCACGACGGCGAACTGAAGCACGTCATGTCCAACAGCTTCGGCTTCGGCGGGACCAACGCCACCTTGATCCTGTCGAAGGTCTAAGCTTCACCGATCAGGAAAATCCGAAGCGACACGAAAACGCCCCCATTCGGTCCTTCGCCCGCCCGGAAGGGCGCGCACACATGCATCATCGGCCTGTCGGAGTTCGGAAAAGTCCCGGATCCTGAACAGCCCCCCCAGCCCCCTGGATTTTTCCGCGTAAAGGGCTCTGGCGGGCCGATGCTTCCTCCAAGCGACGCCCGCGCCTGCCCCTCCTCCCCCTCCCCGGCAGCGCGGGCGTTTTGCTGTCCGCTTCCCGCCAGACGCACAAGACTTCGCCCGCGCGACGGCGGGTCACGCGAGCGATGCCGTAGAGCTTCAGACAGCGCGGATCAGGCCGGCAGGTCGATCTCGACCCGCTCGTTGTCGCGCAGCACGATGATCGGCACGACCGCCTCGCCTGCGGCCTGCAGACGCTGCGCCAGATCCTTCATGTCGGCGATCTCGGCGCCGTTCGCCTGGACCACCACGTCGCCGGCCTGGAAACCCGCCGCGGCGGCGGACGATCCGGCCTCGACCACGGCGATCTGGGCGCCCCCGCCCGAGGCCGGATTGCGCATCGTCAGACCCCGCGCCATGGCCGCCTGGGCGCCCAGGCGCACCGGCGCCGGATCGGACGGCTCGACCGTCAGCCGGGTCGAGGCCTCACGGCCGTCGCGCAGATAGACGACCGGCATCTGTGTCCCGGCGCGGGCGATGCCGACCGTGGCCTGGACCGAACCGGCGTTGGCCACCGGGCGGTCCTGGATGCGCGTCAGCACGTCGCCGGGCTTCAGCCCCGCCTTCTCGCCCGCCGAGCCCGGCTCGACGTCATAGACCACGGCGCCGCGCACGATGTTCAGCCCGACCTCGCGCGCGCGCTCGGCCGTCAGGGAGCCGAGGCCCAGGCCGACGCGGCCGCGCTTGACCTCGCCGGTGGCGCGCAGTTGGTCGACCACGAACATCATGATGCGCGTCGGCACGGCGAAGGCGATGCCGTCGTTGCCGCCGCCGAAACCGCCCGACAGGATGGCGGTGTTGATGCCGATCAACCGCCCCCGGCTGTCCAGCAGCGGCCCGCCCGAGTTGCCCGAGTTCACCGCCGCGTCGGTCTGGATGTAGTCCTCGATGGCGTCGCCCATGCCTGAGCGGTTCAGACCCGAGATGACGCCCATGGTCAGGGTCTGGTCCAGACCCAGGGGATAGCCGACGGCGAAGGCCAGGTCGCCGCTGCGCAGGGTGTCGGAATCCACCGTCGCCACCTGCGACAGGCCCGTGGCGTCGATCTTCAGCACGGCGATGTCGGTCGCCTTGTCCGCGCCGATCAGGGTGGCGTCGAACAGCCGCCCGTCGATCAGGTCGACCGTGAACTTCTGGCCGTTCTCGATGACGTGGTGGTTGGTGACGATGATGCCTTCGCGCGCGTCGATGATGACGCCCGACCCGCCCTGCGAGGGCTTGGGATTGTTTTCCGAGCTGGGACCGCGCGACTGGCCCAGGGTCGTCACCTGGACCACGGCGGGCAGGCTTTCCTCCAGGCCGGCGGCGAAGGTGAAGACGCCGCGCCGGGCGTCATAGGGTATGGCCGCGACCGGCGACTGGACGGCCGTGGCCGCAGCCTGGGCCATGCCGCTGAAGCTGAAGATCGCCAGGGCGGCGCCGGCCAGCAGGCTGTGTTTGGTCATTCCCGTTTCCTTCACGCGTCGACCGTTCTCGGCCGACAGACTGGCGAGCATCGCCGCCCCGCAGGCGAGACAAACGCGCGACAACGGCAAAGGATCGTCGCGTCGCGCGTTTTCTGCAACGCTTGTCTCAGAAGGCGGCTTCGCCGGTGATGGCGCGGCCGAGGATGAGGGCGTGAACGTCGTGCGCGCCCTCATAGGTGTTGACGGTTTCGAGGTTCATGGCGTGGCGCATGACGTGCAGTTCGCCGGTGATGCCGGCCCCGCCGTGCATGTCGCGGGCCTCGCGCGCCACGGCCAGGGCCTTGCCGCAGTTGTTGCGCTTCATCAGGCTGATGGCCTCGGGAACCCAAGCGCCGGTGTCCAGCAGGCGGCCCAGGGCGTAGGTGCCCTCGAAGCCCAGGAAGATCTCGGTCTGCATGTCGGCCAGCTTCTTCTGCACCAGCTGGCGCGAGGACAGCGGACGGCCGAACAGGGTGCGCTCGGCCACATAGTCGCGGCTGGCGTGGAAGCAGAACTCGGCGGCGCCCATGGCGCCCCAGGCGATGCCGAAGCGCGCCTTGTTCAGGCAGGAGAACGGCCCCCGCAGCCCCTGGACTCCCGGCAGGATATTGGCTTCCGGCACGAAGACGTCGTTCAGGCCGATGTCGCCCGTCACCGAGGCGCGCAAGCTGAGCTTGTCGCCGATCTTGCCCGTGGTGAAGCCGTCGAAATCGCGCTCGACGATGAAGCCCCTGATCTTGCCGTCCAGCTTGGCCCAGACGATGGCCAGGTCGGCGATGGGCGAGTTGGTGATCCAGTATTTGCCGCCGTTCAGGCGATAGCCGCCGTCGACCGCGACCGCCGTGGTCTTCATCGAGGCCGGGTCCGACCCGCCGTCCGCCTCGGTCAGGCCGAAGCAGCCGACCAGTTCGCCCGCCGCCATCTTGGGCAGAAACTTCGCCTTCTGCTCGTCCGAGCCGAAGGCGTAGATCGGATACATGGCCAGCGACGACTGCACCGACATGGCCGAGCGATAGCCGCTGTCGATCGCCTCGACCTCGCGCGCGATCAGGCCATAGGCGACGTGCGACGCTTCGGAACCGCCGTACTGCTCGGGCAGCATGGCGCCGAGGAAGCCCATCTCGCCCATCTCGGTCATGATGGCGCGGTCGAACACCTCGTCGCGGAAGGCGGCGACCACGCGCGGCAGCAGGGCCTCGCGCGCATAGGACCGCGCCGCACCCTGAACCATCCGCTCTTCATCGGTCAGCCGCCCCGTCAGGTCGAACGGATCATCCCAGCGGAAGGTTTGGGCGGAAGGGGTCTTGCCGTCGGCCATCGGTCGTCCTTGTGCGTCTGAGTAAGGGGCTCACGCGGGATTGAAGCGGCGTGACTAAGCGTCCCCTGTTGCTGCGGCGGGTTTAAGCCAGAATGCGGCCGCCGGGTAGAGGGACCGGCGCGAGCACGCTAGGCTGTCGTCATGTCGAACGCTTTCAACCGCCTGTTCCGCGATCATCCGCGCGAGGTCGACGAGACCTATGTCGAGCATATGGCCGCCTCGTCGCGCTTCGGCTTCAAGCTGCTGCGCCTGGCAGGTTGCGCCTTCATCCACGCCGTGACGCCGGGCCTGCACAAGACCACGGTGTCCGACGCCATTCGCGCCATGGCCCAGGACATGGGCGGGCGCGCCGCCGAGGCCCGCGAGTGCCGGATGCGCGACGCGGGCGTCTGGGACGTCGGCCTCTAGGCGCTGAACACCCCGACCAGCCACAGGACCAGCGACAGCAGCACCACCACGCCCAGGATCGCCAGGCCCGCCCACTGAAAGGCGCCGAAGCGACGCGGCATGCTTGTGCCGACAAAGCCCGCGCCGGTCGCGACGGCGAACAGGGCCAGCCCTCGCGACGCCGCGCGAACCGTCGAATCCGGTCCGTCCAGATCATCGCCTTCATCGGTCGCGAACTCGCCGGTCCCTGCGCGCGCCAGCAGGTCGCGCGCCTGCGCCGCCTCATCCGCCCGCCCCATCAGACGGATGCCGAGGGCGCGCTGCATCAGGGGATCGACCGTGGTCTGGAACCGCTCGGTCACGGACACCTCGATGTCGTGCGACGCCAGGAAGGCGGCGGCCAGATCGGCCTCATAGACGTCTTGATAGCGGGCGATCTCGACCAGGCTCATGCCCTTAGCCTAGCACGCCTGCGGGGCGCGCAATTGAAAACGGCGAGATCCGAAGATCTCGCCGTCGTCAGTCGTTCGCGTCGCGCGGACCTTACAGGTCCAGCAGGGCGCGCGCGGGGTCTTCCAGCAGTTCCTTGATGCGGACCAGGAAGGTCACGGCTTCCTTGCCGTCGACGATGCGGTGATCGTAGCTGAGGGCCAGGTACATCATCGGACGGATCTTGACCTCGCCGTTGATGGCCATCGGGCGCTGCACGATGTTGTGCATGCCCAGGATGCCCGACTGCGGCGCGTTCAGGATCGGCGTCGACATCAGCGAACCATAGGTGCCGCCGTTGGTGATGGTGAAGTTGCCGCCGGTCAGCTCGTCGACCGTCAGCTTGCCGTCACGGCCTTTCACCGCCAGCTCTTTGATTTTCTTCTCGATGTCCGCCATGCTCAGCGCGTCGACATCTTTCAGCACCGGCGTCACCAGGCCGCGCGGCGTGGAGACGGCGATGCTGACGTCGAAGTAGTTGTG
>DGIZ01000032.1:377-648 GCA_002386585.1 Brevundimonas sp. UBA4609 | reverse complement strand
GGTGATGGTGAAGGTGCCGCCCTGCATCTGGTCCATGGTCAGGGCGCCGTCACGGGCGGCCTTGCCCAGGGCGCCGATGCCCTTCTCGATGCCGGCCAGCGACAGGACGTCGGCGTCGCGCAGCACCGGAACCACCAGGCCCTTGTCGGTGCCGACGGCGATGCCGATGTCGTAGTGGTTCTTGTAGATGATGTCCGTGCCGTCGATCTCGGCGTTGACGGCCGGGATTTCGTGCAGGGCCTGGACCACGGCCTTGGTGAAGAAGGACATG
>DGIZ01000032.1:0-206 GCA_002386585.1 Brevundimonas sp. UBA4609 | reverse complement strand
CGCTTCTCGAAGACTTCCTTGTACTGGGCGCGCAGGGCCATGACGTTGGTCATGTCCACCTCGTTGAAGGTGGTCAGCTGGGCGGCCGTGTTCTGGGATTCCTTCAGGCGGCGGGCGATGGTCTGACGCAGGCGCGTCATCTTCACCCGCTCTTCGCGCGGCTGGTCGGCGCGCGGAGCGGCCGGAGCGGCGGCGGCGGGCGCAGC
>DGIZ01000112.1 GCA_002386585.1 Brevundimonas sp. UBA4609 | reverse complement strand
CTTCCGATCTGCCAGACGCGCCGCCCGGCCGACGACGCGCGCGCCCTGGCGATGTTCGGGCCGGTCGTCGTCTCTATGTATAATGAGGGCGCAGGCGCGCCCATCGCGGAAGACCATGCCCCGGGTCTCGCCCGGAGCCGCGTCCAGGAAGACCTCGACATCGGCCATCAGGCCGCCTCGGCCCGCCAGCCGGAGCCGCGCAGAAGATTCGCCGCCTCATAGAGCGGCAGACCCATGACCGCGGGATGGCTGCCGACGATTCGGCTGACAAAGGCGGCGGCCCGCCCCTGGATGCCATAACCTCCGGCCTTGCCCCGCCATTCGCCCGAGGCGACATAGGCGGCGATCTCGTCCCGGGAGAGGGGCTTGAAGCTGACGCGGGTCTCGACCACGCGCCAGGAGACGCGTCCGCTGCGGATCACGGCCACGCCGGTGAAGACGCGATGGTTGCGCCCGGACAGCAGTTCCAGAAAGCGGATCGCCTCAGCCTCATCGGCCGGCTTCTCCAACAGGCGACGGCCCACGGCCACCACCGTATCAGCGGCCAGGACGACATCATCGGGATGGCGCTCGGCCACGACCGCAGCCTTGGAACAGGCTAGGCGCTGGGCCAGGCGCGCGGGCGCCTCGGCCTTCAGCGGCGTTTCGTCGATATCGGCGGGATCCACCAGATCGGGCGCAATGCCGATCTGCGCCAGCAATTCGATGCGGCGCGGGCTCGACGAGGCCAGAATCAGCCTCGGAGCCGAAGCGTCAGGACGCGACACGCGCGTCCTTACTTGAAGCGGTAGGTAATGCGACCCTTGGTCAGGTCATAGGGCGTCATCTCGACCAGCACCTTGTCGCCGGCCAGCACCCGGATGCGGTTCTTGCGCATCTTGCCCGCAGTGTGGGCGATGATCTCGTGATCGTTTTCCAGCGTCACGCGAAACGTCGCGTTCGGCAGCAATTCGCTGACCACGCCGGGGAACTCCAGCAGTTCTTCCTTAGCCATGCGGCCTCTCTCGCCCGTGTGAATACGACTGCGGGCCCGCGCCGGGCGTGAGCGCGAGCCGTGAAAGTGAGGGCGCCTAATGCACCAAAACGCTTAGATAGTCGAGTTCAGCCCCGACGGTAGAGGGCGCATACCAGCGTAAAGAGGCGACGGGCCGTTTCCTGGTCCACCTCCACCTTGCCTTCCAGCCTGGCTTTCAGCAGGGCGGCGCCTTCATTGTGAAGGCCCCGGCGCCCCATATCGACCGACTCGATCTGACTGGGCGAGGAGCCGCGCAGGGCCTCATAATAGCTTTCGCAGATCAGGCCGTAGTCGCGGATCACCGTCTTCATCGGCGTCAGCGACAGGACGTGGGTGCGGCTGAAATCCGGTCCGGCGATATCGAAGGCCAGGCGATTGTCCTGCGACGACAGCGTCAGGGTGTAGGGTCCGCCTTCGGCCCCGTCTGGGATGAAGCTGTTCTGCTCGACCAGGTCGAAGACGGCCACCCGGCGCTGATGCTCGATCTCGGCCGTGGCCGCCGGCAGGGAGGCGTTGTCGATCTCGATCGCCTTCAGTTGATGAGGGCCGCTCATGCGCTGGCCTCGTCCAGATGAGTCGGCGCAATACGCGCAGGCCAACGTTCCGACAGATCGGTCAGCACCGCGTCCAGACACTCCACGTCGATCCGCAGGTCTCCGCCGCCGGCGAACATCATCAGCACCTTGCCGCCCGGCGCCTCGGTCGGATGGAAGTCCATCGCCAGAAGCTCCAGCGCCTGATCCGGCAGGCGAGGCAGGCGCCGGCTCTTGACCGCCTGAACGTCGCCGAACTGCATGGCGGCCATGACGCGCGTACCGCCGCATTCCCAGCAGAATCGCGACAGGACGACCGTCAAGCGACGCGCCTCCTTCTCCCAGCGGATGTCGACCGGGCGCATGATAGCGTCCTGAAGCGCGGCCGAGATGATCTGCAGATCGTCCGCATCCTCGGCCAGCAGACGCAGGGGCGCGATCGGCGCCAGGCTTTCGCCCTCAGCCTCGTTCAGAGCCGCCTGCTCGGGGGCCGAGATCGGTTCGCCGTCAGTGCTCATCGCCCTCCCCCTTTATCCTGCGGACGTCGGCGCCGCAGGCGCCCAGCTTCTCTTCCATACGCTCGAAGCCGCGATCCAGGTGATAGACGCGGCCGACCGTCGTCTCACCTTCGGCCACAAGTCCGGCGATGACCAGAGACATGGAGGCGCGAAGATCCGTCGCCATGACCGGCGCGCCCTTCAACCCGTCGACGCCGCGCACCACGGCCTCGCCCGCATGAACCGTAATGTCGGCGCCCAGACGCGCCAGTTCCGGCGCATGCATGAAGCGGTTCTCGAAAATGTTCTCGCGGATGACGCTTTCGCCCTCGGCCGTCGTCATCAGGGCCATGAACTGCGCCT
This sequence comes from Brevundimonas sp. UBA4609, assembly GCA_002386585.1. Classification (GTDB taxonomy): domain Bacteria; phylum Pseudomonadota; class Alphaproteobacteria; order Caulobacterales; family Caulobacteraceae; genus Brevundimonas; species Brevundimonas olei. The sequence continues at coordinate 12,642 of DGIZ01000112.1, read as the reverse complement.
GCAGGTCGGTGGCGAAGCCCGGATAGATTTCGGTCGTGACGTCCACCGCCTTCAGCCGCTGTGTCGGGTCGCGGCGGACGATCAGCCCGTCCTCGGTCGGTTCGATCTCGACGCCGGCCTCGATCATCTTGTCGGTCAGGGCGGCGATCAGGTCGGCGCGTCCCTTGGTCAGGCGCACCTCGCCACCGGCCATGGCCGCAGCAAGAGCATAGGAGCCCATCTCGATTCGATCGGGAATCACCGACCAGGTCGCGCCCGACAGGGACGAGACGCCGGTGATGGTCAGCACATCCGTGTCCAGACCTTCGATCTTCGCGCCCATGGCGATCAGGCAGCGGGCCAGGTCGCCGATCTCCGGCTCGCGCGCGGCGCGCTTCAGCACCGTCGTCCCGTTCGCCAGCACTGCGGCCAGAAGGGCGTGTTCGGTCGCGCCTACGGAGACGAAGGGAAACTCGATCTCGGCCCCCCGCAGCCCTCCGGGCGCCGTGGCGGTGACATAGCCCTCTTCCAGTTCGATCGCCGCGCCCATGGCCGTCAGGGCCTGAAGGTGCAGATCGACCGGCCGCGCCCCGATGGTGCAGCCGCCCGGCAAGGAGACCTTGGCGTTCCCCGTGCGCGCCAGCAACGGCCCCAGCACGTTGAACGAGGCCCGCATCTGACGCACCAGATCATAGGGGGCGAAGGTCGAGGTCAACTCGGGCGCGTGGAACAGCGTCTCCTGCCCGTCCGCCCCCTCGCGTTCGGTCACCTCAACGCCGAACTGGCGCAGCAGCTGGCCGAGGAAGCGCGTGTCCGCCAGACGCGGCATGTTGGTCAGCAGCAGGGGCTGATCGGTCAGGATCGACGCCGCCATCAGCTTGATCGCCGAGTTCTTGGCTCCGCTGACCGGAATGGAGCCGTTGAGGCGATGGCCGCCGTGGATGACGATGCTGTCCATGGGTGTCGGGATGATCCTGGGGCTCGGACCCCTACGGCCCGGCGAACCGGTTATCTAGCAAGGCTGATGGCGGCCGCGAAAGGCCGGAACGTCGCAGGACGGATGACTTTCAGTTGCTTTCCTTGGGCGACCTCGCCCCGCCCGCGCCCGGCGCCTTGCGACGGCGCAGATTGGCCCTCAAGGCGGCGGCCAGACGCGCCGCGCGTTCGGCCTTGGCCGAGGCGGCCGGAGCGGCGTTTACGCTGGCGGAAGGAGACGAGTCGGCGTCGAGGCGCGTCTCGTCTGCGTCTTTGGTCGGCTTGTTCATGAACACAGCAGACCGCGCCCAAAGATTTTGATCAAGCATGCATTTTGGGCTTGGCCCGGCCGAAGCCTTTGGCTATACGGCCGCTTCCTCAGTGACCCGCCGCCGTAGCTCAGTGGTAGAGCGCATCCTTGGTAAGGCTGAGGTCGGCAGTTCAATCCTGCCCGGCGGCACCATCGAGGCCCAAACCTGAACGGTTTGGGCCTCGACCATTTCAGGCCCCTCCCGACAGAACAATGCGTCTTCATCGCCTTGGGCGAAGGCGACAGCACGGCCGATCGGCCTATCCGCGTACAACCTCAGGAATTCCCGCCGGTTCGTCGAAGATTATTCGGGCCGCAGCGCCTTATCCCGACTAGCCAAGTCCCAGCCCTCACCGCTAGCTTCGACGTATCTGTATACGTTTGAGAGCCGAGGGGGCTTCCATGAAGCGCGTTCTATTGACTACGGCTGCGGTTCTGACCGTAGCCTTTCCGGCGTTCGCCCAGGACACGACCTCGGCCGCCACGCCGAAATGGGACGTGCAGAACCCGACGGGCGGCACCCAGCGCGACGTGAACATCAACGTCGACGAAGGCACCTGGATGGCGGTGGACGTCAGCCCTGACGGCCGCGAGATCGTCTTCGACCTGCTGGGCGACATCTATGTGATGCCGATCACCGGCGGCGAGGCGCGCGCCATCGCCTCGGGCGTCGCCTGGGACATGCAGCCGCGCTATTCGCCGGACGGCCGTTTCATCGCCTTCACCTCGGACCGCGCGGGCGGCGACAACCTGTGGGTTATGGATCGCGACGGCTCCAACCCGCGCCAGGTGTCGAACGAGACCTTCCGCCTGCTGAACTCCCCGACCTGGACGCCCGACAGCCAGTTCGTCGTCGGCCGCAAGCACTTCACCTCCTCGCGCTCGCTGGGCGCCGGCGAAATGTGGATGTACCACCGCGCGGGCGGCGGCAGCGGCGTGCAACTGACCGAGCGCCGCACCCAGCAGAAGGACACGGGCGAGCCCGCCTTCTCGCCCGACGGCCGCTATATGTACTTCAGCGACGACGCCACGCCGGGCGGCGTCTTCGACTACTCCAAGGACCCGAACACCCAGCTCTATGTGATCCGTCGCCTGGATCGCGAGACGGGCGAGATCAAGCCCTTCGTCACCGGTCCGGGCGGCTCGGTGCGCCCCACCCCCTCGCCGGACGGCAAGTCCCTGGCCTTCGTGCGCCGCGATCGCTACCAGTCGACGCTCTACGTCATGGACCTGGAGTCCGGGCGTGAGACGCCGATCTACGACGCCCTGGACCGCGACATGCAGGAGACCTGGGCCATTCACGGCGTCTATCCGGGCTTCAGCTGGACCCCGGACAACGGCTCCATCGTCATCTGGGCCGGCGGCAAGATCCGCCGCATCGACGTGGCGTCCAAGGCCGTCAGCGACATCCCCTTCCGCGTTACCGACACCCGCCGGGTGCAGGAGACCGCCCGCTTCCCCGTCGAGGTGGCGCCGGACCAGTTCGAAGTGAAGATGGTCCGCTGGGCCCAGACCTCGCCCGACGGCTCCAAGGTGGTGTTCGAGGCCCTGGGCAATCTGTGGATCCGCGACCTGCGCGACGGCGCCGCCGGCGCGCCCCGCCGCCTGACGCGCCAGAGCGACCATTTCGAACTCTATCCGTCCTGGTCGCGCGACGGCCGGTCCATCGTCTACACGACCTGGAGCGACGACAAGCTGGGCTCCATCCGCGTCGTTCCGGTCGCGGGCGGCGAAGGCCGGACCATCACGACCAACCCCGGCCACTATCTGGAGCCGCGCTTCTCGCCGGACGGCCAGACCATCGTCTACCGCACCTCCAGCGACGGCTATCTGCGCTCGGCCCTGTGGAGCCGCGAGCCGGGCGTCTACCGCATCCCCGCTCGCGGCGGCGAGCCGGTGAAAATCACCGATTCCGGCGCCAACCCGCAGTTCGGCGCGCGCAACGACCGCATCTTCGTCAGCGCCCGTGACGGCGACAAGCGCGTTCTGCGCTCGATGAACCTGTCGGGCGAGGACGTCCGCGACCACATCAGCAGCGAATGGGCGGCCGAGTTCTCGGTCTCCCCTGATGAGCAGTGGATCGCCTGGACGGAGCGCTTCAACGCCTATATCGCGCCCTTCGCCTCGACGGGCCGCGCCATCACGGTCGGCGCCGACAGCAAGGCCCTGCCGCAGACGCGCGTGACCCGTGACGCGGGCGAATGGCTGCACTGGTCGGGCGATTCCAGCCGCCTGCAGTGGTCGATGGGTCCGGAGCTGTTCTCGCGTCCGCTGAGCGAAAGCTTCGCCTTCATGGACGGCGCCCCGGCCGACCTGCCCAGGCCGGCCGAGCACGGGATCAAGATCGGCTTCACCGCCGACTACGCCCGCCCCAGCGGCGTGACGGTCCTGTCCGGCGCCCGCCTGATCACCATGAAGGGCGAGGAAGTCATCGAGGACGGCGTGGTGGTCGTCAACGGCAACCGCATCGAGGCCATCGGCCCGCGCGGCTCGGTCACGATTCCGGCCGGTGCCCGCGTCATGGACATGGCCGGCAAGACCATCATCCCCGGCCTGGTGGACGCCCACTGGCACGGCCGCATGGGCTCGGACGAAATCATCCCGCAACAGAGCTGGATGAACTACGCCGCCCTGGCCTTCGGGGTGACGACGCTGCACGATCCGTCCAACGACAACAGCGAGATCTTCGCCCACAGCGAACTGGCCAAGGCCGGACGCGTCGTCGCGCCGCGCATCTTCTCGACCGGCACGGTCCTGTATGGCGCGGCCACGCCGACCACGGCGGTCATCAACGACCTGGATGACGCCCGCTCGCACCTGCGCCGCATGCAGGCGATCGGCGCCTGGAGCGTGAAGAGCTACAACCAGCCCCGCCGCGAGCAGCGTCAGCAGATCATGCAGGCCGCCCGCGAACTGGGCATGATGGTCGTCCCGGAAGGCGGCTCGCTCTACCACCAGAACATGAGCATGCTGGTCGACGGCCACACCACCATCGAACACTCGGTGCCGGTGGAGCGCATGTACGACGATGCGGTGCAGCTGTGGTCGCAGACGGGCACGGCCTATACGCCGACCCTGATCGTCGGCTTCGGCGGCGCCTGGGGCGAGAATCACTGGTACGAGGTCACGGATGTCTGGAAGGACCCGATCCTGAGCCAGTACGTCCCGCGCCGCATCCTCGATTCGCGCTCGCGTCGTCCGGTGAAGACCCCGCCGGAGGAGCTGAACCACATCTCCATCGCCCGCGAATCCAAGCGGCTGATGGATCAGGGCGTCTCGGTCCAGATCGGCGCCCACGGCCAGCGTGAAGGCCTCGGCGCTCACTGGGAGCTGTGGATGTTCGAACAGGGCGGCATGAGCGCCCACGAATCCCTGCGCGTCGGCACGATCAACGGCGCCCGCGCCCTGGGCATGGACAAGGACATCGGCTCGCTGGAAGTCGGCAAGCTGGCCGATCTGGTCGTGCTGGACGCCAATCCGCTCGAGAACCTGCGGGACTCGACCAGGATCGGCTACACCATGATCAACGGCCGCCTGTTCGATAACCACATGAACGAGGTCGGCGGGCCTGAGCGCAAGCCTTTCTGGTTCGAGAGCGAAGACGGTCAGGCCTGGAGCGCCTCGGGCACGGTGACGACCGCCGAGTCGCACAGCCACACGCACAACTGATCCCGCCGCAAGGCAGGAACGCGAAAGGGCCCGGCATCCGCCGGGCCCTTTTTCGTGGTGACCCAGTTGGCCCTAAGTATTGGTGGTTGCCTCTCATTCCCGCTCATCCCGGCGGACGGCGGGGTGAGCGGAGGCAGGCAGTGTGAATTGCTCGAGACAAGCCCGAGAGTGACGGAGGTTGAGAATCTCCCGCTTGCGCCTTGAAACGCGAACGGGGGTGAGGAGGTTACTCCCCCAGCCCGCGCACCGAGGCTTCCAGCAGGGCGTTCCGCCGCGCCGCGCGACCCTTGAGCCAACGCATGGCGACGACCAGCGCCACCACCACCGCGCCGAAGGCCAGCAGCCACAGGGTCGGGTTGTGGGCCTCGCTCATCATCTCCAGCCTGGCCAGGCCCTTGGCGGCCAGATAGCCCGGCGCCAACATGGCCAGAACCCAGACGAAGGCCGAGCTGACGTTGGCGATCTGGAAGACGCGCTGTCGCATCTGCAGCACCCCGACCATCACCGGCACGAAGGCGCGCAAGGGGCCGAAGAAACGGCCGATGAAGATGGAGGCCACGCCATAACGGCGGCAGTAGAGCCGCGTCCACGCCAGCTTGCGGCGATGCGGGACCAGCATATGGTGGCGCAGCACCCGCGTGCCCAGACGGCGTCCGATCCAGTAGGAGATGGCGTCGCCCATGACGGCGCCGATGACGCAGCCGCCGATAACGGTGAAGGGATCCAGCACGCCTGCCGCCACCAGACCGCCCGCCGCAACCAGAAGCCCCGTCGCCGGCACGAAGGCGCCGATGACGACCAGGGACTCGAAAAAGGTCACGACGCCGAGGATCACGCCGGCCCACATGGCGTTGCGGGCGATGAAGTCGGCGGCCGAGGTAAGCAAACTGTCCATACTGATCCTTTGCCCGAGGGCATATGGGATCAGACCATGGAAAGGGAATGCGGCGATGCGACGCCTGGAGGGAAAAAGCGCACGGCGTGACCCTCAGGCCGCACTTCAGCGGCTCTACATCCTACCGCGAGGCGTCGTCGGGCGTGTCGCGGCGCTCATCGTCGAGATCAAACGGACGAATCCGACTGGAACGCTCGCGCGGACTACGCACGCCCAAGGGGCCCGGCACGGCGCCGTAGGCGTCACGCCAGCCATAGCCGCCCAGTCCATATCGGCCCGCCCCGAAGCCATAGGGATCGAACCCATAGGGGCCGTAACCGTAGCCGTAGCTCCAGGGGGCGTTCTTGGTCTGACTGAAGCTGAGGTTCAGCGTGCCGTTCTCGCCCAGGGGCAGGGACACCGCCGCGCCGAAGTCCTTGTAGCCGCCCGTGCCGATTCCGGCGCTGACCACGCCGTGCATCTTGCGGGGAGCGGCTTCCTCCCAGGCGTCGGCCCAGGTTTCCACGGGCGGCGCATCCGCCTTGCGCTCGCCGATCCAGCGGGAAATCTGCTCTTCGGTCGTCAGGCCGTGAGGCGCCGCAGTCTGCAGGGTCACGGCAGGCGAGGCGTCGCTGACCGTCTCGGCCAGGGCGGCGGCGCTCGCCGTCGGCACGGCGCCCGAACCCGCGCGCGGCGCGGTCGAAACCACGCCCTCGGGGTCGCTGCTCGCCAGCAAGAGGGAGGCGGCCATGAGTTCGATCAGCATACGCATCTACTCCCGTTCACGATCACCCTACCCTCAAATGCGGCCAAGGTCAGGCCGTCCCTTCGTCGCGCCCTCCATCCCCGCGTCCCAGGGGATCAGGCAAGGGTTCGCCGTCGGCCACGAAACTGAGCGCGACCGAGTTGATGCAGTAACGCAGGCCCGTCGGCGGCGGGCCGTCGGGGAAGACGTGGCCCTGATGGCTGTCGCAACGGGCGCAACGGGTCTCGACCCGCACCATGCCATGGCTGTCGTCGCGCACGGCGCGGACGTGAGCCGGGTCGACGGGCTCGGTGAAGCTGGGCCAGCCCGTGCCGCTCTCGAACTTGGTCACCGACCGGAACAGCGGCAGGCCGCACTCGCGGCAGCAGAAGACCCCTGCCCGCTTTTCTCCCAGCAGGGTCCCGCAGAAGGGCGCCTCGGTGCCGTGGGCCAGAAGCACGCGCTTCTCCTCCGGCGACAGGTCGGCTTCCAGCACCGCACGCTGGCTGTCGGTCGGCGGCGTCAGGTCATAGCCGGAGGCGGAACGCATGGCGGCGGGAGATTCGGTCTGGGTCATGGTTCTCAAATAGGAAGGGCCGGACGGTCGTTCCACCGTCCGGCCCTCAATAGCCCGAGATGATCGTTGGGATCAGGCGCCGAACAGCCCGTTCACCCACGTCCGCACGGCCGCTTCGTCCGTCGCATCGCCGGTGTAGGCCAGCGCGCCCGAGGGGGCGTAGGGCGCATTGTTGCCGCGCTGGCGCGTCGTCCAGGCCTTATGGCCATAGCTCAGGTCGGCGTAGTTGGACGGCAGGCGAAGGACGGTCTGCTCGATGAAGATGGTGTCCTCGGCCGTGGTCGACCCGGCGATGCGCACGTTCGGCAGGCGGCTCAGCAGATCCAGGGTGTCCAGGCAGCCGCCCGAGCAGCCGGCGTCGACCAGCACGACCACCTGACCCTGCACCGGGTTGGCCGCGCCGGTGTCCGGGGTCGCCGGGCGGCCCGGCATGACGAAGGTCGGCTGACCGGCGGCGATGGCGCTGTCGAAGGCCGCGACGATGGCCTGGGTCTGTTCGATCACCGCGCCCGATTCCTGGACGAAGCGCGGGTCGGACACCATGCGGTTCAGGGTGTCGGCGAACCACTGGCGGTTGGCCGCAGTGGCGCGATAGGTGATCTGGCCGGCTTCAGGCTGGCGGCTGACGGTGAATTCCGGCGACCAGATGCGGTTGGCCAGGCCATAGCCGCGCGTGGTGGCGTTGATCGACGACCCGTTGGCACCGCGCAGGTCGAGCACGAAGCCCTGCGGTCCGCGGATGGCGGCGGACTGGGCTTCGATCTGGGCGAAGAAGGCGTCCCACCCCGCATCGTCCGCCAGGGAGTGGACGTTGACCCACGGACGACCGTTCACCGTCTCGACCGACAGGGGCGCGCCCGACGGGACATAGACCGAGGCGCGATAGGCGGCCTCCAGGTTCTGGGCCGTCGCCGGCTGCGGCGACAAGGTGTAGTCGCGGGTGCGCCGACCGACCTGGAACTCGCAGGTTCCCGGCACGCCCGTGGTCATGGGGTTATTGCGGTTCCACAGCAGATAGGGGGCGCTGCGGACACGGCCGGCCTCGGTCGTCAGATCGCCTTCGAACTGATCCAGCTTGGCCTTGGCCAGGTCCTCGATCGGCTCGGCGTTGCAGCTCTTGAGGACAGCGCCCAGCGGAGGCGCGCCGCGCACGCCTTCCTGAACATAGGAGACGACATACTGGCCGTTGCGCCAGGCCGTCGCCACGCCCGGCCAGCTGGTGGCGAAGTACGGACCCAGACCCTCGTAGGTCGGGCGGGCGGCGATGTTGGAGTCGCGGAAACCGTTGGCGTACCAGCGCAGCAGATAGGCGTGGCTGTCGCCGCTGTTGACCTGACCGGCCTTGGCCTGGGCCTGCTCCAGACCCGAGTCCAGCCAGGCGCGGAACGGCGCGCTGGCCTCCCCGGGCACCACGGCGGCCGGATGGTTGTCGCGCAGCGCCGCGTGCATGGCCTGAAGGTCCTGACGGGCCAGATCGCTGAAGTTCTGAGCCGAGGCGGCCGAGGCGGCGAAAGTCAGGGCCAGTACGGCCGCCGAAGCGGAAAGCAGGCTTTTCATGGGGGTTCTCCCAGTCCGTCAGAGTGCGGGTTGGGCGTGTTTTAGACTCAATAACGGCGCCGTCGCCACCCCTGTGACGAAATTGCACCGCTTTCCCGGTCGCGACGTTTACGCGCGCCTGTTTCCCGACTAGGCCATGAGTTCTGCAGGCGCAAAATGCGCCGGAACGCCGCGTGCTTGCGAAATGACCGCCCTGGTTGATCTTTTTCTGAACTCCACGGGGCGCGTCGGCCGGTTCCGCTTTGTGCTGGGCGCAGCGTGCCTGATCGGCGCCTGGGCCGTGACTGATCTTCTTCTGCCGATCCCCGGCTGGCTTCACGCCCTCGTCGCCGCCGCCCTGGCCTATTGCGGGTTCTGCGTCCTGTCGCAGCGTCTGCATGATCGGGGACGTTCAGGCTGGTGGAGCGGGCTGATCCTGGCCGCCTTCGTCCTGGCATGGCCCCCGTTGCTGACGCCCCTGCCGTTGACGCCGCTGGCGGGGGCCGCGACCGCCGCCCTTGCGCTCGTCGCGTTCGACCTGGCCGTCCTGCCGGGCCAGAAGGCCTTCAATCGCTATGGAGCCGCGCCGGGCGTTCGGCGTCAGAGCGGCGCGACGCCCGGCTGAACCGGGCCGAACACCCGCTGGAAGGACGACTTCAGCGCGTCGTCCGCCTCGTCCATCGTCGCCAGCACGCCCAGATCGACCAGGCTGGTCACGCCGTGTTCGGTGATGCCGCAGGGCACGATGCCGCCGAAATGATCCAGGTCCGGCTCCACGTTCAGGCTGATGCCGTGGAAGCTGACCCATTTGCGGACCTTGACGCCGATGGCGGCGATCTTGTCCTCGCGACTCCAGCCGGCGCCCTTGCGCTCGACCCAGACGCCCACGCGGCCCTCGCGCATTCCGGCCTCGACGCCGAAACGGTCCAGGGCGCCGATGATCCAGTCCTCCAGGCCGTGGACGAAGCCGCGCACGTCCTTGCCGCGCCGGTTCAGGTCCAGCATCACATAGGCCACGCGCTGGCCCGGCCCGTGATAGGTGAATTGCCCGCCCCGCCCCGTCCGGTGAACCGGAAAGCGGCCGGGCGTCAGCAGGTCGTCGTCCTTGGCCGAGACCCCGGCGGTATAGAGCGGCGGATGCTCCAGCAGCCAGACCAGCTCCTCCGCCTCGCCGGCGGCGATGGCGGCGACGCGCGCCTCCATGGCGGCCTCGGCGGCGGGGTAGTCGACATAGCCGGACGACAGGGCCCATTCGACAGGACGGCCGTCCTCGCGAAGCAGGCTGCGTTGGGAAGAGTTTAACGGGTCGGCAAGCATGATGCCCTCAATGTGGGGCCGAACGCGGCGGCGCAAGGGCCGCCCGTTGATTTGCGAGTATCCTCTTTGAGCCAGATCGAAGCCGTCGATGTCGAGATTTCGGTCGTGCTGGGCCGTTCGGTCCTGCCGATGCAGCAACTGCTGCGCATGGGCCGAGGCGCGGTGATCCCGCTGGACGCCTCGGAAAAGGACGAGGTCTGGATCCTGGCCAACAACCACCCGGTCGCACGCGGCGAGATCGAGATTCGCGACGACCGCATCGCCATCACGGTGACGCGCCCGGCGGATGTGTATGACTTCATGGCCGGTGCGGCTTGATGCTGGACCGCGGTCAGAAGGCCCCGCCTTCTCGACCCAACGCGGCCTGAAGATCGGTTTGAAGGAAAATCGCTCGGCGGCGACGGATTTCGCAAAACGCTCTTTTCTTTCCGGCGGCTCTCCGCTATTGCCCGCCCTCCGATGCGAGCGGTCGTGGCGGAATTGGTAGACGCGCAGCGTTGAGGTCGCTGTGGGGCAACCCGTGGAAGTTCGAGTCTTCTCGACCGCACCATCTGATCTGACAGGGCGAATCTCGGCTAGATACGGCTGACATCAATCTCCAGAGGAGGCAGATACGTGACCCACACGGACTTTGCCCCTCTGCGCCCCGAAGACTCCCCTCTCGAGAACGATGATCACGCCGCCCTCGGCGAAGACTACGCCCTGACGGCGGCCTTCGTCGAAAAGGTGGTGGACGCGGCCGATGACGGCGACGGCATGCGGCTGCGCAGCCTGCTGGAAGACCTGCACCCCGCCGACGTCGCCGACCTGATGGGCTTCCTGACCGCCGAGCACCGCTCGGTCGTGGTCCAGTGGCTGCCGCCGGACCTGCTGGCCGAAGCCCTGCCGGAAATGGACGACGGCATCCGTGAAAAGGTGCTGGAGCGCGTCCCCTCCGCCACCCTGGCCGAAGCGCTTCAGGAACTGGATTCGGACGACGCCGCCTCGGTCGTCGAGGACCTGGAGGAGGACCAGCGCGAACGCGTCCTGGCCGCCATGCCCGAGGTCGAACGCGCCGCCATCGAATCCTCGCTCGGCTATGAAGAGGATTCGGCCGGCCGCCTGATGCAGCGCGAATTCATGGCCGCGCCGCAATTCTGGAACGTCGGCGACACCATCGACCACGTTCGCGCCCAGGGCGATCACCTGCCCGAGCTCTTCTTCGACATCTATGTGGTCGATCCCATGAACCGGCCGGTCGGCGGGGTGGCCATCAGCCGGATGCTGCGCAGTCCGCGCGCCACGCCGCTGACCGAGCTGATGGAGCCGGTGAACCCCATCGAGGTGGACGTCGACCAGGAAGAGGTCGCCTACATCTTCGAGAAATACCACCTGATCTCGGCCCCTGTGGTCGACGTCGGCGGGCGACTGGTCGGCCAGCTGACCGTCGATGACGTGGTCAACATCATCCAGGAAGAGAACCGCGAGGACATCCTGCGTCTGGCCGGGGTCGCCGACGAGGACCGCTCGTCCAGCGTGATGGAGATCGTGCGCGGCCGCGTGCCCTGGCTGGGCATCAACCTGTTCACCGCCGTCCTGGGCGCCAGCGTCATCGCCCTGTTCGAGGGCACCATCCAGCAGATCGTGGCGCTTGCCGTGCTGATGCCCATCGTCTCGGCCATCGGCGGCAATGCGGGGACGCAGGCCCTGACCGTCACCGTGCGGGCCCTGGCGACGCGCGAACTGAACGCCTCCAACGCCCTCAGAACCTTCTGGCGCGAGATGGCGGTCGGCCTGGCCAACGGCTTCGTACTGGCGCCGCTGATCGGCCTGGCGGCGGGCTTCTGGTTCCACGACTGGCGCATCGGCGCAGTCATCGCTGCGGCCATGATCCTGAACCTGCTTGTGGCGGCCAGCGTGGGCGTGCTGACCCCGCTGACCCTGTCCAAGCTCAAGTTCGACCCGGCTGTGTCCTCGGCCGTGTTCGTGACGGCGACGACCGACTTCTTCGGTTTCCTGATCTTCCTCGGCCTGGCGACCATCGTCCTGCTCTAAACCTGACCTGAAACGGCCTCGCCTGTTTCGGAATGAGGCTTGCTCCGCCCCCGTCGGGGCGAGAACGCCCGTTTCGAATTGGGTCAATCCGTGTCCGCAGCCGCGCCGCAACGCCGCAAGGTCTCTCGAGAAGGCCTTCTGCTGATCAAGAGCTTCGAGGGCTTTCGCCCGCGCACCGTGCTGCGCCGCGACGGGACGCCCGTCATCGGCTACGGCCACGCCCGCTCCGCCCGCCCCGGTGCCGTGGTCAGCGAGGCCGAGGCCGAACTGCTGCTGCAGTACGACCTGATGCCCATCGTCGCCCTGTTGAACGACCAGGTGCGTCTGCCCCTGAACCAGCATCAGTTCGACGCCCTGGCCAGCTTCATCTTCTCCATCGGCCTGGAGCGGTTCCAGGGATCGGACGTCCAAGCCAGTCTGGACGCCAGCGCCCCGTCCGAAGCCGCCGTCGCCCTGTCCGCCTGGCCCGAACGCGCCTCGCCGCCGGTCGACGCCCTTTATCGCCGCCGCTCGGCCGAACGCGCCCTGTTCGACACGGCCCCCGACCAGCCTGCCTCTCTGGACGCCTTGCTGACCGCCCCGGTGCGCGGTCCGGGCGCCGCCGAGCCGCCCGCCGACGCCCCGCC
>DGIZ01000019.1:75394-75945 GCA_002386585.1 Brevundimonas sp. UBA4609 | reverse complement strand
CGGGCCGCCGCTGAGATCCGGCGTCGCCTCGGATGCGGCCTCGGGCGCAGCCCCCGGCCGGTCCCCGCAGGCCGCCAGCGTCAGGCTCAAACTCATAAGGCCGCCGGTCAGGGCGGCGGGAACGAAGCGTTTCATCAGTCTTCCCTCTCAGGGGGCGGAAATCCGCAGGCGCAACGCCCGGTCCAGCCAGGCGGTTGCCTCATTCGTCCGCCTCGCGCTCCGGCGCCCTCCCCGGCCGTCTGCCGAATCGACGCGGCTCGCCCTTGGCCTTGGCGGTGATCTCTTTCAGCTTGCGGCCCTGCATGGCCGACAGGGCCTGGCCCGGCGCGCCCTTTTCCGGATCGGCGAAGGCGCGTCCGTGTTCACGAACCCGCTCCCCGACCGAATCGAGGAACTCGCCCTCCCAGTCGGACAGGGAAACGCCCGCCTTCTCGGCCGAGCGGCGGGCGCGTTTCAGGGCGCTGAGCGCAGAGCGCCTGGCCGCCTCGCGCTGTTGCTCCCAGGGGCTCAACAGCTTGGTTTTAGGGGCGCTATCGCCCTTCGGGCTGCTT
>DGIZ01000019.1:0-75346 GCA_002386585.1 Brevundimonas sp. UBA4609 | reverse complement strand
TCGCCCTTCGGGCTGCTTGAGCGCGGTTTAGCCGCGCTACCGCTCTTCGGCTTGAAACCGCTGGAACGCAGCTTCGCGCCGCCGCCCTTCACGCTGCTGGAGCCTGAAGGTCCGTCACTGGGAGGCTTGAAGGGCGTGCGCTTCAAGCCGGCCGCCTCAGACCTCGCCGAGGGCCGAGAGATAGAGGTCGAGAATCGCCTCCTCCTCCTGGCGCTTGGCCTTGTCCTGCTTGCGAATGCGGATGACCTTGCGCAGCACCTTGACGTCATAGCCTTCGCCCTTGGCCTCGGCGAAGACCTCCTTCATGTCGGCCATCACCGCCTGCTTGTCCTCTTCGAGGCGCTCCAGGCGTTCGATGATGGAGCGCAGGCGGCCCTGGGCCGTGGCGGTCAGGACGTCGGGGCTGGCGTCGAAGGAAGCGTCGTCCATGACTGAACTCCAGAACTCAAATCAGGCTGCGCCCTCAATCAGGCCGGACGGCCGTCAGGGCAGGAAAGAACCACGCCCTCAAGCAGGCCGAAGGCCGTTAGGGCGACTAAAAAAGAATCACTAGTCAGGCGCGAGCCTGCGCTCAACGCCGGACGCGAAAAAGCCGCGGACAACGCCCGCGGCCCTGTGGATAGTCATCCCATCCACCGACGGTCGGCGCGCGCCTCGCCTGCAAGAGGCAGGGCGCGCCGGGCGCGCCTGATCAGCCTTGCTTGGCCTTGAAGCGCGGGTCGGTCTTGTTGATGACGTACAGAACGCCCTTGCGGCGAACGATCTTGCAGTCGCGGTGGCGACCCTTCAGCGACTTCAGCGAGCTACGGACCTTCATGGTCGGACGTCCCGGATTTGGAGGCCCGTGAGGGCGGGTAAAACAAAAGAGCCGCGGGCGAACCTGCGGCGGAGGCGGTCGTATAGAGAGGCCATGGCCTTTCGTCAACATTCCGCGCGGGGAATCCGCTGGAGGCCTGGCCTCCGAGTCGAACGGAGGGTCTTCGGACATGCACGTCCGACGCGTCGCCCCTCCGCCACCAGGCCGTGCTCAGGGAACGGCGCAATGTAAATTATCGCCCCTTAACCGCCTACTGCCGAAAAGGGTTAACGGCACCTTCATCCTTATCACGGAAACTGATCGAGCCTTCGCGCGCTTGTGATTGGTCGTGGAATTCGGGGGCGTTAGCCTATGTTTATGCGTATCGCTTATCGCCTTCTGTTGCTGGGGTCGGTCGCCGCCTGCACCCCCATGGTTCCCACGCCGCCGCAGCCTCAGCCTGCGCCGCCGCCCGTGGTCGAGCCAGCGCCCGCCACGCCCGTCCCCGCGCCTCCGCCCGCCCAGACGGATCTCAGCGACGCCTATGACCACGCCAGCTTCGACGCCTGGAAGCAGAGCTTCCTGGAGCGCCACGGCGGCGCCCGCAAATGGGACTACGCCCGCGAACTGGAGAGCGTGACGCCCAACCCCAGCGTCGTGCGCCTGGACCGCAACCAGCCCGAATTCTCGCGCCCCGCCGGGGTCTACATCCAGAACGCCACCACCCCGGCGCGAATCGCCATGGCCCGCCAGCGCGTCGACCGCGTGCCGTGGGACGTGACCCAGAAATACGGCGTGCCGACCGAGATCCTGCTGGGCGTCTGGGCCCAGGAAAGCGCCTTCGGCCAGGTTCAGGGCGATTTCGACGTCATCCGCTCCCTGGCGACCCTGGCCTATGACGGCCGCCGCCGCGCCTGGGCCGAGGAGCAGCTGAAGTACGCCCTCGACATCGTGGTCACGGGCAAGCGCGACCGCGCAGGGCTTAAGGGCAGTTGGGCCGGTGCCATGGGCCAGACCCAGTTCATGCCGGACAACTATCTGAAGCTGGGCGTCGATCAGAACGGCGACGGCAAGGTCGACATCTGGGGCTCGGACGCCGACGCCCTGGCTTCGGCCGCGAATCTGCTGGCCCAGGCGGGCTGGAAGCGCGGTCAGGGCTGGGCCTATGAAGTCACCCTGCCCTCCAACTTCGACTACGCCGAAGCGGAGGGGCCGAAGCACCCCTGGGCCTATTGGGTCGCGCGCGGCGTGCGCCTGGCCGACGGTTCGTCCCCCAACAGCGCCGAGGCGGCCGAGGGCGCGGCCATCCTGCTGCCGCAGGGCGCCAAGGGGCCGGCCTTCCTGGCCCTGCCCAACCACTACGTCATCCGCCGCTACAACAACTCGGTCAGCTATGCGCTCGCCATCGGCATGATCGCCGACGGCGTGGCGGGCAAGCCGGCGCTGAAGGCCTCCTGGCCCAACGACGGCCCCCTGACGCGGGATCAGCGCGTCGGCGCCCAGCAGGCCCTGACCCGCATGGGCTTCGACACGCAAGGGGTCGACGGCGTCATCGGCGCCAACACCCGCGCCGCCCTGCGCCGCTGGCAACAGGCGAACGGGCGCACGGCCGACGGCTATCTGACGGACGTGCTGGCGGATGAGCTGATCAGGCGGGCGCGCTGACCGCTTCCTTCTCCCCTTGTGGGAGAAGGTGGCCCGTCAGGGTCGGATGAGGGGTCTCTCCGAAATCGGATGAAGGGTGGCAAGGCTAACGTCCCGCAACCCCTCATCCGTCAGGCTCCGCCTGCCACCTTCTCCCACAAGGGGAGAAGGAAGATCACCCTTTCATGCGCCAGGTCGCGCCTTGCGGGCCGTCCATGACGACGACGTTCAGCTCGTTCAGCCGGTCGCGGATGCGGTCGGCCTCGGCCCAGTTCTTGGCCGTGCGGGCGGCGGCGCGTTGCTCCAGCAAGCCCTCGACCTCGGCCTTCAGCCCTTCGTCGACGCCCGAGAACCACTCGGCCGGGTTGGCCTGCAGCACGCCCAGGATCGAGGCCGCGGCGATCAGCCGCCCCTTGGCCTCGGCCACCGCGGCTTCGTCGCCCGCCGTCATGCCGCGCTCGATGTCGCTGGACAGGGCGAACAGGGCCGCCATGGCGCCCGGCGTGTTCAGGTCGTCCTCGATGGACTTCATGAACTCCACCGGCGGCTCGACGTCCGCCGCCTCGACCCCGGCCGCGCGGTGCAGGGCGCCGTAGAGGCGGTCCAGGTTCTTGCGGCTCTGCTCCAGCAGGGTCTGGTTCCAGTCCAGCGGCTGCCGGTAGTGGGCGCTCAGCAGGGCCCAGCGCACCACTTCGCCCGGCATGGCCTGCACCAGATCGTGCAGCAGCAGGACGTTGCCGATCGACTTGGACATCTTCTCGGCGTCCACGGTCAGGAAGCCGTTGTGCATCCAGTAGCGGGCGTATTCGTCATGCGCCTCATCGCCATGGGCGTGGCCGTGGGCGCAGACGCCTTGCGCGATCTCGTTCTCGTGGTGCGGGAAAACCAGGTCGATGCCGCCGCCGTGGATGTCGATGGGCAGGCCCAGCGTTTCCTCGATCATGGCCGAGCATTCGATATGCCAGCCGGGACGCCCTTCGCCCCACGGCGAGGGCCAGGACGGCTCGTCCGCCTTGGACGGCTTCCACAGTACGAAATCGTGCGGGTTCTTCTTGTAAGGGGCGACCTCGACGCGGGCGCCCGCGATCATGTCGTCCAGATTGCGCCCCGACAGCGCGCCGTAGGACGGATAGGACGACACGTCGAACAGCACATGGCCCTCGGCGGCATAGGCGCAGCCGGAATCGATGATGGCCTGAATCTGTTTGGTGATCGCCTCGATGTAGTCGGTGACGTGCGGGGCGATGTCGGGCGGCGAGACGTTCAACAGGCCCATGTCGGCCAGATAGGCGGCTTCATAGCGGGCCGTGATCTCGCCGATGGCGACGCCTTCCCTAGCGGCCTTGGCGTTGATCTTGTCGTCCACGTCGGTGACGTTGCGGGCGTAGATCACCTTGTCGGCGCCGTAGGTGCGACGCAGCAGGCGCACCAGCACGTCGAACACCACCGGCGGACGCGCGTTGCCGATATGGGCGTAGTCATAGACCGTCGGGCCGCAGACATAGAGGCTCACCCGGTTCGGATCACGCGGCGCGAACAGGCGCTTTTCACGGCGCAGGGTGTCGTGGATGTGCAGGGCCATGGGTCAGGTCTTTTGCGAGTTTTCTTGCGGGACGGACGAGGTGTCCCATATAGCGGCCTGATAGACAGTCAGGGCCGCGCGCCCAAGTCCATATATAATAGTATTCTGAACAGGCGCTCTCGCCGCCGCCGGATCGTTTCATGAGCAGCACCCCCGCCAAGCCCGTCCTCGTCGCCAATGAGGCGTCCAAGCGCCCCAGCCGCGAACAGGCGCTGGAGGCCGTGCGCACCCTGATCGCCTGGGCCGGCGACAACCCCGACCGCCCCGGCCTGCTGGACACGCCCAAGCGCGTGGTCGACGCCTATGGCGAGTGGTTCGACGGCTATGACGCCGATGCGGGCAAGGAGCTGAGCCGCACCTTCGAGGACGTGACCGGCTATGACGACATGGTCATCCTGCGCGACATCGAGGTCGAGAGCCACTGCGAGCACCACCTGGCCCCCTTCCTGGGCAAGGCCTACGTCGCCTATCTGCCGGGCGAGAAGGTGGTGGGCATCTCCAAGCTGGCGCGGGTGGTCGAGATCTTCGCCCGTCGTCTCCAGAACCAGGAGACCCTGACCAACGACATCATCGACGCCATCGAATCGCACCTGCAGCCCAGGGGCGTGGCCGTGCTGGTCGATGCGGCGCACCAGTGCATGACGACGCGTGGCGTGCATCACCGCCACGTCTCGACCATCACCACCCGCTTCACCGGCGCCTTCAAGGACGACCCGGCGCTGGCCGAGCGATTCCTCAAACTGGCCCGAGGCTGAAATCCGGGGTTGAACCGGGGCTGAATTGATCGCGGCCAAGGCGGCTTTGCGCCGAATTCGCAATCTTATTCCCCCGGCGGCGTCATTTCCTCGCATTCGACGGCTTTACAAGCCCGCTTCAGGACGCCAAGAGACGAGCGAGACTTTCAGTGTGGTCCGCCGGAGGGTGCGGGCCTTGATGGAGACGAGGGCGTAATGGGCGCGAAACTTTCTTCGAGCGGCGGCGGCGGCGGCAAGCTGGCGCAACAGAACGCGGACATCAACGTGACGCCGTTCGTGGACATCATGCTGGTGCTGCTGATCATCTTCATGGTCGCGGCCCCGATGGCCACCGTGTCGATCCGCCTGGACCTGCCGCCGGCCACGCCGCCGGCCGCCGACGCCGAGCCGAAAGAGCCGGTCTACATCACCATCCAGGAATCCGGCTCGCTCTACATCGCCGAAACGGAAACCAACCTCTCCAAGCTGGCCGCCGACGTCTGCGCCGCTCAAGGCGCCGTGGCCGACTGCCGTGACGAGCGCGTCTTCGTCCGCGCCGAGCCGGAAGTGAAATACAACCAGTTCATGGAAGTCATGAACACCCTGCAGGAAAACGGCTACTTCAAGGTCGGCCTGCTGAACGAAGACATCACCTGATCGGGTCTTCAGCCGGATACGGAAAAGGGTCGCCCCTCGGGCGGCCCTTTTTCTTTGCCCGTCCGGCTTTTCGGCGCTTGCGCCCTCCCCGCGTTCCGGCCTCAATGCGCGCCTCGATTGAGGGGGAGTAAATCATCATGCGTCGTCGTACCTTCCTGTCCGCCCTGCCGGCCGGAGCCCTGATGGCGGGGGCCGCCAACGCCCAGCAGACGCAAAGCGCCGCCGCCCCGACCCCTGCCGCAACCTCCGTCCAGCCTGCGCCCACGCCCGATCCCTACGCCGGCGTCGGCATCGGCGACCGCATCACCGGGCCGCGCTTCGTCGGCCGTTCGACTGTCTGGGGCGCGAACGGCGCCGCGGCCACCGCCCACCCGGCCGCGACGATGATCGGCCTGGACACCCTGCGGCGCGGCGGCTCGGCCATCGACGCCGCCATCGCCATCAACGCCGCCCTGGGCTTCCTCGAGCCGACCGCCAACGGCATCGGCGGCGACGCCTTCTGCCTGATGTGGGACCCAGCTCAGAAGAAGGTCGTCGGCTTCAACGGTTCAGGAAACAGCCCTCGCGGCCTGTCGCTTGAAACGGCGCGATCCAGGGCCGGAGCCGACGGCTACCTGCCCCGCTACGGCGCGGTGACGGTCAATGTGCCCGGCACGGTCGACGCCTGGTGGAGCGCGCACCAGCGCTACGGCAAGCTGCCGTGGAAGGACGTCCTGCTGCCCGTCGCCGAACTGTGCGAACAGGGCGTGCCGGTGCCGCAGGTGGTGGCCTATTACCTTGAGCGCGGCATGGCCAACTTCGACCGGAGCGCCGCGACGATCGAGGAGAACGATAACCGCAAGAAGGTCTGGCTGACCGGCGGCCGCACGCCGAAGACGGGCGAGGTCTTCGCCAACCCCGACCTGGGCCGCACCCTGCGCCTGATCGCGGAGGGGGGCCGCGACGCCTTCTACGACGGGGTGATCGCCGACCACATCGAGCGCTATTTCAAGCGCATCGGCGGCTGGATGACCCGCGCCGATCTGGCCGCCCACCGCACCGAATGGGTCGAGCCGCTGATGACCACCTATCGCGGGGTCGAGGTCTATTCGCTGGGCCCGAACACGCAAGGGCTGTCGACCAACCAGATCCTGAACATCTGCGAACAGTTCGACCTGAAGGCCATGGGCTTCCAGTCCGCCGCCTCCATCCACATCCAGGCCGAGGCCAAGCGTCTGGCCTTCGAGGACCGCGCCCGCTACTTCGCCGACGAGCGCTTCGCCAAGGCCCCGACCGCCTGGCTGAACTCCAAGGCATACGCCGCCGAGCGCGCCAAGCTGATCAACCCCAACCGCGTCATGGACCGCGTCTTCCCCGGCGACGCCCCGACCCAGGGCGACACCACCTATTTCAGCGTGGCCGACAGCGACGGGATGATGGTCAGCTGGATCCAGTCCAACTATCGCGGCATGGGCGGCGGCCTGACGCCGGACGGCCCGGACGGCCGGACGCTGGGCTTCATGTTCCAGAATCGCGGCGAGCTGTTCTCCCTCACCGACGGCCACCCGAACGTCTACGCCCCCGGCAAACGCCCCTTCCACACCATCATTCCCGGCTTCGCCTGCAAGGACGGAGAGCCGTGGCTGGCCTATGGCGTCATGGGCGGCGGGATGCAGCCGCAGGGCCAGGCCCAGATCATCATCAATATGGTCGACTACGGCCTCGACCCGCAGGAGGCCGGCGACAGCCCGCGCTGGCAGCACTACGGCTCCTCCGAACCGACCGGCCAACCGGCCGAGGGCGTCGGTAAGCTGCACCTCGAATCCGGGGTGCCCGAAGCCACCAAGCAGCAGCTGACGGCTATGGGCTGGGACCTCGGCCCGCCCGACGGCGGTTTCGGCGGCTATCAGAACGTGATGAAGCAGATCAACGAACAGGGCCGCTGGACCTACGGCGCCGCCACCGAAATGCGCAAAGACGGCAACGCCCTCGCCTATTGATTGGGGCTTATTGATCGGGGCCTATTGATCGGCCCCAGGACGCAAATCTGTTGATCGAACCTCGACGGCCGCCCCCGGACTGATAGGCTGTCGTTGGGGTTCGATTCCCCATCGAAGACGAGCGAGCGGCGCGACGTTCGGAGACGGACGCGGTCAGCCGCGCAAACGGTCATCTTCTTTCTGGTTGCAAACAGGCGCCCTCGCGTCTGCCGAAAGGCGAGCCATGGACAGGCCCTGCGGGTTTCGGACTCCCGCCTGTCCGTCGCGACACGAGGGCGCCATTTTCAAGCACGAGGGCCTATCATGTCGCCGACCGTCCTCATCATCCTCGCGCTCCTGGCCCTCGTCGTCGTCGGCGTCGCCTTGGCGTTCAGATTCAGAATGACCGTCGTCGTGCCGGACTGGCAACGCGCCGGCGTCTATCTGGACGGCGGGTTTGAAAGAATTCTGGGACCGGGCAGGCACCGCCTGTGGCGCTCAAGCCGAACCTTCATCGCGCGCATAGAAATGACGCCGCAATACCTGTCGGTCGGACCGGTCGACGTCGTGACTTCGGACCGGCTGCCGCTCCGGCTGGAGGCCACAGCGCTTCATCAGATCGAGGATGCGGAAGCCTCGCTGCGTGAACCAACCGCCGCCGCCCTGCAACTGGCGACATCCACCGCCCTGGTCCGACTGGCTGCTGAACGCACCCTGGAGCAACTGCTGACCCGGGATCCAGAGCTCGACGCCGCCCTGACGGCGGCCGTGGGACCAACCGTCGGCGCCACGCAGGTGCTCAACATCGTACTGACAGGCGTGATCCTGCCGCCTGAATTGCGACGCCTGATGTCCGACGTCGAACGATCGCGCCTCGAAGGCCAGGCGGCCCTGGAACGCGCCCGCTCGGAACAGGCCAGCCTGAGAGCGCTGTCGAACGCCGCTCGACTGTTGAAGGACAATCCCGAACTGGCGCGCCTGCGATTGTTTCAGGCGGCCGCTTCCGCCAGAAGCGCCACCTTTGTGGTCGGCGACTCCGCCCTGTCCGCTACACCTGCGCACGCTGCTCGCGACCCGGCTTGACCTGACGCCACGTCAACCGGCTAGGGTTCGTTTCCAATCTGGACGGACTTGATGACCGATCTCGTCACGCGCGACTTCACCGCCCCGGCCGCCGACGGCTATCCGCTGTCGATGCGGCTGGTTTCGGCCGCCCAGCCTCGGATCGCCGTGCTGGTTTCGTCGGGCACGGGCTTTCCCAAGGGCTTCTACGAGCGCTTCGCCCGGCATCTGGCGGCGCAGGGCGCGGCGGTGCTGACGTATGACTTCCGGGGCATCGCCGGGTCGCGGCCGGACGATCTGAAAGCCATGCGGATGGACTATCCGGACTGGGGCCGTCTGGACATGCCCGCCGCCCTGGACGCCCTGATCGCGGCGGCGCCGGACCTGCCCGTCGTCCATGTCGGCCACAGCGTCGGCGGACATTTCCTGGGCTTCATGGCCAATCAGGTTCGGATCGAGCGGCACGCCTTCGTCTCGGTCGGGACCGGCTGGTGGGGCGGGCACCACCGCAGCTACAATCCGATGGAGCTGTTCTTCTGGCTGGGCTTCGGCCCGTTCAGCCTGATGCGGCACGGCTATATCAAGGGCGGCGGTCTATGGGCGGGGACCGACCTGCCGCGCGGCGTATTCACCACCTGGCGGCGATGGTGCATGAAGCGCGAGTATTTCTCCAGGGAGTTGGAGACCAGCCTGCGGCCCCATCACTATGAGGCCGTGACCGCCCCGATCCGGTCGTGGATCTTCACCGACGACCCCATCGCCACGCCCGGCACGGCGCGCGATCTGCTGAGCGTCTATCCCCACGCCCCCTCTGACATCAGCCTCCATGCGCCCGGCGACTTCGGCGTCCGCCGCATCGGTCACGAGGGCGCCTTCCGCAAGGGGATGGAGCCGTTGTGGGAGCGGATTTTCCACTGGCTGGACAATGGCGAGGCCTGAGCGCGCGCCTATATCCAGGGCCCCCCCTTACGGAGCCTCCCCATGCCCTATTCCGACCAGCCGACCGTGACCGCCTCAGGCGTCGAGATTCCGCTGCTCGGATTCGGCACCTGGCAGCTGGAGCCCGAGGACGCCCGCCGCATGGTGCGCGAGGCCCTGCGCATCGGCTATCGCCACATCGACACCGCCTGGATCTACAAGAACGAGAAGGCGGTCGGCGACGGCATCGCCGACGCCGTGGCTGAAGGGATCGTCACGCGTGACGACATCTTCGTCACCACCAAGATCTGGGTCGAGCATTTCCATCGCGACGCCCTGCTGCGTCAGGCCGAGGAATCGGCCATCAGCCTGGGCCTGACGCCCGACCTGTTGCTGCTGCACTGGCCCAAGCCGACGCCGGCGCTGTCGGAAACCATCAGCGCCCTGAACGAGGCTCAGGAGAAGGGCTTCACCAAGCACGTGGGCCTGTCCAACTTCCCCTCGGCCCTGTTCCGCGAAGCCGTCGCCCTGTCGACCGCGCCGCTGATCACCAACCAGGTCGAATATCATCCCTATCTGTCGCAGAAGAAGCTGATCGAGACGGCGCGCGAGCTCGGCTCGTCCATCACCGCCTGGTCGCCCCTGGCCCAGGGCAGGATCGCCGACGACGCCGTGATCGGCGAAATCGCCGGAACGCACGGCAAGACCAACGGCCAGATCACCCTGCGCTGGATCATCCAGCAGGGCGTCGTCGCCATTCCGCGCACCACTAGGGAAAGCCGGGCCGCCGAGAACTTCGGCATCTTCGACTTCGCGCTGTCGGCCGATGAGATGGCGCGCATCCACGGCCTGGCCCGCCCGGACGGCCGTATCGGCGACTGGCTGGACGAGGCTTTCCAATGGGATCAGGATGCCTGATCTGACACGGTTTCAGGCGCTTCGCGAAGGAGGCGGTCTTGGGTTCGGTTCTGGGCTTTCCGGCGATTGATCCGCAGGACGCCGTCGTCGGCGCCCGCATCCGCCGCTGGCGCGACCGGCGCGGCGTCGCCTTCCTTGATCTGGCCGCCGCCATCGACCTGACGCCGGAAGCCCTGCGACGGGTCGAGGCGGGACGCGAGCGGCTGGATTCCGCCCGCCTGGACGCCGCCACCCGCGTCTTGCGTCTGCCGGTGTGGGCGCTGGTGTCGGACGCCCCGGCCTATTGATGCGCGCGCGTCTGTATCGCGCGCTGTTCGCCGTGATCGGCTGGGGCGCGTTGGGCCTGCAGTACGCCCTGCTGCTGCAGAACAACCCCGGTGTCGGCGCAGGCATATTGATGCTGAACTTCTTCAGCTTCTTCACCATCCTGACCAATCTGCTGGCGGCGCTGGCCCTGACGGGGCCGGCGCTGGCGCCCGACGGCGCCTTGGGCCGGTGGAGCCGAAGCGAGGGCGTGCGGGCCGCCGTCGCCATGTACATCGTCGTGGTCGGCGTCGTTTATCACCTGCTGCTGGCGCAGACCTGGAATCCGCAGGGCTGGCAGAAGGTCGCCGACACCCTGCTGCACACCGCCATGCCTCTGGCCTTCGTCGGCGACTGGCTGTTGTTCACGGCCAAGGGGCGGCTGCGCTGGATCGACGCGGTCAAATGGCTGGCCTTTCCGCTGCTCTACGGCGGCTGGACCCTGGCGCACGGGGCGATGACGGGCTGGTGGCCCTACTGGTTCATCAATGTGGACGAGTTGGGGCTCGCTCGGGCCGCAGCGAGCTTCGCGGGCCTGTTGATCTTCTTCCTGCTGCTGGGCCTTGTCGTCGTGGCGATCGATCGCGCGTTCGGACGGCGTGACAGACGGCTCGCGTCCGCCTAAGCGTCAGCGCATGGCCTACAAGTCCCTGCGCGATTTTCTTGCGACCCTCGAAGCCGACGGCGAACTGGTTCGCGTGTCCGAACCCGTCTCCACCCATCTGGAGATGACCGAGATCCAGACCCGGCTGCTGCGCAACGGCGGCCCGGCGGTCCTGTTCGAAAAGCCGGTCATGCCCGACGGCACGATCAGTCCCATCCCCTGCCTCGCCAATCTGTTCGGCACGGTGAAGCGCGTCGCCATGGGCGTGACGCTGGAGGGCAAGCAGCGCACCACGGCGGGCGAGTTGCGCGAGGTCGGCGAACTGCTGGCCTTCCTGCGCAATCCGACGCCGCCGCGCGGTCTCGGCGACGCGATGGAGATGCTGCCGCTCGCCCAGACCATCATGTCCATGCGGCCCAAGACAGTGAAGAAGGCCCCCGTGCAGGAGGTGGTGCTGAAGGGCGATCAGATCGACCTGACCAGCCTGCCCATCCAGGGCTGCTGGCCCGGCGAGCCCGCGCCGCTGATCACCTGGGGTCTGGTCGTGACCAAGGGGCCGTCTGACGACCGCGAGGACGACTTCAACCTGGGCATCTATCGCATGCAGGTGCTGGGCAAGGACAAGGCCGTCATGCGCTGGCTGGCCCATCGCGGCGGCGCCCAGCACTACGCCCGGCACAAGAAGGCGGGCAAGCGCGAGCCCCTGCCCTGCGCCGTCGTCCTCGGCGCCGATCCCGGCACCATCCTGGCCGCCGTGACCCCGGTGCCGGAGACCCTGTCGGAATATCAGTTCGCCGGCCTGATGCGCGGCTCCAAGGCCGAACTGGTCCTGTGCAAGACCGTGCCGCTGATGGTCCCGGCTCAGGCCGAGATCGTACTGGAAGGCCACGTCCTGCTGGACGAGTTCGAGGACGAAGGCCCCTACGGCGACCACACCGGCTACTACAACTCGGTCGAGAAGTTCCCGGTCTTCCGGGTCAGCGCCATCACCATGCGCAAGGACCCCATCTATCTGACCACCTTCACCGGCCGTCCGCCGGATGAGCCGAGCGTGCTGGGCGAGGCGCTGAACGAGGTCTTCATCCCCCTGATCCGCCAGCAGTTCCCCGAGATCACCGACTTCTGGCTGCCGCCCGAAGGGTGCAGCTATCGCATCGCCGTGGTGTCGATGAAGAAGGCCTATCCGGGTCACGCCAAGCGCGTGATGATGGGCTGCTGGAGCTATCTGCGCCAGTTCATGTACACCAAGTGGATCATCGTCGTGGACGACGACATCAACGCCCGCGACTGGAAAGACGTCATGTGGGCCATCTCGACCAAGATGGACCCGGCGCGCGACATCACCGTCATCGAGAACACCCCGATCGACTATCTGGACTTCGCCAGTCCCGAGAGCGGGCTGGGCTCCAAGATCGGTCTGGACGCCACCGACAAGTGGGAGCCGGAAACCAAGCGCGAATGGGGCGAGGAAATCCGCATGGAGCAGGACGTGATCGACCGCGTCTCCGAGAAGTGGGCCTCGCTGGGCCTGCCGGGCGATGGGTCCCCGATCTGGAAGGCCTGACGCGGTTCCTGTGAGCCGTTTGCAAAAACTCGTCTCGCGAGAGAACCCTATAGGCTGATCGGCGTTCAGTTTCCCGGCCGAAGGAACGGCGACGCTTGGGGCGCGCTGATCGGCTTAGGGGAATCCATATGATTTCACGCACCAGCGCCGGCGTCGCCACGCTCGCACTCGCCGCCGCGCTCAGCCTTTCGGCGTGCGGCGACAGCAAGGGCAATGCCGAAAACCCGGCGCCCAAGTCGGTCGCCCAGGCGGCGGGCAACGAGGCCACCCAGGAGAAGATGAGCCTCTACATCGACGCCTTCAACGCGCTGATCGACGACCCCTGGGGCGTGACCAAATACTACGGCGAGTATCAGAAGCTGGATATTCCCAACGCCTCGGCTTCGGCGACCCTGCACTTCCCCGAGAACATCTCCCATTTGGAACGGGCGATCGAGAAGCTCAAGCAGGGCCGCGCCCTGAACGGCGGCAATCAGGGCAAGAAGGCGGATGAGACGGTCGACAAGCTGATCCCGCAACTGGAGGCGCTTCTCGCCCAGTGGCGCACGTTGGACCCCTACTTCGAGTCCCGCGCCTATCGCGAAGACAATCTGGCCAAGGCCAAGGGCGCGCACCCCGCACTGATGCAGGCCTATCAGGGCAGCGTCAGCGGGATCGAGGCGCTCGACGCCGCCCTTTCCGAATATCAACGCGCCAGCAACGCCGCGAAGATGGAAGCCATGCGCAAGGCCGGCCACGCCGCCGAGGCCAGCGTCCTGGACGCCATGCAGAAGGCCGACTTCTTCACCAATGCGGTGATGGAGAACAACAAGGCCGAAGCCGACCGCCTCTTGCCCGACCTGGAGGCCTCCGTCGCCAAGCTGCGCGAGGAACAGGCCAAGATGCCCTCGGACAGCCGCAACCGGTCCACCCTGAACAGCATCGCCGACAACCTCAGCGGCATGATCGGCGAGTATCGCGACTTCAAGCAAACCGGGGCCGACGGCTACCGCGAGCAGGTCGTGGACAGCTACAACAGCGCGATCGGCAACATGAACCGCGTGGAACTGCCCGCGTAACGACCCTGCGTCCGGCCGTCACGCGCGGCCGGACGCGCTTCTCGCAAACTGCGCCGGGGTTGCCAGACGGCTGTGATCGGATCACGAAGGGCCTATGCGCCTAGACCGTTTCGTCACAGCGGCCGTCGCCGCCCTAGTTTGTCTCGCGAGCCCCGCCATGTCCCAGACCCCGTCCGCTTCCGTTCCCAACGAAGCCCCGTGGGACCAGGCCTTCCTGCCGCCCGCCCCGGCGTGGAACGGCGCCAGCCGCGCCCTGCTGCGGGACGCCTCTGATCCGTGGGTCACGGGGTTCGAGGCCGATGCGGCGCACGATTTCTCGCCCAACTACGTCGACACCCGCGCCTGGTTCGACCGACTGGATGCCGCCAGCGACCTGATCCGCATCGAACAGTTCGGAACCTCGCCGGAAGGCCGCCCGATCTACGCCGTCATCGCGTCCAAGGACGGCGCGACCTTCGATCCGTCCAAGCCCGTCCTGCTGGCCCAGGCCGGCATCCATCCGGGCGAGATCGACGGCAAGGACGCGGGCATGATGCTACTGCGCGACATCGCCTTCTACGGCAAGGACGGGCTGCTGGACCGCGCCAACCTCATCCTGATCCCGATCCTCAGCGTCGACGGGCACGAGCGCGCAGGCGCCTATTCGCGCCCAAACCAGCGTGGTCCGCGCATTCAGGGCTGGCGCCACACGGCGACGAACCAGAACCTGAACCGCGACTTCATGAAGCTGGATCAGGCCGAGATGCAGGCCGTCATGGGCCTGATCCACAAGTATCAGCCTGATCTCTACGTCGATATCCACGTCACCGACGGTATCGATTATCAATACGACGTCACCTTCGGCTACAACGGCGAGGACGGCGTCTGGAGCCGCAGCCCGGCCATCGCCTCATGGCTGGACGCCACCTTCAAGCCCGCCATGTATGAGGCGCTGGAGACCCAAGGCCACATCCCCGGGGAACTGGTCTTCGCCATCGACGACCGCGATCCGAAGAAGGGTCTGAACGACGGCGGCCTGGGCGAACGCTTCTCCAACGGCTGGGGTTCGGCGGCCCACATCCCGACCATTCTCATCGAGAACCACAGCCTGAAGCCGCACGAGCAGCGGGTGCTGGGAACCTACGTCTTCCTCGAACAGGCACTGAAGCTGCTGGCTGAAAAGTCCGGCGACCTGCGCGCCGCCATCGCCATCGACCGCGCCCTGCGCCCCGCCGAACTGCCCGCCAATTTCGACAGCGACGAGACGCCCACGCGCACCCGCCCCTTCAAGGGCATCCGCTATGAGACCTTCGACAGCGCCGCCTCGGGCCGCCCCGAAATCCGCTGGCTGGGCCAGCCGGACGCCGAACTGTGGCCCATGCCCTTCTATGGCTCCCACCCCACGCTGACGCTGAAGCGGCCGGCCGCCTATTGGGTGCCGTCCTATCGTCAGGACGTGATCGAGCGCCTGCGCGTCCACGGCGTGCAGATGGAGACGCTGGACGCCCCGCGCACCGTCGCCGTCGACATGCTGCGTCTGGTCGATCCCAAGGTGTCGGGCCGCACCAACGAAGGCCATGTGCCGATCTCGGTCAGCGACGTCCGGCCCGAAGCCCACGACTGGACCTTCCCCGTCGGCTCCGTCCGCGTGCCGACCGATCAGCCGATGGGCGATGTCGCCATCCTGCTGCTGGAGCCGCAGTCGAACGAGAGCTTCTTCGCCTGGGGAATGTTCCCCGAGGTGCTGAACCGCGTCGAATACATCGAGGCCTACGCCATCGCGCCTCTGGCCGAAAAGATGCTGGCCGCCGATCCCGCGCTGAAGGCCGCGTTCGAGGCCAAGCTGGCGGCCGATCCCGCCTTCGCCGCCGACGGCGATGCGCGTCTCGCCTGGTTCTATGAGCGCACGCCCTTCTACGATCAGCGCTATCGCCTCTATCCGGTGGGGCGCGAAAATTGAGCCTGATCCCGACCATTCAGGCCGCCGCCCTGTGGGGCGGTCTGCTGATCCTGCTGCTGTTCGTCCTGTCGGGCGTGGTGGTGCGGCGCCGTCGTCAGCATCTGGTCGAGTTCGGCGACGGCGGCGTGCGCGAACTGGTCTGCGCCAGCCGCGCCTTCTCCAATGCGGCGGAATACATCCCCGCCGGAATGTGCGGCCTGATCCTGCTGGCCTTCCTCGGGGCCCCGGCCATGCTGATCCATGCGGTCGGGGGGATGCTGTTCGCCGGACGGGTGATCCACGCCCTGGGCCTGCTGTTCCAGGAAGGCCCGTCGCTGGGCCGCTCGATCGGCATGATCCTGACCTGGCTGGCGCTTCTCGTCGCAGCACTAAGCCTGATCGCCTGGTCGATTTTGTAGGCAAAAAGTCACCCCTCTCCCGGCGGGAGAGGGCTTGAGCGCACGAGAGCGTCAGCGATCGTTCTTTGCGCGAAAGGGTGAGGGGCTTGTCCCATCAGTCGGCGTAAGCCGCCGCGCCACGGCCTGCGGCCGACATCACCCGCGAACCCTCACCCTTTCGCCTTAACCAATCGCTGCGCTCTTGGAGGCTCAAGCCCTCTCCCATCAGGAGAGGGTTTATGTTGCGACGGTTGCGCGCCCTGTTTCCGTCCGCCATATCGGGGCATGTCCGATAAGACGCCCTCCCCCGACATCCTGAACGATTTGATCTCCGCCGCGCTGAAGGCCGGCGCCGACGCGGCCGAGGCCGTGTCCGCCCATCGCGCCTCCCTGTCCGTCGGCGTGCGCAACGGCGCGCTGGAAGACGTGGAGCGTGAAGAGGCCCGCGACCTGGGCCTGCGCGTCTTTATCGGGCGGCGTCAGGCGACCGTATCCGCCTCCGACCTGTCCGACGCCACCCGCGCCCGTCTGGTCGAGCGCGCCGTGGCCATGGCCAAGCTGGCGCCTGAAGATCCCTATGCCGCCCTCGCGCCGCAGGACCGTCTGGCCGCCGCGCCGCACGCCGACCTGGACCTGTATGATCCCGCCGAACGCTCGGCCGAGGCGCTGGAAGCCGCCGCCGCCGAGGCGGAAGGCTCCGCCCTGGCCGTATCCGGCGTGTCCAAGTCCGAAGGCGGCCACGCCTCATGGTCGGCCAGCGAATGGCGTCTCGTCACCTCGCACGGGTTCGACGGCCGCCATCGCGGCAGCGCCTTTTCGCTGGGCGTCGGCGTCATCGCCGAAAAGGACGGGGCCATGGAGCGCGGCGGCGAAAGCCGCGCCGTCCGCCACCTGTCCGACCTGCCGGACGCCCAATCTATCGGCCTGAAGGCGGGCGAGCGCGCCGTCGCCCGCGTCGGCCCGCGCAAGATCGCCTCGACCACCGCCCCCGTCATCTTCGAGAACCGCGTGGCGACGCAGGTGCTGTCGCCGCTGCTGGGCGCCATCTCCGGCCCGTCGATCGCGCGCGGCAGCTCCTTCCTGAAGGACAAGCTGAACCAGAGCATCCTGCCGACCGGCGTCGACCTGATCGACGATCCGTTCCGCCCGCGCGGCCTCGGCTCCACCCCCTTCGACGACGAGGGCGTGGCCGTCGAACGGCGCGAGATCGTCAGGGACGGCGTCCTGACCACCTGGCTGCTGAACACGGCCTCGGCGGCCCAGTTGGGCCTGCAGACCACCGGCCACGCCTCGCGCGGGTTGGCGGGACCGTCGGGCGTCTCGACCCACAACCTGCATCTGGCGCCGGGCGAAGGCGATCTGGACGCCCTGATGGCGCAGGCCGGGTCCGGGTTGTTGATCACCTCCATGTTCGGCCCCTCGCTGAACGGCAACACCGGCGACTGGTCGGCGGGGGTGTCAGGCTTCTGGTTCGAGAACGGCCAGCGCGCCTATCCGGTCAGCGAAGTCACCGTGGCGGGCAATCTGGTCGACCTCTACGCCCGCCTGCAACGCGCGGGCGATCTGGAGTTCCGCGGCGCGTTCAACAGCCCCTCCTTGCTGTTCGACAAGGTGGCGATCGCGGGCAAATGAGCGACTACAGCGCCGACCTCGATCTGATCCGCGACGCGGCGCTGGCCGCCGGTCGGCTGGCGCTCGAACACCGCGAGGCTGGGCTGAAGGTCTGGTCCAAGGACGGCGGCTCGCCCGTCACCAGCGCCGATCTGGCGGTGGACCAGCTGCTGCGCGACACGCTTCTGACCGCCCGCCCCGACTACGGCTGGCTGTCCGAGGAAACGGCCGACAGCACCGAGCGCCTGTCGAAGAAGCGCATCTTCGTCGTCGACCCGATCGACGGCACCGTCGCCTTCATGAAGAACAAGCCGTGGTGGTGCGTGCCCATCGCCGTGGTCGAGGACGGCCGCCCCGTCGCCGCCGTCATCCACGCCCCGATGATGGACGAGGTGTTCGAGGCGACCCTCGGCGGCGGCGCGCGCCTGCAGGGCCGCCCCATCAGCGCGTCGGACACCGACGATCTGGAGGACGCCGAGCTTCTGGCCGACGCCCGGCTGATGGAGGCCCGCGAATGGGACGAGCCGTGGCCGCCGATGCGCTTCTCCAAGCGCAACGCCCTGGCCTATCGCATGGCGCTGGTGGCGGCCGGGGCCTTCGATGCCGCCATCGCCATCAGCCCCAAATGGGACTGGGACGTCTGCGCCGGCTGCCTGATCGCCGAGGAGGCGGGGGCCAGGGTCAGCGACCATATGGGCCGTCAGTGGCGATTTAATCGCCCCGATCCGCGTCAAACCAGCCTGATATGCGCCGCGCCGGCCCTTCACCCGTTGATCGTGAGGCGCACAGCGCCTATCCCGCTCGCCATCTGATCTCCCCTGCAATGGACCCCCTCTCCATGGCTGACGCCCCCCACGACCCCCAACTGCTTCACCTCGTCATCGGCGGCGAGATGCGCCACCCGGCCGAGCCTGTCTTCCGCGACCTGTCCCAGGTCGAGTTCGTCGGCGCCTTCGGCAACTACGAAGAAGCCAAGAAGGCCTGGAAGGCCCGCGCCCAGGCGACCGTCGACAACGCCCACATGCGCTACTTCATCCTGCACGCGCACAAGCTGATCGATCCGCGCACCGACGGCTGATCGGCGTTCACGGTCTGGTCAGGCCGCTGTTCAGGAACCGCAGGGGCGGCTGATGCGCTTTCCCATCAGCCGCCTTTGTTCATGAACAGGATTCGCCATGCTGCCGACCCTCATCGTTCTGCTTCTGGTGGTCGTCGCCGTGGCGGCGATCGTCTGGGTCGTGCGCAAGGGGCCCAAACACACCCCCCGCCCCGGCGAGGACCAGGACACCGCCTGGAACGACCCCATCACCCCCGCTGACCGGGATTCCCGACCTTGACGCTGTTCGGCCAGACGCTGGACGGCCAGCAGGTTTTCGGCCTGATCTCGCTGATCGCCGTGCTGGCGTTGTGGCTGGTCGTTCTGGCGCGCCAGCGCGATCACGTCCGCCAGATCAAGCGGTGGAAGAAGGACCAGACGCGCAAGACCCCGCCGCCCGCCGCCGGACGCGGCCCCTGGGGCTGAGCCCTATTCGCGCCTCAACAGGCGATCGACGACCAGCTTGCCCCACCATCCGGCCTTGAACTCGGCGCGGATCGCCTTGGGGTCATAGGCGTCGCTCTCGACCCAATCCTCGAAGCTGACGCCCGTGGGTTCGACCTCGGCGACATATTTCTCGAGCGTATAATCCAGCACGCCGGTCAGCCCCTCGCGGCTGTGCAGGGTGCGCTTGCTCAATTCGGACATGGCCGCCGAGATCGGCTCGCCCAGGTGGAAGTGGCGATAGAAGACCGCCATCATCCCCGCTCGGTCCGCGCCCGACTTGCAGTGGGTCAGCGCCGGATACTCCATCGTCTGAAACAGGGCCTTGGCCCGGCGCACCCGGTCCTTGCCCGGCGGGTCGCGCGAATCCAGCGGCGCGTCGATCAGGGTCAGCCCCAGCCGTTCGCAGGCGTCCTTCTCCAGCCAGTAATAGGCTTCGTCCCGCTGGCCGCGCAGGTTGACGACCGTCTTGATCCCCTGCCGCTTCCACCAGGCCAACTGGCGCGGCGAGGGCTGGTTGGTCCGCACCAGATCCGGCCCCAGCCAGTGGGCGTTGGTGAACGCCGTGCGCAGGAAGGCGTGATCCTTCCAGAAATAGGACCAGCGCGCCTTGAAACGGCCGAATGGCGTAGTCAGATCGTAGCGCCCCATGACGGCCAGATAGCGCCGTTTGCACCCGGCGTCACCCGTCCGGCGCCGCCTCTCCTGAGCGCGGCCGCTTGACTTGACGCCTCAGCCGTTCGACCGAAGGCCGATGACCGTTCCCGCTCCCCATGCCGACGCCCGCGAGCCGCTGCGGCCCCTGCTCGCCCGCATCTGGCGCGAGTATCTGTCGCGGCACAAGCCGGCCTTCTTCACCTCCATGCTGCTGGCGGGCGTGTCGGGCGGTCTGACGGCCCTGCTGCTCAAGTTTCTGGAGCCGGCGATCGACCTGCTGTTCGGCCAGCACGCAGGACCGGTGACGATCTGGAAGACCGTCACCATCCCGGCGGACAAGGTGCTGATCGCCATCCCTCTGTTCATCATCGTCGTGGCGGTGATCCGTTCGCTGAGCATGGCCGGCCAGGCGGCGCTGGTGAACCGGCTGGGCCACGGCATCGTCGGCGACATCCAGAAGCAACTGTTCTCGGGCATGATCCGGGCCGACCTGTCGCGCCTGCGCAGCCAGCATTCGGGGACCTTCGTCTCCTCCGTCCTGTTCGACGCCAACCTGGTGCGCGAGGCCTTCACCTCGGGCGTGGTCAACTACACCCAGAACGCCCTGATGCTGCTGGGCGTCATCGTCGCCATGGGCTTCATCGATCTGCCGCTGACGCTGATCGTCCTGCTGGGCGTGCCGGTCGTCAGCTGGATCATCCGTCGCTTCGGCAAGAAGTCGCGCAAGGCCGCGCGCGGCGCCATGGTCGAGACCGAGGCCCTGTCCAGCGCCCTGATGGAGAACCTTGACGGCGTCCGCGTCATCAAGATCGAGAACCGCGAGGCGGCCGAGGAAGCCCGCGTCTCCACCGTCATCGACCGCCGCCAGCGCCACGTCATCAAGGGCGCCGACAGCCGCGCCTTCTCCGGCCCGGCCAGCGACATCGTCGCCTACGGCGTCGTCGCCGCCGTCATGGCCTATGCCGGATGGAGCGCAAGCCAGGGAGAGATGACGGTCGGCGCCTTCGCCTCCTTCATCGGCATGTTGCTGCTGGCCGGCCAGGCCCTGCGGCAGGTGACCAACCTGACGACGGTGCTGAGCGAAGGCTTCACCGCCGCCCGCCGCCTGTTCGCCGCCCTGGACATCGAACCCGAGATTCGCGAGGCCAATGACGCGGCCGTGGTCGCGCCCGGCCCCGTCACCGTCGCCCTGGACCATGTCAGTTTCGCTTATCATGCAGACGAGGACGAGTCCGCCCCGACCCTGTCGGACGTCAGCCTGCACGTCGCGCCCGGTGAGACCATCGCCCTGGTCGGCCCCTCGGGCGGCGGCAAGTCGACCATCCTCAGCCTGCTGCCGCGCTTCTATGACGTGACAGCGGGGCGGGTGACGCTGAACGGCCGCGACATCCGCGAGCTGAGCCTGCCTTCCTTACGCGACCACATCGCCCTGGTGACGCAGGAGCCTTTCCTGTTCGACGACACCATCGCCGCCAACATCGCCTATGGCCGCCCCGGCGCCACGGCCGAGGACATCGTGGCCGCCGCCCGCGCCGCCGCCGCCCACGACTTCATCGCCGCCCTGCCCGAGGGCTACGCCACGCGCGTAGGCGAGGCGGGCGCCCGCCTGTCCGGCGGGCAGCGTCAGCGCATCGCCATCGCCCGCGCCTTCCTGAAGGACGCCCCGATACTGCTGCTGGACGAGGCGACCAGCGCGCTCGACACTGAGAGCGAGGCCCTGGTTCAGGCCGCGCTGGAGCGGTTGATGGACGGCCGCGCCACCCTGATGATCGCCCACCGTCTGTCGACGGTGAAGAACGCCGACCGCATCTACGTCATCGACGGCGGCCGCGTGGTCGAGGAAGGAACCCACGACGCCCTGGTGGCGCGCGGCGGCCTCTACGCCCGCCTGGCCCGGCAGCAGTCGCTGGACAGCGACCCCGTCGCCCCCTCGCCGCTTCCAACTTTGCCCCCTCTGGCCGAACTGCCTGACGAGACGGGCGCATGAGGCCCCTGCGCAACCCCGCCATCCAGAACGCCCTGGCCTGGACCCTGGCCCGATGGATGCGCTTTTGCATCGCCACCATCCGCTGGACCCATGAGAACGAGGTCGCGGCCGAAGAGGTCTGGCGCGACGGCGGCGGGGTGCTGTGCGCCTTCTGGCACTCGCGCATCGCCCTGGCTCCGTCCTGCTGGCCCCAGGATCGGGCCCAGCCGGCCAAGGCCCTGATCTCCCTGTCCGCCGACGGCGAGTTCATCGCCAAGGCCGTGGCGCGCCAGGGCTTTCCCGCCGTGCGCGGCTCCTCGGCCAACAAGGACAAGGCCAAGCAGGCCAAGGGGGGGACACAGGCGCTGCGCGACGGTCTGAAGCAGTTGAAGCTCGGCGCCCTGGCGCTGACTCCTGACGGCCCGCGCGGTCCGGCGCGTCAGATGGCCGAGGGCCTGCCGCTGATGGCGAAGATCTCCAAGGCGCCGGTGCTGTTCATCGGCATGTCGTGCAGCCCGGCGATCCGGCTGAACAGCTGGGACCGCGCCCTACTGCCCCTGCCCTTCGGCAAGGGCGCCGTGGTCTGGGACAAGGCCTGGTATCCCGAAGGCGGCGACCTGGCCGAAGTCGCCGCCGAGTGGGGCGAGCGCCTGACCGCCGTCGAGGCGCGCGCCGACGCCCTCACCGGTCTGGAGCGCGTCTGAGCGTGTCCTTCAGCCCCGCCCTGATCGCCTATCGGCTGCTGACCCGCCTGCTGGAGCCGCTGGCCCCGCGCCTGCTGGACGCCCGCGTCAAAAAGGGCAAGGAGGACCCCGCCCGCGTCGACGAACGTCTGGGCCTGACCGGCGTGGCGCGGCCCGACGGGCCTCTGGTCTGGATCCACGGCGTCAGCGTCGGCGAGGCCCTGTCGATCCTTCCGCTGGCCGAGCGCATCCGCAAGGATCGGCCCGACGTGACGGTGCTGGTCACCACCGGCACGCTTACGTCGGCTCAGGTGCTGGCCGGCCGCCTGCCGCGCGGCGTCATCCACCAGTTCGCCCCGGTGGACGCCCCCTCGGCGGTCGCGGCCTTCCTCGACCACTGGCGGCCCAACGTCGGCGTCTTCGTCGAGAGCGAGCTATGGCCCAACCTTCTGACCACGGCCCAGAAACGCGGCGTGCCGCTGGCTCTGGTCAGCGCCCGCATCACTGACAAGACGGCGCAGGGCTGGAAGAAGGCGCCCGGCATGGCCCGCGCCCTGATGAACGGCTTTTCGCACGTCTGGCCTCAGGATCGGGACAGCGCCGACCGGCTGACGGCGCTGGGCGCCCGCGTCGACGGTCAGGTGAACCTGAAGCTGTCCGGCGAGCCCCTGCCCTATGACAAGGGCGAGTTCGCCCGCCTGTCGGCCCTGATCGACGACCGCCCCGTCGTCGTCGCCGCCAGCACCCATGAGCATGAGGAAATGGCCATCGTCGGCGCGCTGGACCATCTGGCCGACCGCCTGTTCCTGATCGTCGTGCCGCGCCATCCCGAACGCGCCGACGCCATCGCCGAGGCCCTGAGTCACGACGGCTACGGCTTCGCCCGGCGCAGTCAGGGCCAGCCGATCTGCGACCAGACCGACATCTATCTGGCCGATACGCTGGGCGAGCTGGGGCTGTTCCTTCGGCTGGCGGACGTCGTGGTCATGGGCGGCTCCTTCGCCCCCGCGTTGGGCGGCGGCTCCGTCGGCGGCCACAACCCGCTGGAGCCCGCCCGCCTCGCCAAACCCATCGTCACCGGCCCCGACGCCAGCAACTGGCAGGCCGTGACCCGGATGCTGAAACAGGCGGGCGGCCTCGTCTCCGTCCTGTCGCCCGCCGAACTGCCCTCGGTCGTCGGCCCCATGCTGGCCGACCCCGAGGCCGCCCGCGACATGGGCGAACGCGCCCGGCGATCCGCAGAAGCGGCGGCCGCCGGGCTGGACCGGCTGTGGTTGGCGCTTCAGACCCACCTGCCCGCCGCCCCTTCACGCAGGCGCCCATGAAACTGAACACCCCCCGCTGGTGGTACAGCCGCGACCGTCGCCACGCCCCGATGACGCGGATGATGCTGAAGCCCGCCTCATGGCTGTGGGCGGGCGTGACGGCGCGCAAGATCGCCCGCGCCACGCCGGTCGATCCGAGCGCGGCGGTCATCTCCATCGGCAATCT
Source organism: Brevundimonas sp. UBA4609 (assembly GCA_002386585.1). GTDB lineage: Bacteria > Pseudomonadota > Alphaproteobacteria > Caulobacterales > Caulobacteraceae > Brevundimonas > Brevundimonas olei. The sequence goes on along the minus strand of DGIZ01000019.1, from coordinate 51,284 downwards.
GACGGTCGGCGGTTCGGGCAAGACCCCCGTCGCGCGCGAGACCCTGCGCCTGCTGCGCGCCCAAGGAGTCGAGGCCGCCGCCCTGTCGCGCGGCTATGGCGGCAGGCTGGAAGGCCCCGTCCGCGTCGACCTGAACCAACACACCGCCGCCGATGTCGGCGACGAACCCCTGATGCTGGCGCACAACGCCCCCGCGTGGATCGCCCGCGACCGCGTAGCGGGCGCCCGCGCCGCCGCCGCTGACGGCGCCTCCGCCCTCGTACTGGACGACGGCCACCAGAACCCGGCGCTGAAGAAGACCCTCAGCCTGATCGTGGTCGACGGCGAGACGCGCGGCGACGAATGGCCCTTCGGCGATGGATCGGTCTTCCCCTCCGGCCCGATGCGCGAGCCGCTAAAGGCCGGGCTGGCGCGCGCCGACGGCGTGGTCGTCATGCTGCCGACCGACATGGTCGCCGCCGATCCCGAACTGCTGGAGATCTTCGGCGACCTGCCCGTCTTCATCGCCCGGCTGGAAGCCGCCGCCCCGCCGCCGCCCGGCCCACAGGTCGGCTTCGCGGGCATCGCCAAGCCGTGGAAGGTCGAGCGGTCGCTGATCGCCGCCGGCTGCGACCTGAAGGATTTCGTCCCATTCCCCGACCACGCCGCCCTGTCCGAGCGCGACTACGCCTTCCTGCAGGACCGCGCCGCCGTCTATGAGGCGGGCCTCGTCACCACCGAAAAGGACTGGGTGCGCCTGACGCCCGACCAGCGCGCCGCCGTCGCCGCCTGGCCCGTCGCCGCCCGGTTCGAGGACGAGGCGGGCTTCACCGCCTTCCTGATGCAGGCCCTCTGAATTTTTTCCGACAATCGGCCAGCCTACCCATCCGCCTGTGCCAGACTCCCCTGTCCGCCACAGGGGATTTCAGACGATTCAGACGAATTGGACTCTCTTTTTCCCTTCTCCCCTTGTGGAAGAAGGTGGCAGGCGGAGCCTGACGGATGAGGGGTGTCCACGTCACAGCCGAATTTCTCGCCTCAGCCGTCCGCGCCACTTCTCGCAACGTCGCGCCCACACCCCTCATCCGAGCGCCTCCGGCGCCCACCTTCTCCCACAAGGGGAGAAGGAAACCCGCCCGCCGTCTTGACTCCCCGCCCCTCTCGCCCGACACGACCGGTCCATGATCACGCGCTATTCCCGCCCCGACGCCGTCGCCATCTGGTCGCAAGAGACCAAGTACAAGATCTGGTTCGAGATCGAGGCCCACGCCGCCACCAAGATGGCCGAGCTGGGCGTGATCCCGAAGGAATCGGCCGAAGCCATCTGGGCCAAGGGCAAGGACGCGACCTTCGACGCCGACCGCATCGACGAGATCGAGCGCACCACCAAGCACGACGTCATCGCCTTCCTGACGCATGTGGCTGAGATCGTCGGCGAGGAAGCCCGCTTCCTGCACCAGGGCATGACGTCCTCGGACGTACTGGACACCTGCTTCGCGGTGCAGCTGGCGCGCTCGACCGACCTGCTGCTGGGCGGCGTCGACCGGGTTCTGGCTGCGCTGGAGACCCGCGCCAAGGAACACAAATACACCCCGACCGTCGGCCGCTCGCACGGCATCCACGCCGAGCCCGTCACCTTCGGCCTCAAGCTGGCCGGCTATCACGCCGAGTTCCAGCGCGCCAAGCGCCGCCTGATCACGGCCCGTGAAGAGATCGCCACCTGCGCCATCTCGGGCGCCGTCGGCACCTTCGCCAACGTCGATCCGGCCGTCGAGCAATACGTCGCCGACCAGATGGGCCTCGCCGTCGAGCCCGTCTCGACCCAGGTCATCCCGCGCGATCGCCACGCCGCCTATTTCGCCGCACTGGGCGTCGTCGCCTCGTCGGTCGAGCGTCTGGCCGTCGAGATCCGCCACCTGCAGCGCACCGAAGTCCTCGAAGCCGAGGAGTTCTTCGACAAGGGTCAGAAGGGCTCGTCGGCCATGCCGCACAAGCGCAACCCGATCCTGACCGAGAACCTGACCGGCCTGGCCCGTCTGGTCCGTTCGGCCGTCACCCCGGCGATGGAGAACGTCGCACTGTGGCACGAGCGGGACATCAGCCACTCCTCGGTCGAGCGCGGCATCGGCCCGGACGCCACCATCCACCTGGACTTCGCCCTGCACCGTCTGGCGGGCGTGATCGAGCGTCTGAACGTCTATCCTGAGAACATGCAGAAGAACCTCGACCGCCTGGGCGGCCTGGTCTTCTCGCAACGGGTCATGCTGGCCCTGACGCAGGCCGGCGTGTCGCGCGAAGACGCCTATGCGGCGGTTCAGGAGAACGCCATGAAGGTCTGGCGCGGCGAAGGCGTCTTCATCGACTTCCTGAAGGCCGACCCGCGCGTCACCCTGCCCCACGACCAGCTCGAGGCCCTGTTCGACCTCGGCTACCACACCAAGAACGTGGACGTGGTCTTCGAGCGAGTGTTCGGCGAGAGCTGATCCTCAGTTGGAAAAGCCAAGGACCGTCTCGCGGCCCTTGGCTCCGGCGTTCCGCCTGCCCTAAGAGAGGATATCGGCGTGATCGCACGCCACCGGAGCGCCTGCACGATGTCCCAGCCGACCCTTCGCCTGAACCCCGCCCTCGACGTTCAGAAGTATGCGGAAATCTATGCACGCGACGGGCTGGTGCAGATCCCCGACGTGTTCGAGAAACCGACGGCGGAACTGATCAGCGAGATCATGGAGACCTCGCTGCCATGGTCGCTGAGTTTCTCGGGCGAGGACGGACGGCCGATCAAAATCCCGATGGAGGCGCTGCAAGGCGCGGCCGGGGATATCAGGGAACAGGTCGCCGCCCTGATCCAGCGTAGCGGCAAACAGTACGGCTTCATCTATTTCAACTTCGGCATGGTGTCCGCCTACAACAGCGGTGAACCGCGCGCCAACCATCCAATCCATCCGGTGACCGGCTTCCTGATGGGCGAGGAATTCGCCGCCTTCGGCCGTCAGCTGACCGGTGACGATTCCATTCGCTGGGCGGATTCCCAGGCGACGCTTTACCGTCCCAACGACTTCCTGGGGCTGCACGACGACAGCGCCAGCGACAATGTGCAGCGTGTCGCCGCCTATACCCTGGGTTTCACCTCGCGCTGGCGCTCGGACTGGGGCGGCCAGACCCTGTTTCACGATCCCGAAAACGGCGACATCACACGCGGGCTGATCCCGCGCTGGAACACCCTGACGGTATTCCGCGTGCCCCAGTTACATTCCGTCGCCCCGGTCGCCCCCTATGCCCAGAGCGCGCGACTGTCGATCGTGGGCTGGTTCCGGCGCGACCGTTGACGGCAATCCGCCGGGTCGGCTTTGCGCCCGTCGTCGATGAGGGCGCGCGCCTTCTGATCCTCGGCAGCCTGCCCGGCGACGCCTCGCTGGACGCCGGCCAATACTACGCCCATCCGCGCAACGCATTCTGGCGGCTGATGGAAGCGGTGCTCGGCGCTCCGTTGGCGGCCCTGCCCTATGAGGCGCGGTTGGCCGCCTTGCTGGCGCGTCGCGTGGGTCTTTGGGACGTGATCGCCTCGGCCGAGCGCAAGGGCAGTCTGGACGCCGCCATCCGCACCCCCGAGGCGGCCGATCTGATCGCCCTGACGCACCGCCTGCCCGACCTGCGAGCGATCGCCTTCAACGGCGGAACCGCCGCGCGACACGGGCGGCGCATCCTGGAAGGCGCGACGACCGCCGTCCTGATCGACCTGCCGTCGTCCAGTCCGGCCCACGCCCGCGCCTTCGAGGAAAAGCTCGCCCATTGGCGGATGCTCGAACCCTATCTGGGCTGAAGGTTCACGCGCGACGCCTGAAAATTTGAACCCGCTCGCATCCTTTTGCGTATCTGGGCCGTATCCCTTCCACCGGGGCCATGTCGTCCCGTGCGCCGCTATCGAAGGAGAGACGCCATGAATATCCGCATTGCAGTACTCGCCGTGTCCAGCGTCGCCGTCTTGACCCTGGCCGCCTGCGGTCAGAACGACGGCAAGAAACAACCGTCCATGATCGAGGGTCCCACGCCTTCGGCCGTTCCCGCCACGACCGAACCCATGGTCGGCGGCGCCGCAATGAATCCTTCCGACAACCTGGTCGCCAACGCGTCCAAGGCTCCCAACCTGACCACCCTGGTCAGCGCGCTTCAGGCCGCCGGCCTGACCGAGCGCCTGCAGGGCCCCGGCCCCTTCACGGTCTTCGCCCCTGACAACGCCGCCTTCGACAAGATTCCCGCCGCCACGCGCGAGAGTCTGATGCAGCCGGCCCAGAAGGCTGAACTGACCAAGATCCTGACCTATCACGTGGTGCCGGGCCGTTTGACCGCCGCCGATATCGCCGCCCAGGCCCAGGCCAACGGCGGAACGGCGACCCTGACCACGGTTCAGGGCGAGAAGCTGACGGTCAAGGACGCCGGCGGCGGCCAGTGGCGGATCACCGACGCCAAGGGCGGAACCTCGACCATCGCCCAGGCCGACATCGCCCAGTCGAACGGCGTGGTCCACGTCGTGGACACGGTGCTGATGCCGAAATAGGCGCCGGATCGAACCGAACCGATCGAACTGATAGGCCTCAGGCGCGTTGATCAGATGCGCCCCGGCGCCTCCGGTCACCCCCGTTTCCCCGGCGGGAGGCAGATCGAAGAAGGGCCGCACCGTCGCCGGTTGCGGCCCTTCTGTCATCGGGTGGCGATGCGCCCTATTCGCCGGCGCGGATCTGTTCGCGCGCGATCGAGGCCAGTTCGTCCATCTTGGAGCGAAGCTCGCCCTCGGACACCGTCATGCCCGAGGCCTTGAAGTCGCCGGCCACCTTGCGGAAGACGTCTTCCTCGCCCGGCTGCTCGAAGTCGGCGCGGACCACGGCGGCGGCGTATTGCTCGGCGCTTTCGGTCGACAGGCCCATCTTCTCGGCCGCCCACAGGCCCAGCATCTTGTTGCGACGCGCGATGGCCTTGAATTCCTGTTCCTGATCGAGGGCGTACTTGGCCTCGAAGGCCTGTTCCCGATCGTCGAAGGTCGTCATGCGCGTCGTAACTCCAGTCACGGGCCAGTCTCGCCCGCAAACGGCTCTATGGCCCCCGGCGCGAGCGAACGCAACCAGACTTCGGTCGCGGATGCTGACGCAGGGTCGCTTCAGGATATTTGTGTCACAGACGCCCTTCGGTTAAAGGGCGCGTGGTTCTATTAGAGCCGCCGTCGATTCAAGGACCGCGCCGCCCCGACCTTCGGGCCGCGCGTTTTTCGTTTTGAGGCCGTCCGTTTCCTTCCCGTCCGGGACCCGAAGATGAACACCAAGCGCAAGAAGCTCTACGAGGGCAAGGCCAAGATCCTGTACGAAGGGCCTGAGCCGGGCACGCTGATCCAGTATTTCAAGGACGACGCGACCGCCTTCAACGCGCAGAAGAAGGCGACCCTGGAAGGCAAGGGCGTCATCAACAATCGCATCAGCGAATTCATCATGTCGCGCCTGAACACGATCGGCGTGACCAACCACTTCATCAAGCGTCTGAACCTGCGCGAGCAGCTGATCCGCGAAGTCGAGATCATTCCGCTGGAAGTCGTCTGCCGCAACGTCGTCGCCGGTTCGCTGGCCCAGCGCCTGGGCCAGGAAGAGGGCACGCCCCTGCCCCGTTCGATCATCGAATTCTACTACAAGAAGGATGAGCTGAACGACCCGATGGTGACCGAAGAGCACATCACGGCGTTCAACTGGGCCACCACCCAGGAACTGGACGACATCCTGGCCATGACGGTGCGGGTGAACGACTATCTGTGCGGCATGTTCGGCGCCGTCGGCATCACCCTGGTCGACTTCAAGATCGAGTTCGGCCGCGTGTGGGAGAACGACTTCAGCCGCGTCATCCTGGCCGACGAGATCAGCCCCGACTCGTGCCGCCTGTGGGATTCGACCACGGGCGAGAAGCTGGACAAGGACCGCTTCCGCCGCGACATGGGCGACGTCATCGAAAGCTACACCGAGGTGGCCCGCCGCCTCGGCATCATGAAGGACATGCCGACCGTGATTCAGGGAGGGCTGCATTAATGGCCAAGGTTAAAGTTCACGTCTTCCTCAAGCCCGGCGTGCTGGACGTCCAGGGCAAGGCCGTCGAAGGCGCCCTGCAGGGTCTGGGCTGGAACGGCGTGTCGAACGCCCGCGTCGGCAAGCTGATCGAGTTCGACCTCGACGACGCCGTCGCCGACAAGGAGGCCGAGGTGAAGCGCATGTGCGACACCCTGCTGGCCAACACCGTCATCGAAAGCTACCGGATCGAAGTCGCCTGAGGCGCCTTATCCTTCTCCCCTCGGGGGAGAAGGTGGCTTGCGGAGCAAGACGGATGAGGGGGCCGCCGGACTGGCCCTCGACATCAACCGTTCTGCACGCTGACACAGCCCCCTCATCCGAGCGCCTGCGGCGCCCACCTTCTCCCCCGAGGGGAGAAGGATCAGGGCGATCACCCGCACAGATAGTCCCGGCTCAGCGGCACGGCGGTCTGTTTCTTCGTCAGTTGCAGCTGGAAGACCATGTGGCCGAGTTCGCGGAAGGCGACCTCGCTGCAGGCCAGATAGAATTCCCACATCCGGCAGAAGCGCTCGTCATACATGGCCCGCGCCTCGCCGCGCCGGGCCAGAAACCGCTCGCGCCAATGCCGCAAGGTCTCGGCGTAGTGCAGACGCAGCACCTCCATGTCCGTGACCCACAGGCCCGCCCGCTCGATGGCGGGCAGCACTTCCGACAGCGCCGGAATATAGCCGCCGGGGAAGATGTATTTGCGGATCCAGGGCTGGGTGCGATTGGGCGGCGAGTTACGGCCGATCGCGTGGATCACCGCCACTCCGTCGTCATCCAGCAGGCGGGCGACGGTGTCGAAATACTCCTGATAGTTCGGCGCGCCGACATGTTCGAACATGCCGACCGAGATGATGCGATCAAAGGTCTGGTCCAGGTCGCGATAGTCCTGAAGCCGGAAGTCGGCCCGGTCCGTGACGCCCAGAGCCGCCGCACGCTCATTGGCCGTCCGGTGCTGCTCCGTCGACAGGGTGACGCCCGTCACCCGCGCCCCGCGCTCGACCATGGAAAGCCCCAGCCCGCCCCAACCGGCGCCGATGTCCAGGGCGCGATGCCCCGGCTCCAGCAACAGCTTGTCGATGAGGCGGCGCTTCTTGGCGACCTGCGCCTGCTCCAGGCTGGCGTCCGGCGTCTCGAAGAAGGCGCAGGAATATTGCAGGTCGTCGTCCAGAAACAGGCGGTAGAAGTCGACCGTCAGATCATAGTGGTGATGCACATTGCTGCGCGCGTTCAGTCGATCATTGGCCTGCTCGGCGCCACGCTTGATCCGCTGCATCCAGGTCATCTTCGGCGTGCGCGGACGCAAGGCCATCTGCGAGGCGGTCAGCTCCAGAAACTCATAGATGCCGCCGCCCTCGACCTGGAACGTGCCATCCATGAAGGCCTCGCCCAACGCCAGGTCAGGATTGGCGGCGATGGCGACCGCCGCCTTCATGTCGGTCAGCACGGCCGTCAGTTCCGGCTCGCCCGGCCCTGCCGTCAGTTCGCGGCCGTCGGGAAATCGCACCCGGATCGACCGCGTCTGAAAGGTTCGGTCCAGCAGGGCTTGCAGCATCCCGTTCCTCCGCTCATCAAGACAGCTTGACCTTAGCTAGGGACAGAATGTCGCGACGCAACGTCCGTGACCAGTCTTTCGTTAGTCCTGTTTCAGTTTCGGCGACCTGATCCGCCGCCAAAGGGAGAACGCCGCCATGAGCTTCACTGTCAACTCGACCGACTTTTCTGACGGAGGAGTCCTGCCTGACGCCCAGGTCAAGGCGCTGGGCAACACGTCGCCGCAGCTCTCATGGTCGGGCGCCCCGGAGGGGACCAGGAGCTTCGCCGTCACCTGCTATGACCCTGACGCGCCGACCGGGTCGGGGTTCTGGCACTGGACCGTCGCCAACATTCCAGCCGATGTCGCCGAACTGGCGGCCGGCGCGGGCGCGGTCGGCGGGGCGAACCTGCCCAAGGGCGCCGTCCAGGGCCGCACCGACTACGGCGAGGCCGGTTTCGGCGGCGCCGCCCCGCCCCCGGGCCACGGCCCGCACCGCTACATCTTCACCGTCTTCGCCGTGGATGTGGACCGGCTGGACGTGACGGAAGACAACTCGGGCGCCGTCTTCGGCTTCAACCTGCACTTCCACACCCTGGCCAAGGCGTCGATCACCGCGACCTACGAAAACCGGAGCTGACGCCCGGCCTCCCGAGGCATGGACACAAAGCGTGATGAGCGCTTCGACGCCGCTCCGGTTGATGCCGTGGGCGGCGTTCCTATTTTGCAGCGCAACCTCCCCTTTTGCTGCATTGCGATATCTCATGACCCCTGCCGACGCCGCCCCCTGCCTCGACGAAACCGGCTGCATCACAACCGGTCGCGACATCGAGCGCGTGGCCGAGCCGGGCAAGACGGCGCTGGTGCTGCTGGCCCTGGCCATGGGCGGCTTCGCCATCGGCGTGACCGAGTTCGCGGCCATGAGCGTCCTGCCCGGCTTCGCCGCAGGCCTTGGCGTCAGCGAGCCCAAGGCGGGCCACGTCATCAGCGCCTATGCCGCCGGAGTGGTGGTCGGGGCGCCGATCCTGGCCGTGCTGGGCGCGCGCCTGCCGCGCTGGCTGCTGCTGATCGGCTTCATGGCCCTGTTCGCCGTCGGCAACGCGCTCAGCGCCATCGCCCCGACCTATGAGTGGATGCTGGCCTTCCGCTTTCTCAGCGGCGTGCCGCACGGGGCCTATTTCGGCGTGGCGGCGCTGGTCGCGGCGTCGCTGGTCCCCCTGCGCCTGAGAACCCGCGCGGTCTCGACCATCCTGCTGGGCCTGACCGTCGCCACGGTGATCGGGGTGCCGGTCGCCAACGCCGTCAGTCATGAGTTCGGCTGGCGCTGGACCTTCGCCATCGTCAGCGTGCTGGCGGTGCTGACCATGGCGCTGGTCGCCCTGTTCGCGCCGCGCGATCCGGCCCATCCCGACGCCAGTCCCTGGCGCGAACTGGGGGCCCTGAAGCGCGGCCAGGTCTGGCTGACGCTGGGCGTCGGCGCCGTCGGCTTCGGCGGCATGTTCGCGGTCTACGCCTACCTGGCCTCGACGCTGAAGGCGGTGACGGGCGTGGGGCCTGAGGTCCTGCCCTGGGTCTTCGCCCTGTTCGGTCTGGGGATGATGGCGGGCAATCTGCTGGGCGCCTGGGCCGCCGACCGCTTCGGCATGCTGGCGGCGGGCGGCCTGTTGCTGTGGAGCGCGGCGGCCCTGGCCCTCTACCCCTTCGCCGCGCCGCATCTGTGGGCGGTGATGATCGTGGTGCTGCTGATCGGCGGCGGCGGCGGGCTGGGCTCGGTGCTGCAGACCCGGCTGATGGACGTGGCCGGCGACGCCCAGACCCTGGCCGCCGCCCTGAATCACTCGGCCTTCAACACGGCCAACGCCATCGGCCCCCTGCTGGCGGGCATGGCGGTGGCGGCGGGCTGGGGCTGGACCTCGACCGGCTGGGTCGGCGTCGCCCTGTCGCTGGGCGGTTTCGCGGTCTGGGCGGTCGCCTGGACCACCGGTCGCAAGACGCCGCAAAGCGACGCCTGACATTCTCCACGAAGGGTGCTAGGAGGCCCGGTCATGAGCGCAGCCGTCATCGTCTTCCCCGGTTCCAACTGCGATCGCGACTGCAAGGTCGCCGTCGAACGTTCCACTGGCGAACAGGTCCAGATGGTCTGGCACGCCGAGACCGAACTGCCCAAGGGCCTCGATCTGATCGTGCTGCCCGGCGGGTTCTCCTACGGCGACTATCTGCGCTGCGGCGCGATGGCGGCCCAGGCCCCGATCATGCAGGCGGTCAAGAAGGCCGCCGACGACGGCGTCACCGTGGTCGGCATCTGCAACGGCTTCCAGGTCCTGTGCGAAGCCGGGATGCTGCCGGGCGCCCTGATGCGCAACAGCAGCCTGAAATACATCTGCAAGCCCATCAGCATCACCGTCGCCAACGGCCAGACGCGCTTCACCTCGGGCTATCAGGGCCAGCGCGAAATCGTCATGACCCAGGGCAACGCCGACGGGAACTACTTCGCCGACGCCGAAACGCTGAAGCGCATCGAGGGCGAGGGCCAGGTGGTCTTCCGCTACGTCGACAACCCCAACGGCTCGGTCGGCGACATCGCCGGCCTGCAGAATGAACGCGGCAACGTCCTTGGCATGATGCCCCACCCGGACCGCGCGTTCGAAGCCGAACTGGGCAGCGCCGACGGCGCCACCCTGTTCCAGAGCATCTACGCGGCGGCCTAGATCAGTATCGATTCGGATCGATTTAATCCGAACTCAGATCAATCGCCCAGATCTTCGCTCTAAGGCTCCTTGCGATCCAGGACGCTGGCGCTGCGGCCGGCGTCGCCGACCTCGACCTCTTCCTCGATCGGTTGGCCGTCTTCGTCGGTCGCGCGCTCCAGCGTGCCTTCGGCGCCGGATTCGTGGATCGCGGCCAGTTCGCGAGCGCCGACGCCCAGGCCCTGCTCCAGGGCGCGATTGGTCTCGACCTCTTCCTCGAGCGTCTGTTCAATGGGGTCCGGTTTGTTGGGGTCCGGTTTGTCGGGGTCGGTCATGACGGCCTCCTTCTCAATGGCCTGAAAGCAAGGCGGGAGGACCGGTCGCGGTTCCATGCCCCGCCGATGAACCTTCTTCGGCGCCGCGCGTAGATACGGCGAAGCTGAGCCGGAGAGACGCATGACCGCCATCGAACGCCCCACCCCCGCCCAGCAGACGCGCCGCCTGGCCGTGCTGGCCGCCGCCGTCTTCGCCGTCATCGTTCCCATCGTTCAGGCCCTGGGCGGTTTCGGCCTGAGTCAGGCCGAGTTCGCCGCCGACGGAAACCAGACGTTGCGGGTGGCGGGATACGCCTTTTCGATCTGGAGCCTGCTCTATCTGGGCCTGCTGATCTACGCCGGGCGTCAGGCCCTGCCCCAGACGGGCGAAAGCGTGCTGATCAACCGCATGGGCTGGCCGTCGGTCGTCGCCTTCTTCGGCATCGGCTTCTGGATCATCATGGCGGCGCTGAACCTGAAGGCGGCCAGCGTCGTCGTCATCCTGGCCTCGCTCCTGGCCCTGCTGCTGCCGATGCTGGCCAGCGCGCGCACGATCCGCGCGACCGGGACGATGGAGCGCGACCGCTGGTTCCTGATCTGGCCGCTGGCGGCGCTGGCCGGGTGGCTGACCGTGGCGGCGCCGCTGAACCTGATCACCGTGGCGACGGCGTTCGAGGCCCTGCCCGCCGCCCTGTCGCCGGCTGGCTGGGCCGTGCTGGCCGTGGTCGCGACCACCTTGGTCGGGATCGGCGTGACCTGGGCCTTGCGGACCCTGGCCTATCCCCTGCCCATCGCCTGGGGCCTGGTCGGCGCCTTCGTGGCCGAGCAGGAGGTCAAGCCGGTGCTGGCCTTTACGGCCCTGGCGGCGGCCTTCGTCGTGGTGGTGGCCGGCGTCATCGTCACGTTCGGCCTGAGGCGCGGAATCGAACGCCGTCGTTGAGTCTCGCCAAGGCCGCTTCGGATGGGCTGACAGACGCCCCAGAGACGGCTAGAAGGCCCGCCCATGAGCGCGCCCCAAAAGACCATCGCCCAGCTGGCCGAAGAGTACGGCCTCGCCCCCAATGAATATCAGGTCCTGCTGGACCGGCTGGGCCGCGAGCCCAACCAGGTCGAGCTGGGCGTCTTCTCGGTCATGTGGTCCGAGCACTGCTCCTACAAGTCGTCCAAGACGCAGCTGATGAAGTTCCCGGTGACGGGCGAGCGCGTCATCTGCGGCCCCGGCGAGAACGCCGGCGTGATCGACATCGACGACGGCGACGCCTGCATCTTCAAGATGGAGAGCCACAACCACCCCTCCTACATCGAGCCCTATCAGGGCGCGGCGACGGGCGTGGGCGGCATCATGCGCGACGTCTTCACCATGGGCGCGCGCCCGGTGGCCCTGCTGAACGCCCTGCGCTTCGGCGATCCGTCGCACGAGAAGTCCAAGCGTCTGGTCAAGGGTGTCGTCAGCGGCATCGGCGGCTACGGCAACTGCGTCGGCGTGCCGACGGTCGCGGGCGAGACCAACTTCCACAAGGGCTACAACGGCAACATCCTGGTCAACGCCATGTGCGTGGGCCTGGCTCGCGCTGACGAGATCTACTATTCGGCCGCGCCCGAAGCGGGCCACGACGTGGTCTATTTCGGCTCCAAGACCGGCCGCGACGGCATCCACGGCGCCACCATGTCCTCGGCCGAGTTCGACGACGAGTCGGACGCCAAGCGCCCCACGGTGCAGGTCGGCGACCCCTTCGCCGAGAAGCTGCTGATCGAGGCCACGCTGGAGCTGATGGCCTCGGGCGCCGTGGCCGCCATTCAGGACATGGGCGCGGCGGGCCTGACCTCTTCGTCCGTCGAAATGGCGGGCAAGGGCGGCGTCGGCGTCGAGCTGGATCTGGACAAGGTGCCCCAGCGCGAAACCGGCATGACCGCCTATGAGATGATGCTGTCGGAAAGCCAGGAGCGTATGCTGGCCGTGCTGAAGCCCGGCTATGAAGACGTCGGCTATCGCATCTTCCAGAAGTGGGGACTGGACTTCGCCATCATCGGCAAGACCACCAACACCGGCCATCTGGTGCTGAAGCACCACGGCGATGTGGTCTGCGACGTGCCGCTGGCCCCGCTGTTCGACGATGCGCCCCTGTATGACCGTCCGTGGGTCCAGCCCGAACTGCAACCGCGCCTCGACCCGGCGGAAGTCCCCGCGCCGGAAAGCTGGAACGACGCCGTGCTGAAGGTCGTCGCCTGCCCCGACATGGCGTCCAAGCGCTGGATCTGGGAGCAGTACGACCGCCACGTCATGGCCGACACGCTTCAGGATTCCTCGACGGGCGCCGATGCGGGCGTGATCCGCGTCCACGGCACGGAAAAGGGCCTGGCCGTCACCAGCGACTGCACCCCGCGCTATGTCCAGGCCGACCCCTATGAAGGGGGCAAGCAGGCTGTGGCCGAGGCGTGGCGCAACCTGACCGCCGTCGGTTCGCGTCCCATCGCCATCACCGACAACCTGAACTTCGGCAACCCTCAGCGGCCCGATATCATGGGCCAGATCGTCCGCGCCACCGACGGCATGGCCGAGGCCTGCCGCGAACTGGACTTCCCGGTCGTGAGCGGCAACGTCAGCCTGTACAACGAGACTAACGGCGTCGCCATTCCGCCGACGCCGACCGTCGGCGCCGTGGGCCTGCTGACCAACTATGACGTGACCACCGGCTTCGGCGGCGCGGCCGAGGGCGACCAGCTGGTGCTGATCGGCCAGACCAACGGCGAACTGGGCGCCTCCATCTATCTGCGCGAAGTTCTGGGCCGCGAGGACGGCGCGCCGCCGCCGGTCGACCTGAAACTGGAACGCAAGACCGGCGACTTCGTGCGCGGCCTGATCGAGGCGGGCGAACTGACCCTGGTCCACGACCTGTCTGACGGCGGCCTGATCGGGGCGGCGGCGGACATCGCTCTGGCCTCGGACGTCGGGATCGAACTGAACGCCTCCAGCGCCGCCCATGCCCACGCCTTCCTGTTCGGCGAGGACCAGGCCCGTTATCTGGTCGCCGTGGCGGACGCGGACGCCCTGATCGCCAAGGCCAAGGACGCGGGGCTGCACGCCTCGGTCGTCGGTCTGGTCAAGGGAACGGACTTCGCCTCCTCGGGTCCGAAGGGCGAACTGTTCCGCATCCCCGTCGCCCATGTGCGCGAGTTCCACGAAGGCTGGATGCCGAACTGGATCGAAGGCTGATGCGCAACGCCGCCCTCATCCTCGTCGTCGCGAGCGCCGCCCTGCTGTCGGCCTGCGAGTTCGAGGGCGGCGATCCCGTCCAGCACGCCCTGCGCGATGCGGCCGCCGCCCGGCAGGCCGCCGCGCTGAAGACCACCGAAGAACAAGAGGTCGAGGCGATCCGTCGCCCGACCGCCTCAGGCCCGGCCCTGCATGAGCCGGACGAACTGTCGCGACTGATCGCCGCACGACGCCAGGCGGTGGAGGAGACCCGCGCCGCCCTGGCCGCCGTCGCCGATCCGGCGCTGAAAGCCCAGTTGGCCGAAGACCTGAAGGCCGAGGAAGCCAGTCTGCGCGCGCTTGAAGCGCGCCGCGCCGCACAACCTTAAGGCGGATTGTCAGCATCCGTTCATGTTGATGGTGTAGGGCGCTCGGCATAGCCAAGCCCCGACGGAGCCCTCCGCTGAAAGTCGCTGTCGTCCTGCCTTCCGGTTGCCGCTTCTCCGCATCCCAGCCGAATTCCATGGAGACGGTCGTGCGGACCCTGGCTCGCGGCGCGCAGAAGGCGGAACTCCGCATCTTCTGCTGCGAGGGCGCTGACGACCACGGCGACCTGCCGGCCCACCGCCTGCCCAGCGACAGGAAGCGGATGGCTGCGCTTGAAAAGGCGCTGAGCGACTATCAGCCGGATGTGATCGAATTCCATCAGCAGCTCCGGCAGGCCCTTCATATCGCCCGCCGGTTTCCTCGCGCCACGCGGGTTCTCTATCGGCACAATGCGCTGAAATCGCCACGCACCCCGCTTGATCGCTGGCGCTACGAGCGGCGCTTTCGCCAGTTGGACGGCCTGGTCTTCGTCAGCGAGGCCGGGCGGCGGGAATTCCTGCACGACTTTCCGCGCCAGGAGCCGAAGGCCTTCGCGGTTCCCAATCCGATCAGCGTCGATCTGTGGCGGGCGCCGGTCGAGAACCGTGAGCCTGTGATCGCCTTCGCCGGTCGCGCCATGCCGGAAAAGGGGGTGCACCTGATCTGCGCCGCCCTGCCCGCCGTGCTGGAGCGCCATCCGGACTGGCGCGCCGTGCTGATGCTCAACGACTGGGACAAGCACGCCGCCTGGGCCGCGCCGCACGTCGCGCCGTTGGAGCAGTTCGGCGATCGCGTATCGGTGCTGAAGTCCGCGCCGCTGGGCGAGGTCCAGGCGGTGATGCAACGGGCGGCCATCGCCCTGACGCCTTCGGTCTGGGCCGAGCCCCTGGGCCTGACCGCGCTGGAGGCCCATGCGGCGGGGGCGGCCCTGATCTCATCGGGACGCGGGGGCCTGCGCGAAGCCAGCGGCCCGCACGCCGTCTATGTCGACGACCTGACCGCCGAAGGACTGGCTGCGGCGATGGACGGTCTCATCGGCGATCCTGAACGACGCCTGGCGCTGGCCCGGGCCGCACAGACCTATGTCCTGCAGACCCACGCTCCCCAGCGTCGCGCGACGCAACTCCACGACCTGCGTGAACGGTTGCTCAGCGCCAGGCGTTTGGCAGGATAGCCTCGAAGCCCCCTTCATTTTGACATTATAGTCAATAAATATGGAGTCGACCTGAGAAGGAGCGCTCCATGACAGACGCCGCCGCCTCGACCTTCCGTCCCTGGACGCCGCCGCGCCGGACCGCGCGGATGAGCCTGCTGCCCTTCCTGTGGCAGAGCTGGCGCGACCCGCTGCAGATCTGGGGCGAGGCGCACTTCAGGGAGCTCTACATCAGCAGCCAGTCGCCGCTGGGACGGTCGCTGGTGGTCAGCGACCCGGCCGGCGTACGTCATGTCCTGACCGACAACGCCGCCAACTATGTGAAAGGCGACCTGCAAAGACGGGTGCTGGGGCCCATGCTGGCCGACGGCCTGCTGCTGACCGAGGGCGAGCAGTGGCGGCGGCAACGCCGCATCATGGCGCCGCTCTTCACGCCGGCCTACACGGCCCGGATGGCGGAAATCATGGATGGGGTCTGCCGCCGCCGGGTCGAGGGCTGGCGCCTGCCGCACCACGGCGCGCGCGTGCTGAACATCGACAGCGAGATGAGCGGCCTGACCTTCGACATCCTGTCGGCGACCATGTTCTCCGACGACCTGGACGGCGACGCCGCCGGGTTTGAAAGGGCCTTGAACCAGTATCTGTCGGTCGGGGCGCGGATCAGTCCGCTCGATGCGCTGAAGGCGCCCGACTGGATCCCGCGTCTGGGCCGCGTGGCCTCAGGCGGGGCGGCGCGCTTCTTCGAGGAGCGGGTGGCGGCCCTGGTGGCGCGACGTCGCGCCCGCCTGACCCACGGCGACGCCCCCGACGACCTGCTGACCGCCCTTCTGAACGCGCGGGATGAAGAAGGCGACGGTTCGGGCTTGTCGGACCATGAGGTCGCCTCCAACATCCTGACCTTCATCCTGGCGGGACATGAGACGACGGCCAGGACCCTGGGCTGGACCCTGCACCTGATCAGCCGCGACCGCCGCATGGCCGACATACTGAAGGCCGAGGCGGACGGCTGGGACCGCAGTCCGGCGCGCGTGCGCGACCTGATCTGGCACCGTGCGGTGATCGAGGAGGCCATGCGTCTGTTTCCGCCCGCCCCCGCCATGATCCGACAGGCGCTGGAGGACGACGAGATCGGCGGCCATGAGGTGAAGGCGGGTCAGAGCGTGCTGATCGCGCCCTGGGTCATCCATAGGCATGAGACGTTGTGGGACGAGCCCGACGCCTTCCGCCCCGAACGCTTCCTGCCCGAGAACCGCAAGTCGATTGATCGCTACGCCTGGCTGCCCTTCAGCGGCGGCCCGCGCATCTGCATCGGCGCCGCCTTCGCCATGCAGGAGGCGGTGATCGCCCTGGCCGAAATCCTGAAGGCCGCCGAGGTCGAGGCCATCACCCCGATCGAGCCCCGCCCCATCCATCAGGTCACCCTGCGCAGCCAGCGGACGTTACGCCTGCGGCTCAGGGCGCGACGCGACCGTCAATCGTCGGCCAGATAGGGGCTGGCTTCCTCCAGCACGAAGCCCGGCGTCATGGTCACGAAATGACGCAGCCAGTAGTTGTGACCCGCGCCATAGACGACGACGATCCGGTCCCCCGGGCGGGCCACGGCAGCCAACTTGGCGAAGATGCGGGCGTTGCGTTCGTACCAGCCCGCATTGAGGGCCGCGCCGGGCTGGCTGCGCCCGTCGCCGACCTTCAACACCCCGTAGTAGAAAGTTGACTGGCCCGCCGGTCCGTTCAGCGCGTCATTGGGGTCGTTCATGTCGGCCAGGATGTCGCCGATCGAGTCCGTGTGCTGGCGTCGCTCCAATCCGGCCGTTGCTTTGGCGATCGGGGCGTTGAGCCGAGCGAAGGCGTCCGACTGATCGTGCGCCTCCCACCAGTCCAGGATCGGCTGGAAGGGAAAGTAATCCTTGTCGTCCGACTGTTCGTCGATGGCGTAGACGCGCGTCAAACCCAACCGCGACGCCAGTCGATAGCCGATCTGCACCCTTTCATCGGGGTTTGAGGCGAGCATGGCCGGATCGAAGCGAGGATAGACTTGATCCAGCAAGGTGTCCGGATCGGCGGCGATACGCTCCACCGCCACGGCCGTGGGCTGGAAGCGCGCCAGACGCTCCGAGATGGCGGCGAGCTGCGCCTGCTTCTCCGGCGTCGTCACCGGCGCGATGCGCGCATTGTTCAGATCCTGGCCCGGATTATCGAAATGGTAGCTGCCGACGATCATCACCCGCACCGGCTCGGGGACGGCGTCAGGCGCGGACCGGGCGACGGCCAGAGCGGGCGCGACGAGCAGCGAAAGGCACAGGCCGACGACGGCGGCGGTCTTGTTCAACATCAAATCTCATCCTCGTTTTGAGGGATGAGGCCGTCGACGGATCAGTCGGATGCGATCCGGAGGATTAAATCCTCGACAGGTTTCAGATTTGCGGAATCGCCTGGCTGAGACGCCCGCCGACGCGGATGGGCTCGACGCGCTTGGCCAGACCCGTGCGGTCATCGGTCTCGACGAAGACGCCGCAGATGGTGGCCGGACCGCTGGCCGGGGTGTAGCGCCCGCCGGACAGACGGGTGGTGAAGCGGCGCAGCGGCTCTTCCTTGTCGTTGCCGATGACGGAGTCATAGTCGCAGCAGCCGCCCGCGTCGGTCTGATAGGCCGTGCCGTGGGGCAGGATCTGGGCGTCCGCCGTCGGGACGTGGGTGTGGGTGCCGACCACCAGGCTGGCGCGGCCGTCGCAGAAGTGGCCCATGCCCATCTTCTCGCTGGTCGTCTCGGCGTGCATGTCGACGATGACGGCGTCGGCGACGACGCCCAGAGGCGCCGCCTCCAGCTCGCGCTCCACGGCGCTGAAGGGGTCGTCCATCGGGTCCATGTGGACGCGGCCCAGAACGTTGATGACCAGCACCCGGCGGCCGTCCGGCGTGACGAAGACGTCGGCGCCGCGTCCCGGCGCATCCATCAGGCGCGGATAGTTGGCCGGCCGGATCAGGCGCGGCTCGCGCACGATATAGGTCAGGGCCTCGCGTTGGTCCCAGCTGTGGTTGCCCAGCGTCAGGACGTCGGCCCCGGCGTTGAAGATGTCGTTGGCCGTGTTCTCGGTGATGCCGAAGCCGCCCGCGGCGTTCTCTGCATTGACCACCACGAAATCGAGCCTGAGGTCGCGCCTCAGCCCCGGAAGATGGTCCGAAAGTCCGTCGCGCCCGGACTTGCCGACCACGTCACCGAAAAAAGCCAGTCTCATTGGGGGAGCCTCATGGGAAGGCTCTATAGCCGGTCTCGGTCAGAACGCCATGCAAACGGATGTCATGCGGCTCCAGATCCAGGCGTTCGACCGCCTGTCCGGCATAGGCGAAGCCGATGCGCCGGGCGTCGGGCAGGGCCGCGAAGGTCCGGTCGTAATAGCCGCCGCCCTGCCCCAGCCGCCCGCCGTGAGCGTCGAAGGCCAGCAGGGGCGTCAGGATCAGGTCGGGCGTCACCACCCCGCCGAGAGGCAGGGGCGCGGGGCAGCCGGCCGCGTCCAGCTCCAGCGGCTCGCCCGGCGCCCAGGCGCGGAAGATCATGGCCGCGTCGCGCTCCAGCACCACCGGCAGGCACAGACGACGCCCCGCCTGATGCAGGATATTGGCGAGAGCATCCGTATCCAGCTCCGATCCCATGGCGCGGTAGAGGGCGACGATCTCGCCGGGAGGAAGGGCGTCGGCATGGCCTGCAGCGCGCTCGGCCGCCTCGGGGTCGGCCTCGGCCAGACGCTTGCGAAGCGCGCGCATGGCGGCGCGAAGTTCGTGCTTGGGGGTCATCGCCGCTCGGCCCTTCGCCAAATTCCACCGTCATCCTCGAGCTTGACCCGAGGATCCAGCCCAACGGCGCGCTGAACGCCGACAAGCAGAGCGCGTCGCCCAACCCGATCCTCGGGTCAAGCCCGAGGATGACGGCGGGAGGAGAAGCAAGAAGAAATGCGCGCCCAGAGCGCACGAAACGCGCTCAAGCAGTGAGCGACCGCGTCGCGAGCGATAGCGCACAAAAATAGCGCTCAAACAGCGAGCCGCCGCGCGGCGAGCGATAGCGCACAAAAGAGAAGAGGTTGGCGGCGCCGCGTGAGCCGTGAAGCGCGTTTAAATCCTCTCGACCTGGGTAGCCAGGTGGGCTCCGTATGCCCAGGCCCTCGAGCCCGGACAGGGACAGATCCCTATGAGTGAATTAAGGTCAGAAGGATATGTTGTCTTCGACGTGAGCCGCAGCAGGACCCGCCGCCGCACAAGATAGGCGTTCGGGCGGGTTTCAACAATGGCGAACATCCCTCTCCCTCCCCTTTATGGGGAGGGAGAAACCGCGCTCAGATCGTTTGAGTGATCTTCTCGATCCTTGCGGCCACGGCGTTCAGGGCTTCGGCCACGCCGTCGCTGGCGGAGGCCGGCGCAACGGCGGCCGCAGCCGTCGCCTTGGCCCGGCCCGAGTTCTGGACCGCCGCCTGACGTTTCGCCTCTCCAAGCTCGTCGGCCAGCATCAGAGCCGCCATCAGGAACAGGCGCACGTCCCCGACCTGACCGACCTGATCGGCCACGCCCTGCACCCGCTCGTTGAACTGAGACGCCAGGTCGCGCACCCGCGCCTCCTGACCATCGGCGCAGCCCACCGCATAGGGGCGGCCGTGAACCTCTACCGTCACCGTCGCCATCAGTTCGCCTCCTCTCGCCCAGCGGCCTGCTGTGAGGCCGCCTGCTGTTGCGCCAGCACCTCGCGCACGGCGTCGGCCGCAAGGGCCAGGGCCTGGGCGGTTTCCTGGCCGACCTCTTCAAGCTCGGCGATGCGCGCCAGATCGGCCGCGTTCGAGGGACGTGGCGCGAACAGGTCGTCATCGGCGATCGGCGGCGCCGAGGCGGGCCTCGCCTTCAGCTCCAGCACCTTGCGCTCCAGATCGGCCAACGCTCGATCAATCCGCGCCTTTGCAGCCGTAACGGCGTCCATGGGGGTCCTTTCTTCCAGATTCCGTGTAGAACCTGCCGGCGCGCCGGGGTAAAGCGGCGCCGCCCCCGCTTTATCCTGTTCCTGAGGAAAGGTCTCGCCGTGACCGACGCCCAAGCTGCATTCGCCAAGCCTTCGCCCAAACAGATGGCCGACGCCATCCGGGTGCTGTCCATGGATGCGGTCGAAAAGGCCAAGAGCGGCCACCCCGGCATGCCGATGGGCATGGCCGACGTCGCCACCGTCCTCTATTCGAAGTTCCTGAAGTTCGACGCCAGCCGTCCCGACTGGGCCGACCGCGACCGCTTCATCCTGTCGGCCGGTCACGGCTCGATGCTGATCTACAGCCTGCTGCACCTGACGGGCTACAAAGACGCCACCCGGGAACAACTGGAAAACTTCCGCCAGTGGGGCTTCAAGACCGCCGGCCACCCCGAATACGGCCACATGGCCGGGATCGAGACGACCACGGGCCCGCTGGGTCAGGGCCTGGCCACCTCGGTCGGCTTCGCCCTGGCGGAGCGCCATCTGGCGGCGCGCTTCGGCAAGGATCTGGTCGATCACCGCACCTGGGTCGTCGCCGGCGACGGCTGCCTGATGGAAGGCGTGTCGCAGGAAGCCATCGCCCTGGCCGGCCGCCTGAAGCTGAACAAGCTGTGCGTCCTGTGGGACGACAACGAAATCACCATCGACGGCAAGGTGTCGCTGTCGGACGCCACCGACCAGCTGGCCCGCTTCAAGGCCTCGGGCTGGGCGGTCAAGGCCATCGACGGCCACGACTACAAGCAGATCCAGAAGGCCCTGGCCTGGGCGACCAAGCAGGACAAGCCGACGCTGATCGCCTGCAAGACCAAGATCGGCAAGGGCGCCGCCACCATGGAAGGCAGCCACAAGACCCACGGCGCCGCCCTGGGCGCCACCGAGATCGCGGCGACCCGCCAGGCGCTGAACTGGCCGTTCGCGCCGTTTGAACTGCCGGAAGGGATCAAGACCGCCTGGGCCAAGGTCGGCAAGCAGGGCGGCAAGGCCCGCAAGGCCTGGGAAGCCCGCCTGCTGAACCACGCCCAGCGCGACGACTTCACCCGCGCGATGGCGGGCGACCTGCCCACCGGCGCCTTCGAGGCGCTGGACGCCAAGCTGAAGCAACTGGTCGTCGACAAGCCCGCCCTGGCCACGCGCCAGTCCTCGGGCGAGGCGCTGGAGACGGTGTTCAACGCCATCCCCGAAATGGT
The DNA here is from genome assembly GCA_002386585.1 of Brevundimonas sp. UBA4609. Classification (GTDB taxonomy): domain Bacteria; phylum Pseudomonadota; class Alphaproteobacteria; order Caulobacterales; family Caulobacteraceae; genus Brevundimonas; species Brevundimonas olei. Next base: position 29,783 of record DGIZ01000019.1, on the reverse strand, counting down.
CGGCGGCTCGGCCGACCTGACCGGTTCGAACAACACCTTCGTCAAGAACACCCAGATCATGGACGCGCCGGACTACGCCGGCCGTTACCTGAACTACGGCATCCGCGAGTTCGGCATGGCCGCGGCGATGAACGGTCTGGCGCTGCACGGCGGGGTCATCCCCTACGGCGGCACCTTCATGGCGTTCGCGGACTACAGCCGTCCGGCGATCCGTCTGGGCGCCCTGATGGGCGTGCGCGCGATCCACGTCCTGACGCACGACAGCATCGGCCTGGGCGAAGACGGCCCGACGCACCAGCCGGTCGAGCATCTGGCGGCCCTGCGCGCCATCCCGAACCTGCTGACCATGCGCCCCGCCGACACGGTCGAGGCGCTGGAGTGCTGGCAGATCGCCCTGCAGCACAAGACCACGCCGACCGCCCTGTGCCTGTCGCGCCAGAAGACCCCGGCCGTGCGCGTGACCGACGCGGGCGAAAATCTCTCCAGGAAGGGCGCCTATGAGCTGAAGGCCGCTGACGGCGCAGCGAAAGTCACCCTGTTCGGCACCGGCACCGAAGTCGCCTTGGCCCTGAAGGCCGCCGAGACGCTGGAGGCCGAAGGCGTGCCGACCCGCGTGGTCTCGGTCCCCTGCTTCGCCCTGTTCGAGCAGCAGCCCAAGGCCTATCAGGACGCCGTCGTCGGCCGCGGCACCGTCCGCGTCGCCGTCGAGGCCGCGATCAAGCAGGGCTGGGAACGCTTCATCGGCGAGGACGGCGGCTTCGTCGGCATGTCGTCCTTCGGCGCCTCGGCCCCGGCCGAAGTCCTCTACCGCGAGTTCGGCATCACCGCCGAGGCCGTGGTCGAGGCCGCCAAGGCCCGACTGTAACCCTCATGCGCCGCCTCGCCCTCGTCCTGAGCCTCGGCTTGTCGATGGCGGGCGGCGCGACCGCTCTCGCCGCACCGGCCGAGGACGCGCCCGCCGTCGCCGAGACGCCCATCGTCATCGGCCGGTCCTACGCCCTGCCCTCGGCCGTCATGGGTCAGTCGCGCGAGATCAACGTCTGGCTGCCGCCCGGATATGCTGAAAGCGGCCAGACCTATCCGGTCCTCTATGTGCTGGACGGCGGTCAGGATCAGGACTTCCACCACATCTCGGGCATCGCCCAGTTGGGAACCATCGTCGGCACGACCCGCGATGTGATCGTCGTCGGCGTCGCCTCGGTCGACCGTCGCAACGAACTGGCCCTGCCGACCGAGGACGCCGAACTGATCGCCCGCTATCCGACGCAGGGGCATTCCGACCGCTTCCGTCGCTTCATCGGCGAAGAGGTTCAGCCCTTCATCGAGAGCCGCCTGCGCACCAGCGGCGAGACGGCGCTGATGGGCGAGTCTCTCGCGGGCCTGTTCGTGGTCGAGACCTTCCTGAAAGAGCCGCAGATGTTCGACGCCTATGTCGCCGTCAGCCCCAGCCTGTGGTGGGACGGCGGCAGGCTGGCCCGGCAGTCCGGCGCCCATCTGCGCGACCACTCCAACGATCCGCGCACCCTGATCCTGACGCTAGGCGACGAGGGCGAGATGATGCAGGCGCCGATGGACGTGCTGACCGCCAATCTGCGCGACCACGCCCTGCCCGGCGTCACATGGGACTTCACCCCGCGCCCGGCTGAAAGCCACGCCACCATCTATCACGGGGCGGCGCTGGACGCGTTTCGTCGCCTCTATGCAGTTCCGGCCGAGCCGGGAACCTGAACGACTTTTCGGAGCCTGACGCCATGAAGATCGGCACGCCGCTTACCGACCACGCCACGCGCGTCATGCTGCTGGGCTCGGGCGAACTGGGCAAGGAGGTCGCGATCGAGCTGCAGCGCCTCGGCGCCGAGGTGATCGCGGTCGACCGCTACGCCAACGCCCCCGCCATGCAGGTGGCCCACCGCAGCCACGTCATCCCCATGACCGACGCCCAGGTGCTGAACGGCGTCATCCTGGCCGAGGCGCCGCACATCATCGTGCCCGAGATCGAGGCCATCGCCACCGACGTGCTGGCCGGCATCGAAGCGGCGAGTCTGGCGCGCGTCATCCCCACTGCGCGGGCGACGCAACTGACCATGAACCGCGAGGGCATCCGCCGTCTGGCCGCCGAGGAACTGGGCTTGCCGACCAGTCCCTATGCCTTCGCCGCCTCGGCCGAGGAGCTGGCGGCGGGGGCGCAGGCCGTGGGCTTCCCCTGCTTCGTCAAGCCGGTCATGTCGTCCTCGGGCAAGGGCCAGTCCTATGTCGAAGGGCCCGAGGGCGTCGCCGACGCCTGGGCCTATGCCGAAGCGTCCGGCCGGGTCGCGGGCGGCGTCGTCATCGTCGAGGGCAGGATCGACTTCGACTATGAGATCACCCTGCTGACGGTGCGGTCGTTGCGCGATGGCGCGGTCCGCACGGACTTCTGCGCCCCTATCGGCCACCGCCAGCAGAAGGGCGACTATGTCGAAAGCTGGCAACCGCAGGCCATGAGCGAGGCGGCGTTGAAAGCGTCGCAGGCCATCGCGGCCAAGGTGACGGAGGCTCTGGGCGGTCTCGGCGTGTTCGGCGTCGAACTGTTCGTAAAGGGCGACGAGGTCTGGTTCTCGGAGGTGTCGCCGCGCCCGCACGATACCGGACTGGTGACGCTGGCGACGCAGGTGATGAGCGAGTTCGCGCTTCACGCCCGCGCCATCCTGGGCCTGCCGGTGGACGTCACCTTGCGCGAGCCGGGCGCCAGCGCCGTCATCTACGGCGGGATGGAGGCCGAGGGCGTGGCGTTCGAGGGCGTGGCCGAAGCTCTGTCGGTCCCGACCGCCGACCTGCGCCTGTTCGGCAAGCCCGAGGCCTTCGAGCGCCGCCGCATGGGCGTGGCGCTGGCGCGCGGCGCCGACACGGACGAGGCGCGTGCGCGTGCAACCGAGGCGGCGAGCAAGGTGCGAGTGGTCAAGCCTTGACGCCTCCTGCGCCGCTTCTTCGACTTTTGTCGATTGGCGCCGGGCGCGATTAGGGTCCAAAAAAGGCGAAAGGTCGCACCCAGTCGACCCGGAGGACCGTTCGCCATGGGCAAGCTCAAGACGGCGCTGATATTCGGCGCCATCGCCATATTGGGGGCCGTGTCCCTCGCCGTCATCGCCCTGCATCAGGGCGAGAGCATCAGCGCCGTCTGGATCGTGGTCGCGGCGCTGTGCGTCTACGCCATCGCCTACCGCTTCTACGCCCGCTACCTGGCCGGAAAGGTGCTGGGGCTGAACGCCCGCAGGCCCACGCCGGCCGTGCGGCACAACGACGGGCTGGATTACGTCCCGACGCCGCGCAACGTCCTGTTCGGCCACCATTTCGCGGCCATTGCGGGCGCGGGGCCTCTGGTCGGGCCGGTGCTGGCGGCGCAGATGGGCTATCTGCCCGGCGTGTTGTGGATTCTGGTCGGCGCCGTGCTGGCGGGGGCGGTGCAGGACATGATCGTCCTGTTCATGTCGACCCGACGCGACGGTCGCTCGCTGGGCGACATGGTCCGCACCGAGATGGGCCCCATCCCCGGCGTCATCGCCCAGGTCGGGGTGCTGATGATCATGGTCATCATCCTGGCCGTTCTGGCCCTGGTGGTGGTCAAGGCCCTGGCCGAGAGCCCGTGGGGCACCTTCACCGTCGCCGCCACCATTCCCATCGCCGTCTTCATGGGCCTGTACACCCGCTATCTGCGGCCCGGCCGCGTGGGCGAGGTGTCGGTGATCGGCGTGGTGCTGCTGGTCCTGGCCATCATCGGCGGCGGCCATATTGCGGCTGATCCCTTCTGGGGTCCGGCCTTCACCCTGTCGGGCACGACGCTGGCCATCGCCATGATGGCCTACGGCTTCATCGCCTCGGTCATTCCGGTGTGGCTGCTGCTGGCCCCGCGCGACTACCTGTCCACCTTCCTGAAGATCGGCGCCATCGTCGCCCTGGCCGTCGGCATATTGATCGTGCGCCCGCACATTCAGATGCCCGCCATCACCCCCTTCATCGACGGGACCGGGCCGGTCTTCTCGGGCGCCCTGTTCCCCTTCCTGTTCATCACGATCGCCTGCGGGGCCGTGTCCGGCTTCCACGCCCTGATCTCGTCCGGCACCACGCCCAAGCTGCTGGAGAACGAGAACCAGATCCCGCTGATCGGCTACGGCGCCATGCTGTGCGAAAGCTTCGTGGCCATCATGGCTCTGATCGCCGCCACGGTGCTGGACCCGGCCGTCTATTTCGCCATGAACAGCCCGGTCGCCGTCATCGGCGACAACGCCGCATCCGCCGCCGCCGCCGTGGCCCAGTGGGGCTTCCACATCACCCCGGCCGAACTGGAGAACCTGGCCCGACAGGTGGGCGAGCACTCCATCCTGTCGCGCGCAGGCGGCGCCCCGACCCTGGCCGTCGGCATGGCCCACATCCTGTCGGGCGTCATCGGCGGCGAAGCCATGATGGCCTTCTGGTACCACTTCGCCATCCTGTTCGAGGCCCTGTTCATCCTGACCACGGTCGATGCGGGCACCCGCGTCTGCCGCTTCATGATCCAGGACCTGCTGGGCATGGCCGTGCCGAAGATGCGCCAGACCCAGTCCTGGACCGGCAACGTCGTGGCCACGGCCCTGACGGTCGGGCTGTGGGGCTATTTCCTCTATACCGGCGTGGTCGATCCCCTGGGCGGGATCAACAGCCTGTGGCCCCTGTTCGGCATCGCCAACCAGATGCTGGCGGCGGTCGCCCTGATCCTGGGCACGGTCGTCCTGTTCAAGATGAAGCGGCAGAGGTTCGCCTGGGCCACGGCGGTCCCGGCCGTCTGGCTGCTGATCTGCACCGTCACGGCGGGGCTGCAGAAGCTGTTCCACCCCGACGTGAAGATCGGCTTCCTGGCCCATGCCCGGAAGTATCAGGACGCCATGGCCGCCGGAGAGATCCTGGCCCCGGCCAAGACCATCGGCGACATGCACCGCGTCATCGTCAACGACTACGTCAACTCGGCGCTGACGGCGGGCTTCCTGTTCGTGGTGCTGACGGTCGTGGTCTATGGCGTCGGGGCCTGCCTCAAGGCGCTGAAGTCCGACCAACCGACCGTGGTCGAGACCCCGGCCGAGCATGAGCTGACTCTGGCCGACGAAGCCATGGACATCGCCCGTGCCTAGGCCCTCTTCATCCTCGGCGACAACCGGCGGCGCGGACCTGCTCTGCGCCTGTCGCGACACGCTGGTGCGGTGGGGCAAGGACGCCCGCCGCACCGCCGGGCTGATGATCGGCCAGCCGGATTATGACGCCTATGTCGCCCATGCCGCCGTCACCCATCCGGATCAGGCGCCGCTGGACCGCACCGCCTTCTTCCGCCTGCATGAGGCACGGCGGTTCGGCGAGGGCGGCGGCTTCCGCTGCTGCTGAGGGCGCCGGCCCCTCCCACGCCGTCATCCTCGGGCTTGACCCGAGGATCGGGTGGTCCATCTGCACAACGGCGCAGGGCGAGCGCGTCGCGGCCCTCGATCCTCGGGTCAAGCCCGAGGATGACGACTATGAAAGGCAGAAGGCAAAGCGGCGCCGGCCCCGGACGGTTACACCCGATCATACCTTGTTACGGCGACGGGGTTGCAACCGCGCGCGCTCCGTCCCACTAAGGCGCCCATCATAATCGCCCCTGTTCAGGAGACTGCTCCCCATGACCGTTCGCGTCGCCATCAACGGCTTCGGCCGCATCGGCCGCCTCGTCCTTCGCTCCATCGTCGAGCACGGCCGCAAGGACATCGAGGTCGTGGCGATCAACGACCTGGGTCCGGTCGAGACCAACGCCCACCTGTTCCGCTATGACTCGGTGCACGGCCGCTTCCCCGGCACGGTCACGACGGGCGAAGACTGGATCGACGTCGGCACGGGCAAGATCAAGGTCACGGCCGAGCGCGACCCGGCCAACCTGCCGCACGCCGAGCTGAAAGTGGATATCGCCCTGGAATGCACGGGCATCTTCACCTCCAAGGACAAGGCCTCGGCTCACCTGAAGGCGGGCGCCAAGCGCGTGCTGGTCTCGGCCCCGGCCGACGGCGCCGACAAGACCATCGTCTTCAAGGTCAACCATGAGACCCTGACGGCCGACGACATCGTCGTCTCCAACGGCTCGTGCACGACCAACGCCCTGGCCCCGGTGGCCAAGGTGCTGCACGACCTGTTCGGCATCGAACGCGGCTACATGACCACCATCCACGCCTACACCGGCGACCAGCCGACGCTGGATACGATGCACAAGGATCTGTACCGCGGCCGCGCCGCCGCCTTGAGCATGATCCCGACCTCGACCGGCGCCGCCAAGGCCCTGGGCCTGGTCCTGCCGGAACTGAGGGGCAAGCTGGACGGCTCGTCGATCCGCGTCCCGACCCCGAACGTCTCGGTCGTCGACCTGAAGGTCGTCGCCGGTCGCGAAGTCACCGTCGAGGAAATCAACGCCGCCCTGCTGGCCGCTGCGAACGGCCCGATGAGCGGCGTCCTGGCCACGACCACCGATCCGCTGGTGTCGATCGACCTGAACCACGTGGCCGCCTCTTCGACCGCCGCCCTGCCACAGACGCAGGTCGTCGACGGCAAGCTGGCCCGCGTCCTGACCTGGTACGACAACGAGTGGGGCTTCGCGACCCGCATGTCGGACACCGCCCTCGAGATGGCGAAGTTCCTCTGATCCGGCCTCGCGCCTGACAGACTGCTGACCTATGAGGGGCTCTCGCCGAACGGCTGAGAGCCCCTTGTTTCAAGACGACGGGCCCGCCGCCCAGATCAAAAGACGGACCACCGATGACCTTCCGCACCCTCGACGACGTTTCCGACCTTTCAGGCAAGGCCGCCCTGGTCCGCGTGGACTTCAACGTGCCGATGGAGGACGGGAACGTCACCGACGACACCCGCCTGAAGGCCGCCCTGCCGACCATCCACCGCCTGCGTGAAGCGGGCGCCAAGGTGGTGCTGCTGGCCCACTTCGATCGTCCCAAGGGCGAGCGCGTGCCGTCGATGAGCCTGAAGCCCGTCGTTCAGCCGCTGGAGCTGCTGCTGCACGGCCCCGTGCGCTTCGCCGACGACTGCGTGGGCGATGAGGCCAAGGCCGCCGTGGCCGATCTGGACGCGGGCGGCGTGCTGCTGCTGGAGAACGTCCGCTTCCACAAGGGCGAGGAAAAAAACGACCCGGCCTTCGCCGCTCAACTGGCGGAACTGGGCGACCTCTACGTCAACGACGCCTTCTCGGCCGCGCACCGCGCCCACGCCTCGACCGAAGGCCTGGCCCGCCTGCTGCCCGCCTATGCCGGTTGCGCCATGGCGCGCGAGCTTGAGGCGCTGGACGCGGCGCTCGGCAAGCCGCAGAAGCCGGTCATCGGCATCGTCGGCGGCGCCAAGGTCTCGACCAAGCTGGACCTGCTGAAGAACCTGGTCGCCAAGCTGGACTACCTGGCCATCGGCGGCGGCATGGCCAACACCTTCCTGTTCGCCCAGGGCGTCGATGTCGGCGGTTCGCTGTGTGAGAAGGATCTGGCCGACACCGCCCGTGAGATCATCGAGGAAGCCCGTCGCCAGGGCTGCGAACTGCTGCTGCCGGTCGACGTCGTGGTGGCCAAGGGCGTGAAGCCGGGCATCGAATCGGGCGTGCGCGCGCTGGATCGCATCGTCGCCGACGACCTGATCCTGGACGCCGGGCCGGAAACGGTCGCCCGTCTGAACCGCGCCATGGACCTGTCGAAGACTCTGATCTGGAACGGCCCGCTGGGCGTGTTCGAGGTTCCCCCCTTCGACAAGGCCACGGTCGAGGCCGCCAAGCACGCCGCCGAACTGGCCAAGGCCGGCAAGCTGGTCGCCGTGGCCGGCGGCGGCGACACCGTCGCGGCCCTGAACCACGCGAACACAGCCGACGACATGACCTTCGTCTCCACCGCGGGCGGCGCCTTCCTGGAATGGATGGAAGGCAAGGTTCTGCCGGGTGTCGAAGCCCTGCGCGCTTAGGTTTTGGGCCTCGGCACAGTAGATGAGCCGCGTCCATGGGGATTATCGCATAATCCAGGATTAGCCGATCCCGGAGCGCATTCGGGAACATCGCAGCGTGACGACTGGCGACAAACGCCTTGCATCACGCCCTGCCCCGTACCTGCCCAGTCGATGCGCGGAGCCGCTGTGCATCCCGAAAACGCCAACGCGACGATCGCCAACACCAGCACGTTTCGCATTCCGCCACCTCGTCAAAGATCAACGTCATGCAAAACTGTAGGCGACGGGCGGAAAAGCAGCAACGCTGTCCGCTCCGCGCCTCCCTAACCCGGCGTGACTTCCCGCGCCCAAGCGGCTAAGACCTCGGGCAAAATCATAACCGGTTCAGGAGACTATCCATGGCGCGCATCACGCTGCGACAACTGCTCGACCACGCGGCGGAGCACGACTACGGCCTGCCCGCCTACAACATCAACAACATGGAGCAGGGCCTGGCCATCATGGAGGCCGCCGACGCCGTCAACGCGCCGGTCATCATCCAGGCCTCGCGCGGCGCCCGCTCCTACGCCAACGACATCGTCCTGGCCCGGCTGATCGACGCCTTGGTCGAACTGTATCCGCACATCCCGGTCTGCATGCACCAGGACCACGGCAACGGCCCCGCCACCTGCGCCACCGCCATCCAGTACGGCTTCACCTCGGTGATGATGGACGGCTCGCTGGAAGAAGACGCCAAGACGCCCGCCTCTTACGACTACAACGTCGACGTCACCCGCCGCGTCACCGAGATGGCCCACAGCTGCGGCGTCTCGGTCGAGGGCGAACTAGGCGTGCTGGGCAGCCTCGAGACCGGCATGGGCGAGGCCGAAGACGGCCACGGCTTCGAAGGCAAGCTGGACCACTCGGCCCTGCTGACCGACCCGGATCAGGCTGTCGACTTCGTCAAGGCCACCAAGGTCGACGCCCTGGCCATCGCCATGGGCACCTCGCACGGCGCCTACAAGTTCACGCGTCAGCCGGACGGCGAAGTCCTGGCCATGAACGTGATCGAGGAAATCCACCGCCGCCTGCCCAACACCCACCTGGTGATGCACGGATCAAGCTCGGTGCCGCAGGACCTGCAGGACATCATCAACCAGTATGGCGGCCAGATGCCCCAGACCTGGGGCGTGCCGGTCGAGGAAATCCAGCGCGGCATCAAGAACGGCGTGCGCAAGGTCAACATCGATACCGACAACCGCATGGCCATGACCGGCGCCATCCGCAAGGTGCTGGCCGAGAAGCCGGGCGAGTTCGACCCCCGCGCCTATCTGAAGCCCGCCAAGGAAGCCATGCGCAAGCTGTGCATCGAGCGCTATCAGGCCTTCGGTTGCGAAGGCCAGGCCTCGAAGATCAAACCCCTGTCCACCGCCCAGATGGCCAAGCGTTACGCTTCGGGCGAACTGGACCCGCGCATCGGCTGATCGCCGGTCGCGTCCTGATCGGACGGAAACGCCCGCCTCCAGTCGATGGAGGCGGGCGTTTTCATCTTCACCAGACGCCGTAGCGGGCGCCGATCGCGCCGCGCACCGCCCGCGCCTCGATCTCGGCGTAGCGAAGCGCCTCCTCAGCCTGACGCGCATCCCGGCGGGCGTCGCGGATTTCCTCGCGCACCTCGCGGATACGGTCGCGGATGCGACGACGTTCCTCCTCGGTCAGTCCTTCCTGCCGCAGTTCGCGCTGCTTGGCTTCCAGCTTGTCCTCGCGATTGTCGATACGGCTGATCGCCGAGTTCAATGCGCTCTCCGCCGAGTTCACCGCCTGCTCGACCGCATGGATGCGTCGTCCGTCCTCATAGGCGGGCAGGAAGTCGCGCTCCTCGGCCGGGGCGCAGACTCCCCCATAGCTGTTCCCTTCACGACCCTGCCGGAATCCGTTCTCCCACGTGCAATAGGTCCGCAACCCGTCCTCTCGCGAGGCCAGATAGGCGCTCATGTTCGGCGCCACCCCATATTTGGCGCAGGCCTTGGCGTGATCGTCCAGGCGGCTGACCTGGCGTCCGGCCGCGCCGTCGCGCCAGCCCTGACCGCCCCAATCGCCGACAAGGCACTGGTCCTCGTTCATGGTGGCGCAGCCCGACAGCAGGACCACGCCCGATACAGCGACAACAGCGGCGATCAGCGACTTCATCTTCGGCCCCTCCAGGGCGTATTGCGTGCGTTCAAGGACCGATGACGCCTCTCTGCGCAAGCCATGCTATTTCGCCCTATGGCCGATGAACCCTTGCTGACGGAAGACGACGAAACGCTTGAGGAGGCGCCCCGCGACGCCGTCGAGGTGATGCAGGCGCGCATCGACGCCTCCGGCGTGCGCCTGGACAAGGCGCTGGCCGAGGCCTTCCCCGCCTTGTCGCGCGCCCGGCTTCAGGCCCTGCTGGCCGACGGCGCAGTGACCCGCGACGGGCAGGTCGTCTCCAGCGGCTCGGCCAAGGCCCGACCCGGCCTCTACGCCGTCGCCCTGCCGCCCGTCGCGCCGGCGACGCCGCAACCCGAATCCCTTCCCCTGACGGTTCTGTTCGAGGACGCCGACCTGATCGTCATCGACAAGGCGCCCGGCATGGCCGCCCACCCGGCGCCTGGCTGCGAGACCGGCACCCTGGTCAACGCGCTTCTGGCGCATTGCGGCGACAGCCTGTCCGGCATCGGCGGCGTCGCCCGTCCCGGCATCGTCCACCGCCTCGACAAGGACACCTCCGGCGTCATGGTCGCCGCCAAGTCCGACCGCGCCCACGTCGGCCTGTCCGCCCTGTTCGCCGCCCATGACATCAAACGCACCTATGTGGCTCTCACGCGCGGAGCCCCCACGCCCGAGAAAGGCCGCATCCAGACCCAGATCGGCCGCTCCAGCGGCGACCGCAAGAAGATGGCCGTGCTGCGTTCCGGCGGACGCGAGGCGATCACCGACTATGTGGTCCAGCGGACCTTCGGCCGCCCGGCCAAGGCCTCGAACGCCCCCCTGGCCGCCCGCGTCGCCTGCACTCTCCACACCGGCCGCACCCACCAGATCCGCGTCCACCTGGCGTCCAGAGGCGCGCCCCTGCTCGGCGATCCCGTCTACGGCTCGGGCAGCCCCTCCGCCCCGGTCCGCGCGGCCGTCGAGGCGGCCGGGCTGAAACGCCAGGCCCTGCACGCCGCCGTCCTCGGCTTCGTCCATCCTGTGACCGGTCAGGCGCTGCGCTTCGAAACCGCTCCGCCCGAGGACATGCAACGCCTGGAAGCCCTTCTGGCCGACCTCTGAGGCGAGGGATCCTTGACTGCCGCCCGCCATGCTTCTGGCCCGCAAGACGATCACTGCTCTCCCGGCAGGAGAGAGATTTCCCTTACAGTTCGCCGCGCACCAGCTTGCCGTAGTCGTCCATCAGGCCCAGCGACAGTTCGCCCGGCGTGAAGCGATAGTCGCCGACCTGGCCCACCGGGGTGACTTCGGCGGCCGAGCCGGTCAGGAAGCACTCGGAGAAGCCGGCCAGCTCTTCCGGCAGGATGTCGCGCACCACGACCTCGGTCCCGCGCGCCTGGGCCATTTCGATCACCGTCTGGCGGGTGATGCCGTCCAGGATGTGGTCGACGCGCGGCGTGTGCAGGGCGCCGTCTTTGACGAAGAAGACGTTGGCGCCGGTCGCCTCGGCCACATAGCCGCGCCAGTCCAGCATCAGGGCGTCGGCGTAGCCGCGCTTCTCGGCGGCTGTCTTGGACATGGTGCAGATCATGTAGAGGCCCGCCGCCTTGGCCGTGGACGGCGCCGTGGACGGGTCGGGGCGGCGCCATTTGGCCCACTCCAGGGCGATGCCCTTCTTCTTGACCTCGGGGTCGAAATAGCTGGGCCATTCCCAGGCGGCGATGGCCAGGTGGACCTTGCTGTTCCTGGCCGAAACGCTCAGCTGCTCGGCGCCCAGATAGGCGACAGGGCGGATATAACAGTCGATCAGGCCGTTGCGCGCGCAGGTTTCCTTGCAGGCGGCGTCGATCTCGGCCACGCTATAGGGAATCTCGAAGTCGAGCAGTTCAGCCGAACGCTTAAGGCGCTGGCTATGGGCTGTCAGCCTGAAGATTTCACCGCCATACATACGCTCACCCTCGAACACCGACGAGCCGTAGTGAAGGCCATGGGTCAGAACGTGCGTTTTCGCCCCCCGCCAGGGGACGAACTCGCCGTCAAACCAGATCCAGCCGTCACGATCGTCGAAAGGAACGAAGGCCATTGAAGAACGTCTCCCGCGCAACGAAATCGGTTAGACGCCTGTCGCGCGCCAGCGTCAACGGCGCATCGCGAGGAGAGTCGCAATGAGCATGATCGAGCCTCGCGCCAACGGCCGCTCCGGCCCTGTCGCCCCCGCCGGCAGCGGGCGGCACGTCCTGGTCGTCGACGACGACGACCGCATCCGCGAACTGCTCAAGGAGTTCCTGAGCCGCGAGGGCTATCGCGTCACCGGTGCCGCCCACGCGGGCGCGGCGCGTCGGCTGGTCGAGCTGATCGAGTTCGATCTGATCGTGCTGGACGTCATGATGCCGGGCGAGAGCGGGTTCGACCTGACGACCTGGATCCGCAGCCAGGCGGCCCTGTCCAAGACGCCCGTGCTGCTGCTGACGGCCAAGGGCGACCCGGACGACCGGATCGAGGGTCTGTCGCGCGGCGCCGACGACTATATGTCCAAACCCTTCGACCCGCGTGAGCTGGCGTTGCGGATCGAGGCCATCCTGCGCCGCACCGGCGGCAAGCTGATGACGCCCAGGGAGATCCGCATGGGCCCCGCCGTCTTCGACATGGAGCGGCTGGAGCTGACGCGCGACGGCGAACCCCAGCGCCTGACCGAGGCGGAGGCGCAGTTGTTGAAGACCCTGGCCATCCACGCCCATTCGCCCGTCGAGCGCATGACCCTGTCGCCGGACACGGCCGACATCACCGGCCGAGCCGTGGACGTGCAGGTGACGCGCCTGCGCCGCAAGCTGGAGGCGGACCCCAAGAATCCGCGCTATCTCCAGACCGTGCGCGGCGTCGGCTATATGCTGGCGCCGGACTGACGACAGGAAACGGAACGCCCTCCATGCGGCTGATGCCGTTCAACGTCTGGACGCGGTGGATCAAGCGTCGGCTGCCGACCTCGCTCTGGGGCCGGTCGCTGCTGATCATCGTCCTGCCGGTGCTGATCATGCAGGCGGCGGTGACCTGGGCCTTCTTCGACGCCCACTGGCAGGCGGTGACGGCGCGCCTGTCCGAGGGCCTGGCCGGCGACGTGGCCTGGGCGGCCGAGAGCTATCGGGACGATCCCTCGGCCCGGAACCTGGCGCTGATCTCCGAGCGCGCTGAACGGTCGATGCAACTGTCCATCGCCTTCCAGCCCGCCGCCTCCCTGCCCGACGAGGAGCGACGCGGGGCCCTGGGCCTGGTCGACCGGACGCTGGAGAAGGCCCTGGCTTCGCGGCTGGATCAGCCCTTCTGGTTCGACACCACCCGGTATCCAGCCTATGTCGACATCCGCGTGCAGGAAGCCGACGGCGTCCTGCGCATCATCGCCCCGCGCGAGCGCGCCGTGGCGACCCAGGCTCATATCTTCGTCCTGTGGCTGATGATCGCCACCGTCCTGCTGCTGGGCGTGGCGGTGCTGTTCATCCGCAACCAGGTCCGCGCCATCGAGCGCCTGGCCCACGCCGCCGAAGCCTTCGGCCGGGGCGAGAGCGTGCCGCGCTTCAAGCCGCACGGCGCGCGCGAGGTGCGGGCCGCCGCCAGCGCCTTTCTGGACATGCGGTCGCGCATCCAGCGCCATATCGACCAGCGCACCGCCCTGCTGGCCTCCGTCAGCCATGATCTGCGCACCCCCCTGACCCGTCTGCGTCTCGAACTGGCCCTGGCCCCGCCCTTCAAGCGCGCCGAGGCGATGAAGGGCGACCTGGACGAGATGGAGCACATGATCGACGAATACCTGGCCTTCGCGCGCGGCGAGGCGGGCGAGGCGGCTCAGACGATCTCGGTGCCGGAAATGCTGCGCCGCGCCGCCGAGGACGCTCGCCGCTCGGGCGCCGTGGCCGAGGTCGAGGCGCCCGACGACCTGAACATGCTGGCCCGGCCCCTGGCCTTCCGTCGGGCGATCAACAACCTGGTCGGCAACGCCGCGTCGCACGGTGAAAAGGTGCGGCTGTCGGCCCGCCCCCTGCCCTCCGGCGGTCTTGAGATTCTGGTCGAGGACGACGGCCCCGGAATCCCCGACGACATGCACGAGGAGGCCTTCCGTCCCTTCTCTCGCCTGGACGCCTCGCGTAACCAGAACCGCAAGGGGGTGGGCTTGGGTCTGGCCGTGGCCCGCGACGTGGCGCGCAGCCACGGCGGAGACATCACCCTGGGCCGCAGTGACCTGGGCGGGCTGAAGGCGTCCATCCGGCTGCCGGCCGATCGCCGCGCCGCCTAGAGCGGTTTCGCGCAGGAACTTTGGCCCTCGCCCCTAGCGGAACCGTAAAATCATCGCCATCTTGTCCCATGTTCCAGGGGGGCCTGGAATCAGGAGTCCGAATATGCGTCGTATTGCTTTCCTTGCGCCGCTCGCCGCCGCCCTCGCCGTTTCCGGCGCCGCAGCAGCTCAGCCTTCGGCCGTCGTCGTGACGGTCAGCCCCGACTTCGCCAAGACCGCCCAGGAACTGGGCGACCGCGACGTCCAGCAACAGGTCAGCGACCTGACCCGCACCGTCGAGCGCGTGCTGACGGATCGTCACGCCCTGGATGGCGCTCGCGTGGAACTGGTCATCACAGACCTGAAGCCCAATCGTCCGACCATGCAGCAGATGGGCGACAAGCCCGGTCTGGACGGGATGCGCAGCCTGTCGATCGGCGGCGCGGCGGTGGAAGGCTCGGTGACCCTGGCCTCGGGCGAGGTCCAGCCGGTCAAGTTCGACTACTACACCCCGACCCTGGCCGATGCGCGCGGTTCCACCACCTGGACCGACGCCCAGCGCGCCTATGACCGCCTGGCCCGCAACCTGGCCGAAGGACGTTTCGTCAAACGCTGAGGCGCTTGACAATCAGCCGCTGAGTTCCGTGGACTTGGCGACCGCCGCCTTCACGGCGCTCTCGACAGAACGGTCGAGGGCGCCGTTTTCATTGAGGGCGACCAGACCGGCCTGGGTCACGCCGCCGGGCGAGGCCACGCGGTCGATCAGGGCGTTCAACGCCTCGTCGCCCTCCACGCCCGCCGCTGCGGAACGCAGGGTGGCGCGCGCCAGACGCGCCGCCGCCTCAGGCGACAGCCCCTCGGCTTCCCCAGCCTCGGCCAGGGCGCGGGTGAAGGCGAAGAAATAGGCCGGACCGCAGCCGGACACCGCCGTCGCCGCGTGCATCAGGGCTTCGTCGTCCAGCAGCACCGTCTCGGCGATCGGCTCGAACAGCGAGCGCCCGACGCTCAAAGCCTCCGCGTCGGCCGACCACAGCGTCGCCACCCCGCGCGCCTGAGCCACGCCGGTCGTCGGCATGACGCGCACGACCGGGCGGCCGTCGTAGCCGTCAGAGATCGTCTCGCCGCGCACCCCGGCCATGACCGAGACGATCACGGCGTCCGCCGCCAGATGCGGCAGCACCGCCTGCGCGGCCTCCAGCCATTTGGCGGGTTTGACGCCGATGACGAAGGCTCGAGCGTTCGCCAGTTCCTCCAGCGGCGGATTGATCCGCGCGCCCTTCGCCCGCGCCGCCTCGGCGACCGGCTTTTCGGACGGCGTCAGAATGATCAGATCGGCCGCGTCGACGGCGCCCGTCGCCAGCCAGCCTTCCAGAATGGCCGAGCCCAGGCGTCCGACGCCCTGAAGCACGACCGGACGTCCGTCGCCGCTCATCAGGCGTTGCCCACGGTCTCGAACAGGCAGGCGTCGATCGCCTCTTTCGGCTTCTTGGAGCCGCGCACCATGAAGTCGAAGGCCGGATAATAACGGTCCGCCGCCTCGACCGCCGCGTCGATCATGGAGGCGGCCTGGGCCAGGGTCGGACGCTCGGTGTGCGGCAGGGCCAGGGCGTGACGGAAGACGATCTCGCCCTCGTCCGGCCAAATCTCGAAATGGCCCAGCCAAGTGCGCTGATTGATCATGGAGACCAGTTCATAGGCCGCCGCGCGGCGCGTCTTGGCCACCCGCAGGTCCAGCGCCAGGCACAGTTGAAGGCAGTCGCCCTCGGGCCGCCAGGCGAACCACAGCTCATAGTCCTTCCAGTCGCCGGCGAGGGCGAAGGCCAGGTCGCCCTCGTCCGTGCGGTCGAACGGCAGGTTCTCCGCCGTCAGGACGTGTTCGACCACATCCAGCGGATCAAAGGGCAGGTCGACCTCTTCGGGCCTCACAGCATCCATCAGGCGTTCAACTTCTTCAGCGACGACGGCGACTCAGATGAGCGCCCTTGAAGACGGTAGGCGTGTTCGCAGATTCGGCTCAACCGGCTGAATCCGGGCTTGAAGCGGCGTCTGTGGACGATCCCTTGGCGGCCTTCTTCGGAGCAGGCGCAGCGGCCTTCAGCGCCGCGATCTCGGCGCGCAGGGCGGCGATCTCGTCCTTCAGCACGTCGAACTCGTCGCGGCGCACCAGATCCATCTCGGCGACGAAGCGGTCGGCCTGGGCGCGCCAGGCGGCCTTGGCCTCTTCACCCGCGGCCTGCGCCAGGCCCATGGCGCCGGTCGTCAGCTTGGCGAACTCATCAAGGAGGGGATTGCGCGTCTGCATGGCGGCCTCTTGAGAACTCCCGGACCATCGGTCCGAACGTGGTTAACGGTGCATTGATTTGGGTAAACCAAACCTTACCTGCCTGCGGCCTATAGACTGCTTCGCGGGAAAAGCGCGCGACGAATGCAGTCCCGCTTGCTAGACGATGGTCAACTTCTGAAGGCGCAGACGGAGGCCCCGTGCCCTTTCCCGAATTCGACCCCGTCCTGATCCATCTCGGCCCCCTGCCCATCCGCTGGTACGCCCTGGCCTACGTGGCCGGCATCGTCCTGGGCTGGTGGTACGCCTCACGCCTGGCCAAGACCGAGCGGCTGTGGGCGCCGGGCCGGTCGCCCGTCGGCGGACAGCAGCTGGACGACCTGGTGCTGTGGATCACGCTGGGCGTCATCCTGGGCGGGCGGTTCGGCTACGCCCTCTTCTACAAGCCGGCGATGTTCGCTCAACTCTTCACCGGCGACAGTTGGGGCGAGCGACTGGAGCTGTTGCAGCTGTGGACCGGCGGCATGAGCTTCCACGGCGGCTTCCTGGGCGTGGTCATCGCCATCGCCCTTTACGCCCGGCGCCAGCAGGTAAACCCGCTCAGCCTGGGCGACCTGATCGCCCCGGTCGCGCCGCTGGGCCTGTTCTTCGGCCGCATCGCCAACTTCATCAACGGCGAGCTGTGGGGCCGCGAGACGACGGTTCCCTGGGCCATCCGCTTCTGCAACGAACGCATCCAGCAGATGTACGGCTTCTGCCCCGCCGGCAACGAGCCGCGCCATCCCAGCCAGCTGTATGAGGCGGGCCTGGAAGGGCTGTTGCTGTTCATCGTACTGTCGCTGGCGATCTGGAAGTGGCGCATGTTCAAGCGCCCCGGCTTCGTCACCGGCCTGTTCCTGCTGGGCTACGGCGTCTGTCGCGCCGCGCTGGAGAACGTGCGCCAGCCCGACGCCGGGCTGGAGAACCTGCCGCTGGGCCTGACCATGGGGATGATCCTGTCGATCCCGATGATGCTGGTCGGCGCCTGGCTGATCTGGCGTGCGCTGAAAAAGCCGGCCGTCACGGAGGCGTAAGACCATCATGGCGGAGACGCTCAAGGACCGGCTGGTCCGCGAGATCGTGCTGACCGGGCCGATGACGGTGGCGGACTACGTCACCCGCTGCCTGCACGACCCCAAGGGCGGCTATTACGCTACGCGCCCCGCGCTGGGCGAGCAGGGCGACTTCATCACCGCCCCCATGGTCAGCCAGATGTTCGGCGAACTGATCGGCCTGTGGGCGGTCGAGACCTGGACCCGTCTGGGCGCGCCCGAGCGGCTGCGGCTGGTCGAGGTCGGCCCCGGCGACGGCACGCTGATGTCCGACGTGCTGCGCGCCGCGCGGCTGGTTCCCGGCTTCCTGCAGGCGGTCGATCTGATCCTGATCGAACCCAGCGCCCCCCTGTGCGCCGAACAGGCGCGACTGCTGGCCGACGCCGACGTCCATCCGCGCTGGCTCAGCGCCCTGCATAAGGTCGAGACCGACGCCCCGGTCATCCTGATCGCCAATGAGGTGCTGGACTGCCTGCCCGCGCGCCAGTTCATCAAGACCGAAGGCGGCTGGGCCGAACGCCGCATCGGCGTCACCGACGACAATGAGCTGACCTTCGGCCTGACCGCCATCGCCGACGGCTTCGAGACGCCGAGCTTCGACGTCGAACCCGGCCAGATCATCGAGATTTCAGAACAGCAGGCCGCCTTCGGCCGCGATCTGGCCAGCCTGATCCGCGCCGCATCCGGCGCCGCCCTGCTGATCGACTACGGCCGCAGCAGGCCCGAGGCGGGCGACACGCTTCAGGCCCTGCGACGGCACCAGAAGGTCGATCCCCTGTCCACGCCGGGCGAGGCCGACCTGACGCAATGGGCCGACTTCCCCCTGGTGCTGGAGGCCGCCGTGCGCGGCGGCGCCGACGTCACCGGCTGCGTCGCCCAAGGCGCCTTCCTCAAGGCGTTGGGGATCGAAGCCCGCGCCCAGCGGTTGATGCAGGGACGCCCCGAAGCCGCCCCGGTCATCCAGCGCCAGCTGGACCGCCTGACCGCGCCGGATCAGATGGGCGAACTGTTCAAGGCGGCGGCGATCTTCTCGCCGCGTTCGCTGGCCCTACCGGGCTTCTGACGCGGCCCGCCGGATGATGGAGGCTGAGGCGCCTATGACCTTCACCGACCGCGAACGCCAGATCCTGCTGGCGACAAGAGGCGTCGGCCCCAAGGTGATCGAACGGCTGGAAGAACTGGGCGTCGGCGGCTTCGCCCGTCTGGCCCAGGCGGATGCGGCCGTCGTCTGCGCCGGAGCCGCCGCCAGCGTCGGCTCGACCTACTGGAAGAACAGCCCCCAGGCCCGCAAGGCCGTTCAGGCCGCCATCGACGCCGCCCGTTTCGAACTGGAAGCCGCCGCATGAGCCTGAACCCGATCACCCATCCGCTGCTGACCAAGGCCGGGGTGCGCCACGGCTTCTTCACGCGCGCGGGCGGCGTATCGGACGGCCTCTACGCCGGACTGAACGCAGGCGTCGGCTCCAAGGACGACCCGGCCCGCGTCGCCGAGAACCGCCGCCGCGTCGCCGAATGGATGGGCGGCGCCGCCGACGACCTGTGCGGCTGCTATCAGGTCCACTCCGCCGTCGCCCGCGTGGCCGAAAGCGGCTGGGCCGGCGACCGTCCCGAAGGCGACGCCGTGGTCGCGGGCGTAAAGGGGCCGGTGCTGACCGTCCTGACCGCCGACTGCGCCCCCGTGCTGTTCGCCGACGCCGAGGCGGGCGTCATCGGCGCCGCCCACGCGGGCTGGAAGGGCGCGCTCGGCGGCGTCATCCACTCGACCGTCACAGCCATGCAAGCCCTGGGCGCCGAGCCGTCGCGCATCGTCGCCGTCGTCGGCCCGTGCATAGCCCAAGGCTCCTATGAGGTCGGCGCCGACTACCAGGACCGCTTCGCCCACCACGACCCCGGCAGCGAACGCTTCTTCGCCCCTGGCGCGACGGACGCCAAACGCCAGTTCGACCTCCCCGGCTTCGTCCTGTGGCGACTGGAGCAGGCGGGCGTCGGCGAGGCCGCCTGGACCGGCGACGACACGCGCGCGGATGCGGCGCGTTTCTACTCCAACCGCCGCGCCTATCTGGCGGGCGAACCGGATTTTGGCCGGTTGATCTCAGCGATTGCGCTGGCCTGATCAGCCGGTCGTGGCGGCCACGGCGTCGCGAACAGCCCGTCGCAGATCACGCATCACGGTCCGCACCCCGGTCGCACCGTTCCCATCGACATTCAGGAGAATGGCGGTCGTCAATCGCGTGGGAATGACAGTATCGCAAACCGCCACGAACCCTTGGATGGCGCCGCCTCCCCTCAACGCAGGTCGCCCTTCCATAGGGTCCAGATAGACGCCGGCCCCGTAGAGGATTTCAGAACCGGCATCGCCTGTCGGCAGACCGCCGCTGGATAGCCGCGCCGGCGTGGTCATGAAAGCCAGACTATCCGCACTCACGACCCGCCCGCTGAGCAGGGCCGACCGCCACAGACCCAGTTCCTCGGCGGTGGCGCGCATAGCGCCTGAAGCGCCAGCATAACTCATGGCCGCGTAAGGCGCGTTGGCGAACTTGGCGCTGGCTTCAGGCTGCGCCACATAACCGGAGACCCGCCCGTCGATCACCTCTCGCCCATCGTCAACGGCCGTGTTTTGAAGACCAAGCGGACGCAGGAAGTCAGCCATGGCCTGCGCATACGATCCCGCGATGCTTTCGATCACGGCGCCGAGCAGAACATATCCAGAATTGCTGTAGGCCCAAGCCGCCCCCGGCTCCGACACGACAAGGGGCTCAGCCCCGGTCACGACCTCTACCATCTCCTGCATGGAGCGATCTTGTCGTGACTGCTCAAGGTAGGTCTGCGCGCTAACTGTCGAGGTGTAGTTCGAGAGTCCGGACGTATGGGTCAACAGTTGTCCCAAAGTCAGCGCCGGGACAGGAAATGACGGTAGAAACCGCCCCAACGGATCATCAAGCCGGAGACGCCCTTTCTCAGCCAGAGAGAGTACGAGAGCGGCCGTGAATTCCTTCGTTACCGAGCCGATCCGGAAAACCGACTTGGCGTCCGTTGCGGTTCGCGTCTCAAGATTGCTCAGACCGAAACCACGCGAGAACAGGACAGCGTCGCCTCTACGAACACAGACCTGCATGCCCGGAACGGCTTGCGACAAAATCGCCGCCTGCCCTACGGCCTCCACCGCGTTCCAGGCATCTCCGACGGCCGGCGCGGCGCTCTTGGCCAAAGCTCCAGTCGCCACGACACCGCTCGCCGCTGTTGCTCCGAGAAGAGTTCGGCGAGAAACGGACGCCTTCATGGGCCGGGGGTATTTGATCATGCTCTGATCAATACCCTCGACTCAAATATCATTGAAAGTTGAATTCAGCCCGCCATCGCCATATCGGGCACGCGAACCGTTTCGCGCCAGGCGTCGGGCTGGGCCAGCAGGGCGCGGACCAGCTTGTTGTTCAGGGCGTGGCCCGCCTTGACGCCTTCGTAGCGGCCCAGCAGCGGTGCGCCGAGGACATACAGGTCGCCGATGGCGTCCAGCGCCTTGTGGCGCACGAACTCGCGCTCCATGCGCAGGCCGCCGGGGTTCAGGATCTGGTCGCCGTCGATCACCACGGCGTTCTCCAGCGAACCGCCGCGAGCCAGCCCGGCCTGACGCAGGGCCTCGACCTCATGGGCGAAGCCGAAGGTGCGGGCCGCCATGATGTCCGAGCGGAAGGTCGCCTCATCGACGACGAAGTCCACCACCTGATTGCCGATGACCCGCGTGGGGAAGTCGATCTCGAAGCGCATCTCATAGCGGTCGCAGGGCAGAAGGACGGCGGACTTGTCGCCCTCCTCCACCCGGATCGGCTTCAGGATCTCGATAAAGGTCTGGGGCGCTTCCTGACGACGGAAGCCCGCGCGGTCCAGCAGTTGCACGAACTGCAGCGCCGAGCCGTCCAGGATCGGCAGTTCCGGCCCGTCCACCTCGATCACAGCGTTGGAAACGCCCAGGGCGGCCAGCGCAGCCATCAGGTGCTCGATCGTCGACAGGCGCACGCCCGCCGCGTTCTCGATCATGGTGTTCAGGCGGGCGTCCACGACCGCCTCGCCCGAGACGGGGATGCGGTTGTCGCGGTCGGTGACGTCCGTGCGCACGAAGACGATGCCGTGGCCGGGCGCAGCCGGGCGCACGACCAGACGCACGCGGCGGCCGGTGTGCACGCCGACGCCGGCGCAGATGGCCGGGGCGACGATGGTCTGTTCGTACTGGTCGTTGCGGACCGTCACTCGGATACTCTCTGTTGCGCGCCCCGCCCCAACGGGACGGTCTTCGCCTCGCCTGTCGTTTACGCCTCAGGGCTCAAGCCCGAAATGAAAGTCGAGTTTCGGATTGTTTCGGTTCGGCGACAGCTCGACGCCTTGCGCTCACACGCAAAAACGCCCCGGAGGTCGGCTCCGGGGCGTTTCAGTATCAGGGCTTTCTGGGCCGATCAGTTCGCGAGACGGCGGAGAAAGGAAGGGATCTCCAGGTCGTCATCCTCGGACTGGCCCACCTGCGGGTCCTGCTGCTGAGGCTGCATCGACTGCGTCTGACGCAGTTGCTGGGTCGTGCGGTTCGACGACGGCGGCGGGGCATAGGATTGCTGCTGTTGAGGCTGCTGACGCTTGCGGCCGAACAGGCTCCAGCCGCTGCGACGATGATCGCGCTCGTCGTAGAAGGGCTCTTCGGCGGGCTCTTCATGACGGGCGGCCGGGCGCTGGGCCGGTTGTTGCGGCGCAGGCTGCTGACGCTGCGGGGCGCGGTCGAAATAGAGGTCGCCCTGCTCCGAAGACGCCGCAGGCTGGGCGCGGCCGGCGCCCTGCTCATATTCCTCGACCCACGGATCGACGATCGGCTCCAGGTTGCGCGGCGCGTCGTGGATGACCGGTTCAGGCTTGGCCTCGACCTTCGGCTCGGGCGCGCGGGCGGCCGGGGCTTCATAGGTCGGAGTCGGCGCCGGCTGCGACGCGGCTTCACGCACCGGGTCGATGCGGACTTCCGGCTGACGCGGCGCAGCGGCCGACAGACCGCCCGGGCGACCGCCGAAGGCCTGGCCCTGCGGCTCGATCTGCTGGATGACGGCTTCATCCATGCCGGTGGCGACGACCGAGACGCGAATCTTGCCGTCCAGCGCCGGGTCGAAGGCGGCGCCGAAGATGATGTTGGCGTCGCCGTCCACTTCGCCGGCGATGGCGTTGGCGGCCTCGTCGACCTCCAGCAGGGTCATGTCCATGCCGCCAGTGATGTTCACCAGCACGGCCTTGGCGCCCTTCAGGCTGGTTTCGTCCAGCAGCGGGTTGGCGATGGCGTTCTGGGCCGCCAACAGGGCGCGGTCGTCGCCCGTGGCCTCGCCCGTGCCCATCATGGCCTTGCCCATCTCGCTCATCACGGCGCGGACGTCGGCGAAGTCGAGGTTGATCAGACCCGGCAGGATCATCAGGTCGGTGATCGAGCGCACGCCCGAGTGCAGCACCTGGTCAGCCATGCCGAAGGCGTCGGAGAAGGTGGTGCGTTCGTTGGCGACCCGGAACAGGTTCTGGTTCGGAATGACGATCAGGGTGTCGACGTAACGCTGCAGCTCGGCCACGCCGGCGTCGGCCAGGCGCATCCGGTGGCGGCCTTCGAAGGTGAAGGGCTTGGTCACCACGCCGACAGTCAGGATGCCGCGATCACGCGCGCATTTGGCGATGACCGGCGCCGCGCCGGTGCCGGTGCCGCCGCCCATGCCGCAGGTGATGAAGACCATGTGCGCGCCTTCCAGGTGCGCGTGGATCTCGTCCGCGCTCTCCTCGGCGGCGTTCATGCCGACTTCGGGGTGGGCGCCCGCGCCCAGCCCTTGCGTGATCGTCTCGCCCAGCTGGATGCGACGGTCGGTCTTGGCGAAGCTCAGATGCTGGGCGTCGGTGTTGGCGACGACGAACTCCACGCCCTCAAGGCCGGAGTCGATCATGTTGTTGACGGCGTTGCCGCCCGCTCCGCCTACGCCGAAGACGACGATGCGGGGCTTCAATTCCGTGGCTTCCGGCCTGACCAGCGAGAGAGACATTATAAAATTCCGACCTAAGGACCCTGCCCTTCGTCCCCGATGCGAACTCCCCGCCGAATCGCATTGGTTATGAGCGCGTTAAGGAAAACCCCGTCTGCGTTAACGAAGAGTTACCTCAACTAGACTGAGTCGGAGTCGATGACATAGAAATTTGAAAGCTTTGCCAGAGCCTTGACCAAGAAAAAGGGGCGGACCGAAGCCCGCCCTAGGTCAAGATCAGCTGATCGGCTCGCGTGACGCTACAGACCGCCAGGCCCGCACGAGGTCTTAAGAAAGTCCTCGATCGACGTCAGGATCAGTTCGGTGTTCTCGGGCGTCCAGGTGTTCATGGTGTGCTCCATGTCCGGCAGGATGCGCAGTTCCACCGGCTTGCCCAGGCGCTCAAGCGCCGCAGCAAAGGCTCGGGATTCCGCCGGGATCACCCGCGTGTCGCGATCTCCGGTGTACAGATAGATCGGGATCGACACCTCGCCGATACGACGCAGCGGGTCCTCGCCGTTCGCCGTCGGATGCTGGAATTCGCGCAGGAAGCGGCTGTTGTAGGTGCCCTTCTTGAACAGGTCGATGGTGGCCGGCCCCGCCCCGGCGATGGCGCATTGATACAGGCCGTTGGGCCGCACCGCCGCCATCATCGAGGCATAGCCGCCATAGGAGTAGCCATGCATGGCGATCCGATCCGGAGCCGCGACGCCCTGTTCGATCAGGTAGCGGGCGCCGTCGTCGTTATCGTCCTGCATCTTGCGGCCCCACTCGCTGTCGCCGGCGCGCCACAGGGCCTGGCCCCACCCTTCCGAGCCACGGAACTGGGGTTGCAGCACCGCATAGCCGCGCGTGGCGAAATACTGCGTCCAGCCCGTCGGATCCCAGTCCAGATTGTCGCGTGACCACGGACCGCCGTGCGGCGTGATGATCGCCGGATAGGGGCCCGGCCCGAACACCTCCGGATCCGGCTTCGTCAGAATGCCCGGAATCGTCAGGCCGTCGCGCGCTGCGTACTGGATCAGGCTGACCGGCCCCAGCTTGGCGTCCTTCAGCTCAGGGTTGGCGCGGCCCAATAACACCACGCCTCCGTCCTGAACCACATAGTATTCGGGCGGCGTCGACCCGCCGGACTTGCGGATGATGAATTTGGTGCGGTCGTCGGACACGGACACCACGTCGATGTCGGCGCCGTCTCCCACGTTGATCCGCGCGACCTGACCAGAAGCGATGTCCTTCCATTCCACAGCCGTGTCCTGCACGCCCAGAACCGTGCGGATCTGCTCGAACGCCGCCTCCATCTGCGGATCGACCCAATAGGTGCGACCACGCTCGCCTTGATAGCTGAACCCCAGAACCTCGCCGAAATCCTGCGGCGCACGCGACCGCACCACCCCGCCCGCGTCGAAGAAGGGGTGGGCGAAGGCGACCTCGCCCAGCTTTCTCTGCGTCACATCGTATTCAAAGATGGCTTCATGATCCCGGCCCTCGACATTGCTGACGAAGACGATGTTGGGATCGTTCGAAAACCCGGCGATCGAGATTGGCTTGCGATCGCGCGCGTACCAGCGGAAATGCTCCGCCCAACCGCCGCTCGGGTCCTTGATCCACTGAGCGATATAGGCGGCGCCGTTGTCGAAATCGAACTGCTGGCGCGCCCGGATGTCGCCGTTCAGATCGGCCTGCGGACTGCTGAAACGATCCGATCCCCGCTCACGCCGTTCGGCCCGACCCGTATAGAGGTTGAGCGAATAGGTATCGCCGCGCATTGGGTCGCGCACCAGGATGGACTGCGGGTCTTGCGGCAGGCCGCTCACCAGACCGCCCACCCCGACGAACTGCTGTTGCTCGTCGGTCAGGCCGTCGAACTTCAGCGACATCCGAACCGGCGAGCCCTCCAGGTCCAACACTTGCGTCCGCGTTGCGTACGACCGCTCGGCCTGACCGCTCAGGCTGAAGTCAGTGAGTTGCTGCGTCGTCACGAACAGTCGGTCGTTCTTGATGAACTGGGCGCCGATGATCTCCGACCGGGCGTCCGAGCCGACGATATGAGGAGCCGCCTTCATGTCAGCGGTCTTCCACACCGCCATGACCCGGCGTTTACCGTCGGGCGAGATCACCGCCACAATGTGGCGGCCATCAGGCGATACGGAGACGCTGCTGATCGCGGGTCGTCGAGCAAATGCGCTAGCTTCAGGCGCCGCCACCGCCTCAGCCGCCGCATGGGCAGGCGCCACGCCCAGCCCCGCCACGGCGGTCAATCCAAGCGCACCAAGCGCTATAAGCTTAATTTTACTCATTTTTATCTCACCCATCGCCGTTCGATTTGACTTCATGGTGTCGCAAAACTCTCGCGTCGCGCAAGTAGGCAAAGCACAACGCCTGCGCCGCCAAGCCGTGTCCAAAATATGACACACCCGGCG
This sequence comes from Brevundimonas sp. UBA4609, assembly GCA_002386585.1. GTDB lineage: Bacteria > Pseudomonadota > Alphaproteobacteria > Caulobacterales > Caulobacteraceae > Brevundimonas > Brevundimonas olei. The sequence continues at coordinate 3,594 of DGIZ01000019.1, read as the reverse complement.
CACCCTCCCCCAATTTAGTCATTATTGTGTTGGCATTACGCTGATGTCCCGTAAGGATAAGCTTCAATCCGCTATCATGGCGGGAGATCGGTTCAGCCGATTCAGCAGTATGAAATCACGTTGGGGGGCGCCACATGCGCATCAATCGAAACAGGCTTCTGGCCTCGACCTTCATCGCCGGAGCCTTGGCTATCGCTCCGGCAACCGCCTGGGCTCAAGAGTCTAGCAGCCAGCAAACCAACCAGACTGAAGACACCGCTTCGACCCAGGCCGAAGAAACCGATTCGACCAAGGTCAGCGACGTCGTGGTCACCGGCTCGCGCATCCGGCGCAATGAATTCACCAGCTCATCGCCGGTGCAGATCATTACTTCCGAAGAAGCCACGCTCGAAGGCCTGATCGACACTACGGAAATCCTGCAAGGTTCGACCATCGCGGGCACCGCCGGTCAAATCAATAACGCCTTCACAGGCTTCGTTACCGTCGGCGGCCCTGGCGTCAACACTCTGTCGCTGCGCGGCCTGGGCGCCAACCGCACCTTGATCCTGCTGAACGGTCGTCGCGCTGGCCCCGCCGGCGCCCGCGGCCAGGTCGGCCCCACCGACCTGAACGTTATTCCCGCCTCGATGATCGAGCGAGTTGAAATCCTCACCGACGGCGCGTCTTCGATCTACGGTTCCGACGCCATCGCCGGCGTGGTCAACATCATCACCCGCCAAAATCTGGATGGCGGCGCGATCAACATTCAGGCCAACCAGCCCTTCGAATCGGGCGGTGAAGAATACAACATCAGCGCCAGCCAGGGCTGGGTGTTCGATCGTGGATACCTCTCCGTCAGCGCCGACTATTACGAGCGCAGGCCGCTGCTCTTCGGGGACCGCGACACCTTCAGCTGCCCTCAAGCCTATAACTTCTACGACTCCAACCATCTGTTCCGGGCCGACCCGATCGATCCGGACACGGGCACCTATGTCTGCAACAGCACAGGGGCGGAACTGGTCTCGCTCTACTTCGCCGGCGGCGGTTGGGGCGCTTCGGACTATGCTCCCGACCCCAACGCCATCGCCGGCGGCGGCCCACTGGGCTGCGATATGAACGGCTGGCGTCATGTGCGCGTGTTCATGGTTGGTCACGGCGACGCCTGCTGGCTGCCTGCCACTCAAGGCGACGCGCCGTGGCAAGCGCCGGACGCCGATTCCTACAATGAACTGTTACGCAGCTATGCCGGCCTTTCCGGCATCGCCACCCACAGCGACCGCTACGCCAGTCGCACGGCGATTTCCCCCGTCAAACGGACCAGCCTCGTCCTGACGGGCGGCTATGACCTGACCCCGAACACCGAAATCTACGGCGAACTGCTGTGGAACCGCCGTGAATCCTCGCAGGAAAACTGGCGTCAGTGGTGGGGCGTCATTCCCGCCGCCCACCCGCGCAATCCCTTCCCGGCTGTGATGTTCGATCCCCTTCTGGGCGGCAACCTGCCGATCACTCACATCGAGCCCACCCTGCTGATCAACTCCCGTGCCGATCAGCAGGTGGACTACATCCGCGGCGTCATGGGCATTCGTGGTTCTCTGGCCATCGGTCGTGGCTGGGACTGGGACCTGACCGCCCAGTACAGCCGATCAGACGCCGATTACGGCGGCAACTTCATCTATAATGACCGCGTTTTGGCCGCCACCGCCGCGTCCGGTTGTAACGTCGCCCTGCTGACCACCGCTACGGCCTGTCCGACCGGCGGCGTCGACTTCTTCTCGCCCGCCGTGGTCGGCGACGGCCAGCTGCGTCCGGAAGATCGCGACTTCCTCCTAGGTTATGAGGTCGGCAACACGGTTTACACCCACGCCTATATTGAAGGCGTGATCTCGGGTGACCTGTTCGACCTGCCCGCTGGCCCCGTCGGCGCCGCGCTGGGCTTCCAATATCGCGAAGAGAAGATCGACGACCAACCCGGCCCGCAAGAGCGTTCGGGCAATTTCTGGGGTTCATCCTCGGCAGTCGAGACCGTCGGCAAGGACACCATCAAGGAGCTGTTCGCGGAATTCGAGATTCCGGTTCTGCGCGACCTGCCGCTCGTCAACAGCCTGTCCTTCAACCTTTCCGGCCGTTATTCGGATTATGACACCTACGGCGACCAAACGACTTACAAGGTCGGCCTGAACTGGTCGCTAACCCCGGAATGGCGCATCCGCGCCGCTACGGGCACCTCGTTCCGCGCTCCGGCCCTGTATGAACTTTTCCTGGGCAACCTGACGAACTACGGTTTCGCTCAGACGTCCGACCCCTGCCGAAACTGGAGCTTGTCGAGCAACCCGACGATCCAGGCCAACTGCGCCGCTGGTCGTCCCGGTGAAGGCCCCCTGCCGGACACCTTCCCCACCGTACCGACCTCGTCGGCCGAGGTGACGGTGGGCGGCGGTCAGGGCGTCCTCAACGCCGAAACGGCTGACACCTACAGCATCGGCCTCATCTGGACGCCGTCGTTCGTGAAGCTGAACGTCGCCCTCGACTACTTCAACATCGAGGTGCAGGATCAGGTCGCTCAGTTCGGTGCAGCTTCCATCGTGGCAGGCTGCTATGCTTCGGAAAACTTCCCGAACGAGCCGCTCTGTGATCTGTTCACCCGTGCTCCTGGCACAGACCCGGAGCGGCCGTACGAAATCCTCACGATCAACGACAGCTATGTGAACATCTCGCGGCAGGCCAACGAAGGGCTGGACCTGACGGCACGCTACACCCGCGATTTCAGCTTCGGCGACCTGACCGTGAATGCTCGCGCCAGCTATATCCTCAACTGGGAATCTCAGTTGCGGACGGCCTCGACGCCGACGATCCTGAAAGATCGTATCGGCAACCCCGAATGGGTCGCCAACATGAACGCCCGGTTTGACAGAAACGACTGGACCTTCTTCTGGGCCGCCAACTTCGTCCCGGAAACGTCGAACCAGCACCTGTACACCTCGGAGACCAGCACCTGGTTCAATGAAACGGTGTTCATCCCCCGCGAAGTGGGCTTCTACCAGACCCACGACCTGTCGGTTCGCCGCCGGTTCGACAATTGGACCGTGCAAGTCGGCGTCCAAAACGTGTTCGACGCCACCCCCGACGCAGTTTCGTCCAGCGCCGGCGTGACGCGGACCGGCAACATCCCGCGCACGTCGCAATACGACTTCCTGGGTCGCCGGGCCTACTTCTCGATCTCCCACTCCTGGTGATTGAGACAGCCTGAAGGCTGAGCAGCACTGGAAACGGAGCGGTGGGTTCATCCCACCGCTCTTTTTCTTGACTGAATTCACATTGGATGCTGGCGAAGCGGATAGCTTCGTTTCCATCCGTCATCCGCACCCTTATAGCGAGGATGACGCGATTTTTAAGCAACCCCCCAATAGCCGCAAAGCTGTTGCATTCGAAACGATGACGCTTCGGATGCGTCCTACAGATTATCCCGCAGCCACCCCGCCGCCCGCGCCACCATGCCGCCGCGATGCACCTTGGGCGCATCCGCAGCCGTGATCTGGCGGGACATCAGCTTGCGGGCGGAGACCGCCTCGCGCGGGCCGTAGGCGGCGCGCAGCAACACCCCGGCGGCCGAGC
>DGIZ01000042.1 GCA_002386585.1 Brevundimonas sp. UBA4609 | reverse complement strand
GGAGCGTCCGATGCGAGCGCGGCGTCCCCTCCACAGCCTGTTCCTGATCGCCGCCGTCGGGCTGGCGCTGGGCGCCGCCGCCTGCGGGCGCGGCGGGGATGAAGCCGCGCCGGAGAAGAACGACCGCGTCGTCGCCAAGGTCAACGACCGCGCGGTCTGGGCCTCGGACGTGCGCCGCGAGGCGGTGGCCCAGGGGCTGATCGGCGAGGACGATCCTCTGGACCTGTCCTCCGAACTGTTCCGCCGGGTGATGGACGAGGTGGTCGACCAGAAGCTGCTGGCCGCCGAGGCCGAACGTCGCGGCCTTGATTCCAGCCCCGCCGCCCAGCGCCGCCTGCAGGCCGTGCGCGAGCGCATCCTGGGCGACATGCTGGTCGAGAAGGTGGTGTCCGGCGCCGTGTCCGACCAGGCGGTCGAACGCCTCTACGCCGAGCAGCAGCGTCTGGCGCGCACGACCGAGGAGGTGCGGGTGCGGTTGATCCTGGCGCCGACAAAGGAGCAGGCCGACGCCGTTCTGGGCGTTCTGGGCCAGGGCGCGGCCTTCGAGGCGGTCGCCGCCCAGCGCTCCATCGACGACGCCACCCGCTATTCCGGCGGAGATCTGGGCTATTCGACGCTGGACGTCCTGCCGGGGGCTTACGCCACCGCCCTGCAGGGCAAGACGCCGGGTCAGGTCGTCGGGCCGATCCAGACCGAAACCGGCTGGGCCGTGCTGAAGGTTGAGGACCGTCGCGCCGAGACGCCCCCGACCCTGGAGCAGGCGCGCCCCCAGATCGTGCGTTACCTGACCTATGAAGGCGTGCGCCAGCTGCTGGAGCAGTTGCGCGGCAAGGCCGAGGTCGAGATCACCCTGGACGAGGCGAAGACGCCGTCGCCTGCCGCCACGCCTCCCGCCCGGAAAACCTCCTCTCCTCCCGCCGCCGGAACCGCCACATGAGCCAGCCGTCCAAGTCCGCCTCGACCGGCAAGAAGATCGAAACCGCCATTGAGAAGGCGCTCGACCCGCTGGCCTCGGCGCTGAAGCGCGCGACGCAGTCGGCCGCCCAGGCGGTCGCCGCCGTGCCCGGCAAGCCCGGCCTGATGATCTCGCCGCTGGCCGTGCCCTTCCCGGCCATTCCGCCGATCGGCGGGGTCGAGATCGCGACGGCGCAGGCGGGCTTCTACAAGCATGAGCGCGACGACCTGGTGGTCTTCCGCTTCCCGCAGGGCGCGTCCTGCGCGGGCGTCTTCACCCGGCACAAGGTCGGCTCGGCGCCGGTTGACTGGTGCAAGCGTCATCTGGACGCCGACAAGGGCGGCGAGGGGGTCAAGGCCCTGGTCGTCAACGCCGGCTGCGCCAACGCCTTCACCGGCAAGGCGGGCGCCGATGCGGCGCGCCGCACGGCCTCCGAGGTCGCCAAGCGCTATGACTGCCGCCAGCGCGACGTCATGCTGGCCTCGACCGGCGTCATCGGCGTGGTGCTGGACGACAAGAAGATCACTGCCCGCCTGTCTGCGGTCGAAGCCGGTCTGAGGGCCGACAACTGGACGCAGGCCGGTCTGGGCATCATGACCACGGACACCTTCCCCAAGGGCGCCTACGCGGAGTGCGAGATCGAAGGCGTCAAGGTCCGCATCGCCGGCATCGCCAAGGGCTCGGGCATGATCGCGCCGGACATGGCGACCATGCTGGCTTTCATCGTCACCGACGCCGACATCGCCCCGCCGGTGCTGAAGGCCCTGCTGAACCTGCACGTCCGCACCACCTTCAACTCGGTGACGGTGGACGGCGACACCTCGACCAATGACACGGCTCTGCTGTTCGCCACGGGCGCGTCCGGCGCGCCGCGTATCGGACGCGTCGGCGACCGCCGCCTGAAGGAATTCTCGGCCGCGCTGGACGACGTCATGCTCGATCTGGCCCACCAGTTGGTGAAGGACGGCGAGGGCGCGACCAAGTTCGTCAAGGTGACGGTGGAGGGCGCCGCTTCGCCCGCCTCGGCGCGCAAGCTGGCCAAGTCGATCGCCGACAGCCCCCTGGTGAAGACCGCCATCGCGGGCGAGGACGCCAACTGGGGCCGCATCGTCATGGCCGTGGGCAAGACGGAGGAGGCGGTCGACCGCGACCGTCTGGCCATCCGCTTCGGCCCGCACGTCGCCGCCGTCGACGGCGCCCCCTCGCCGACCTACGACGAGGCGGTCATGAGCGCCTATATGAAGAACCCCGAGATCGACATCACCGTTCATGTCGCCTCGGGCCGGGCCTCGGCCACGGTGTGGACCTGCGATCTGACCAAGCGCTACATCGAGATCAACGGGGACTACCGCTCGTGAGCGAGGCACCCGAAGTTCCCACCATCCTGGTCGTCGCCGTCGCCCTGATCGACCCGGACGGCCGCGTGCTGATCGCCAAACGGCCCGAGGGCAAGCAACTGGCGGGTCTGTGGGAATTCCCCGGCGGCAAGGTCGAGCCGGGCGAGCGGCCTGAAGCCGCCCTGATCCGCGAGCTGAAGGAAGAACTGGGCATCGACGTGAAGGAGGCCTGCCTGGCCCCCTTCGTGTTTACCAGTCACGCTTACGAATCCTTTCACCTGTTGATGCCACTCTACCTGTGCCGGCGCTGGTCCGGCGTGGTCGAGGCGCGCGAGCACGCGGGTCTGGCCTGGGTGAAGCCGGACAAGCTGTCGGCCTATCCCATGCCTCCGGCCGACGAACCGCTGATCGCCTGGTTGCGCGATCTGCTCTGACGGGCCGACGACAGGGGAGGGCCGGGCGTGAAGGGTTTCATCTGCCGGTTCCATCGCGACGAAGGCGGCGCCACGGCCATTGAATACGGCCTGATCTGCGCCCTGATCTTTCTGGTCATCATCGCCGCCGTCACCGCCTTCGCGGTGCGATCGAACGCCATGTACGACTACATCTCGACGACCATCAGCGCTGCGATCAGCGGAAGCTGAGCCTCAGTCCTCCTCACCGGTCTGCTCCCTGACGCCCAGCGCATCGGCGAGACGCGTCTTGGCCGAGCCGCGCCTGGCGGGCTTCTGCTGGCTCTCGTGCGGCGCCCATCCGGCCAGATGCACCATTTCGAAAGTAGCGGGGATGCGCCCGTCCGCCTCGGCGTGACGCTCGGCGTAGAGCTGGGCCGCGCGGGCCAGCACGGCGCGGCTGAGGGGGCGGATCGGCCCGGCCAGCACGTTCGTCTCGCCCATCGCCCGCAGGTCGCGCATCAGGGCGAAGGGATCGCCATAGCGCACCGTCACCCGGTCCACGTCCGTCACCGGCAGGGCGAACCCGGCTCGTTGCAGCAGGGCCGCCCCGTCGAAGCCGTCAGCGAAGGGCGAGACGCGCGCCTGCGCCCCGCCGTTGACCTCCAGCTCCGCCTCGGTCAGCACGCCGCGCAACTCCTTCAGCGTCGCTGCGCCGAACAGGCTGGCGACGAACAGGCCGTCGGGTTTCAGCGCCCGCCGGATCTGGCTCAGGGCGCCCGGCAGGTCGTTGGCCCAGTGCAGGCCCAGCAGGTTGACGATCAGATCGGCCGATCCGTCTTCCAGCCCCAGCGGCCCCGCGCCCGGCGCGGCGCGCTCGGCCGTCGAGCCGACAACGC
>DGIZ01000209.1 GCA_002386585.1 Brevundimonas sp. UBA4609 | reverse complement strand
CGCGCCTCGGCCTATGACGAAGAGCGCGGCTCGGGGCTGGCTGGGGCGCGATCCAGCGCCAGCGGCCGCCTGCTGTCCGCCACGGCGGCGCGGCGGGCGCAGGAGGGGCGCTATGGCTGGCGCCTGCAGGCCTGGCGGCGCGAGAGCGACTTCGCCAACACCTCCGTCGCGGTGGCGGCGGACCGCAGCACGACCACGCCGGCCAACGATCAGTATGAGACGCCGGCGACCGGCTGGGGCGTCAACGCCGCCCTGCGTCGCTCGACGCGGGACGTCGCCGGAGGGCGGCTGGAATGGGAGCTGGGCGCCGACGCCCGCTTCAACGAGGGCGAGACGCGCGAGCGCTTCCGCTTCATGAACGGCGCCTTCACCCGCGACCGCGTAGCGGGCGGCGAGACCTCGGTGGCGGGTCTCTACGGCGAGGGCTCCTGGAGCGACGATCTGTGGCTGGTGGCCGGCGGCCTGCGCCTGGACGGCTGGCGCAATGAGAACGGTCGGCGCCGCGAATGGGATCGGGAGACGGGCCTGCCCACGCTGGACGAGACCGACCCCGACCGCTCGGGCGAGGTGGTCAGCGCCCGGCTGGCGGCGCGCCGCTTCATCGGCCGCGGCTGGGGCGGCGGCTGGGCGGCGCGGGCGGCGGCCTATTCCGGCTTCCGTCCGGCGACGCTGAACGAACTGCACCGGCCGTTCCGCGTCGGCAACGACCTGACCGAGGCCAATGCGGCGCTGGTCCCCGAAACCCTGCAGGGGGTCGAGGCGGGGCTGGCGTTCGAGGGGCCGATCTCGGCCCTGGGCGTCAATCTGTTCTGGAACCGGATCGAGGACGCCATCGTCAACGTCACCATCGCCGAAGGGCCGGGGACCTTCCCCCGCGCGGGCTTCGTCCCCGCCGGCGGCGTGCTGCGCCAGCGCCAGAACGCCGGGACCATCGAGGCGACGGGGATCGAGCTGACGGCGCGCCAGACGCTGCGCCAGGGCCTGCATCTGAACGGCGCCCTGTCGATCACCGACGCGCGGATGGACGGCGGCTCGGCGGCGCCTCAGCTGACCGGACTGCGTCCGGCCCAGGCCCCGATCTGGAGCGTCGTCGGCGGGGTGGAGTGGCAGGCGTCGGACCGGCTCGGCCTGGCGGTCCAGGCCCGCTATGAGAGCAAGCGATTCGAGGACGATCTGAACAGCCGCGTGCTGGACGCCGCCGTCGCCGTGGACGCCCGCGCCGAATGGCGCGCCGGCGCGCGCACCGTGCTGTGGCTGGCGGCCGACAATCTGTTCGACGCCGAGGTCGAGGTCTCCGAAACCGCCGGCGGCGTCGCCGGCTACGCCCCGCCCCGTACCCTCTCCCTGGGTCTGCGAATGGAGTATTGAGGCCGCCCCGCTAGCCGTTGCGAAAATCGCCAGGCTTCAGATTGTGACGCTTGAGCTTGTCGTAGAGGGTCTTGCGGGGGAGCTTCAGTTGGAGGATGGCGTCGTTGACGTTGCCTCCCAGGGCTTCAAGCGTATCTTTCAGTATGCGCTTTTCGAACTGGGCGACGCGATCGACGAGGCCGCGCTCCTGTTCTCCAGCCGTCTCGCGACCTTCAAGACCCAGGGCGAAGCGCTGAGCGAAGTGGGAGAGCTCGCGGATGTTGCCGGGCCAGGCATGCTCCAGCAGGCGGGATCGGACGTCGTCCGTGATGATGGGCGTTTCGCCGTCGGCCTTGATCGGCGCGCGCGCCAGCAGGCTGGCGAACAGCAGGGGGATGTCGTCGCGGCGCTCGCGTAGAGGCGGCACGCGAAGACGCACGACGTTCAGGCGATAATAGAGATCCTCACGCAACTGGCCGTCGGACAGGGCGTGGTCGAGGTCGCCGGTCGCCGAGGCCAGCACCCGGATATCGACGGCGCGCGGTTCGGACGCGCCGATCGGATGGACTTCGCGTTCTTCCAGCACGCGCAGCATCTTGACCTGGGCGGCGGTGGGCATGGTCTCCACGGCGTCCAGAAACAGCGATCCGTTGTGGGCGCGTTCGACGTGGCCGACGCGGCGTCGCAAGGCGCCGGCGAAGGCGCCCAGCTCATGGCCGAACAGTTCGCTCTCGATCAGCCCGTCAGGCAGGGCGCCGCAGTTGACCGCGACGAAGGGGTGAGGCCGGCGGCGCCCCCCGTTGTGCAGGGCGCGGGCCACGGCTTCCTTGCCGACGCCGGTCTCGCCCTCGATCAGCACGTCCATGCGGGCGTCGGCGATCTGGGCGATGGTGGCGCGCAGCGACCGGATCGCCGGGCTGTCGCCCAGCAGCGGCAGTTCCAGTCCGGCCTCGGACGACAGGGCGGTCAGGCGTCGGTTGTCCAGAACCAGGGCGCGCTTCTCCAGCGCGCGCGTCAGGCTTTCGGACAGGCGTTCAAAGGCGAAGGGCTTGGCCACGAAATCATAGGCGCCGCCGCGCATGGCGGCGACGGCCTCGGCCACATCGCCGTGTCCGGTGATGAGGATGACCGGCAGGGCCGGGTCCAGGGCCTGAAGCCGACTCAGCGTCTGGCGGCCATCCAGGCCGGGCATCCGCAAGTCCGTGACCACCACGCCGGGGAAGTCGGCGTCGATGTCCGTCAGCGCCGTCTCGGCCTTGCGATAGGCGCGCACCGTCAGGCCTTCGAGCTCCATCCGCTCGGCCAGGGCGCTGCGGAAATCATCGTCGTCCTCGATCAGGGCGACGGTCTCAAGACGCGGGAACTCCATGGCGCGCGCCTCCATTACGCAGCTTTCAGGCTGACGACGAAGACGGCGCCCGTTTCGGCCGGGCGCAGGTCCAGCTCGCCGCCGAACCCGGCGACGAGGTCGCGACAGATGACCAGGCCCAGCCCCAGGCCGTTGGCCTTGCTGGTCAAGAAGGGGGTGAAGAGCTGGTCGCGGATGGCGTCGGCCACGCCGGGGCCGTTGTCGGCGATGCTGAGTTCGACCAGCCCGCCGACCCGTCGGACCGTCAGATGGATCCTGCCGTCGGCGCGCCCTTCCAGCGCCTCGGCGGCATTCTGCATCAGGTTGACGATGACCTGCTCCAGACGAAAGCGGTCGGCGATGGCCTGCACGTCCCCGCCTCGGGCTCGCACCAGTCGGACGCCCCCCTGGCGCAGGCGCCCGCCCAGCAGCAGCAGGGCTCCGTCGATCGCTTCGTTCAGCGATACGGGACGAAGCTGCGGCTCTGACTTGCGCGAGAAAGCGCGCAGTTCCTGGGTGATCGCCCCGATCCGGGCGGTCAGCTCGCCGATGCGGCCCAGGGCGCGCACCGCCTTGGCCCCCTGGTCCCGCTCCAGATAGGCCGACGCCGTCTCGGCCTGGGTGCGAATGGCGGCGACGGGCTGGTTGATCTCATGGGCCACGCCGGCGGCGATCTGGCCCAGCGCCGCCAGCTTGCCGGCCTGGACCAGTTCATCGCGCAGGGCTTCGCGACTGGCCTCGGCGCGCATCCGCTCCTCGATCTGGCGATTCAGGGCGACGTTGGCCTGACGCAGGTCGCGGGTCCGCTCCTCGATGCGACGCTCCAGCTCCTGGCGAGCGGCCTCGGCGGCGCGCTGCCGCACGACGGCCTGCTGGCGGCGACGCAGAAGCACGGCGGCGACGCCGAATGCGAGGGTCGCGATCAGGGCGGCCAGAACGCGGGCGTTTGCGACGCTCGTCTCTATGGCACCTCGATCGGGGGTGAGCAGATGCAGCGTCCAGCCCGGCGTCATGGTGTCGATGCGGGCGTGCATCCAGGGGCGGTCGACGCCGTCCAGAGGCGCCTCGATCAGGCGCGTGGCCCCGTTGTCAGGCGTCTGGAAGGGCAGGGGCGTCAGGGCACCGTCGCCGAGGGTCTGGTCGGCCAGGGTCAGGCGGCGGCTTTCGGCGTCCATCGGCCGCAGGGTCCGAAAGCGCCAGGTCGGAATGCTGGTGATCAGCACCACGCCGCCGGGATCGACCACATAGGCCGGTTCGCCCGAGGCGCGCCATTCGGCCTCCAGGGCGTCGAACTCGACCTTGACGACCACGACCCCGATGGCGCGGTTCCCGTCGACGACTCGACGGGCCAGGAACAGGCCGGGCGTGCCGCTGACCGTCCCCAGGGCGAAGAACTCGGCCGAACCGTCCCGCATCGCCTTCACGAAATAGGGACGGAAGCTGTAGTCGGCGCCGATGAAGCTGATCGGCTGGCGCCAGTTGCTGGCGGCGCGGGTCACCCCGTCGGTCCCGATGACATAGATGGCCGAGGCGCGGGTCTGGTCGGCCAGGGCCTCCAGCCGTTGATTCAGCATCGCCGGGTCGGGGCGAGAGCTCAGCAGCAGTCTGGCGACGTCGGCGTCGGTCGCCATGGCCGGCGCTAGGGCGCGGTACTTCTCCAATTCGCTGCGCAGAACCGCGGCGTGGAGGGCGGCGGCGGACTCCGATTGGCGCGCCAGTTCGGCCGAGGCGCCCTTCCGGGCGGTCTCGCCCAGCCCATAGGCGGCCGTCGTCGCCACGACCAGCCAGGCCAGGATCAGGGCGATCCAGAGTCTCGCATGTCGCCGTACGAGGCCTTCCGAATGTGATGCAGCCGCCGGGGTCGTCATCTTCTCAATGTGCGGTATTTCGCACTTTTGCGCCACAAGTTCGAGCGGTATTTCGCACTAAACGCATGTCCTTGAAATGCGGCGTGTAAAAATAACATTTATTGTCAATGGGTTGATTAATATTTCGGGCGCCGTTTCCTCCTGGCGGCGCTGTGGCCACACTGAGGTCGAAGCGTGGCGAAGATCGCGCCGAGAGGAAATCCGCGAGCGTGCTGCTCGCCATCAGGAGCGACCTTCTTGATTCCCATCGCGTCAGAGACGGCGGCTGTCGCGCGCCGCCCCTTCTATCGGCATCTCTATTTCCAGGTGCTCGTCGCCATCGTGCTGGGCGGCGCGATCGGCCATTTCTGGCCGAACGTCGGGGAAAGCCTGAAGCCGCTGGGCGACGCCTTCATCAAGTTGGTGAAGATGGTGATCGCGCCGGTGATCTTCCTGACCATCGTCACCGGCATCGCCGGGATGCGCGACATCGGCCGCGTCGGCCGGGTGGCGGCCAAGGCCTTTGGCTACTTCCTGGTCTTTTCGACCCTGGCGCTGATCGTCGGCCTGATCATCGCCAACGTCGTGCGGCCCGGCCACGGTCTGAACATCGATCCAGCCACCCTGGATAGGGGCGCGGTGGCCCAGTACGCCCAGGCGGCGCATGAAAGCACCATCGTCGGCTTCCTGACGGGCATCATTCCCGACACCGTGGTCAGCGCCTTTTCGACCGGCAACATCCTGCAGGTCCTGTTCGTCTCCATCCTGTTCGGCATCGCCCTGGCCATGATCGGCGATCTGGGCAAGCCGGTGATGACCTTCCTAGAGTCGGTCAGCGCGGCCTTCTTCAAACTGGTCGCCATCCTGATGAAGGCGGCGCCGATCGGCGCCTTCGGGGCCTTCGCCTTCACCATCGGCGCCTACGGCATCGCCTCGGTCGCGAACCTGTTCGCCCTGATCGCCACCTTCTATCTGACGTCCGCCATCTTCGTGGTGGGGGTGCTGGGTCTGGTCGCCATCGCCAACGGCTTCAACATCCTGAAGCTGATCCGCTATCTGAAGGAGGAGTTGCTGCTGGTGCTGGGCACCTCCAGCTCCGAGGCGGCCCTGCCCAGCCTGATCTCCAAGATGGAGCGCGCGGGCGCCGCCAAGTCGGTGGTCGGCCTGGTCGTGCCGACCGGCTATTCGTTCAATCTGGACGGCACCAACATCTACATGACGATGGCGGCCCTGTTCATCGCCCAGGCGCTGAATATCGACCTGAGCCTGCAGGATCAGATCCTGCTGCTGCTGGTGGCCATGCTGTCGTCCAAGGGGGCGGCCGGGATCACCGGCGCGGGCTTCATCACCCTGGCGGCCACCCTGTCGGTGGTGCCTTCGGTGCCGGTGGCGGGCATGGCGCTGATCCTGGGCATCGACCGCTTCATGAGCGAATGCCGCGCCCTGACCAACTTCATCGGCAACGCCGTGGCCACCATCGTCGTCGCCCGCTGGGAAGGCGAATTGGACCGCGATGCGCTGAAGGCCGCGCTGGACGGCGGGCCTCAGCCCCTGGCCGCCGCGCCGGATCCCGCCGCCGGGCCGGGCGACGACCTGGTGCTGGCCGACGACTGACCCTGAACCACGTCCTCAACGACATGATCGCCGCACACGGCGACTGGGAGAGAGACATGAGAAACCCATCCAAGATCGCCCTGATGGCGACGACCGCATCGACCGTCCTGTTCGCCGGGGCGGCCCTGGCCCAGGAGGCCCTGCCCGCCGAGCCCACCCAGGTCGAGGACATCGTCGTCGTCGGCACCAACATCCGCGGCGCGCGCACCACGGCGGCCCTGCCGGTGGTGGTGGCCGACCGCGAGCAGATCGAGGCCACCGGCGCCACGACCGGCGACGAGCTGATGCGGACCATCCCGCAGATGGGCGACGTCCTGTTCGATTCCGCCAACAATCCCCAGACCTCGAACTCGGCGCGCGGCGATGTGAACTCGGTCAATCTGCGCTCGCTGGGCGTGGGCAACACCCTGGTGCTGCTGAACGGCCGTCGTCTGGTCCAGCACCCGACCAGTCAGGGCACCTCGGACACCGGCACGGTGCCGGTGCTGAGCTACAACTCCAACGCCATTCCGGTGTCAGGGCTGGAGCGGCTGGAGGTCCTGCTGGACGGCGCGGCCGCCATCTATGGCGCCGATGCGGTGGCGGGCGTGGTCAACACCGTCCTGCGCGACAACATCGACGGTCTGACGGTCAGCGCCCGCTACGGCGGCGCCGAGGGCACGCAGATGCGCGACACCGAGTTCAACCTGTTCACGGGCAAGAATTTCGATCGCGGCAACGTCTCCCTGTTCGCCAACTACGCCCAGCGCACGGCCCTGTGGGCGTCGGATCAGGACTTCACCCGCTCGGACGACCTGCGCCCGCTATTCGCTGACCATCCCGATTTCGCCGACGTCCAGTCGCTGGACGGCCGCTCCTCGCATACGCCGTGGGCGCGCCTCTCGGTCGGCTCGCGCCCGGTGATCAGCTCGAACGGCGTGGCCGTAACCAACTCAGCCGGGGCCTTCCACTATCAACCCGGCAGCTTCGGATGCGCCGTCGACGTCGGCAACGACATCTGCCTTGAGGCGGGCAACCACAACTTCAACCGTGCTCATCGCGACATGCGCTACGACACCCGTCATGAGACGACGGTGCGCCCGTCGGTCGAGCGGCTGAACCTGTTCCTGACGGGTCGCTATGACCTGACCGACAGCATCGAGGCCTTCGGCGAGGTCGGCTATTACAGCGCCCACAGCCGCGCCGTGCAGCCGCCGGTGGTCAACCTCAATGACATCTGGATTCCGGCCAGCAACTACTACAACCCCTTCGGCCCGGTGACCTTCGCCGACGGCACGGCCAATCCGAACCGCCTGCCGGGTCTGACCGGCGTTCCAGCCGAGGGCCTGCCGGTCCTGATGACCAACTACCGCTTCGTCGACACCGGCTTCCAGGTGGTGAAGGTCGACAACTATCAGGCGCGTTTGCTGGGCGGCCTGCGCGGCGAGTGGCGCGGCTTCAACTGGGAGACGGCGGTCGTCTACTCCGAGGCCGAGGCCAAGGACGTCTCGCCCAACGTCAATATGACGGCCCTGCAGAAGCAGTTGGCCCTGTCGACGCCCGACGCCTACAACCCCTTCAGCGGCGGTTGCGTCGCCACCACCAGCTATGGCGACTGCTCGCCCAGTTCGCAGGCGGCGATCGACGCCATCGTCTTCGACCTGCGTCGGGTGTCGCGCACGACCCTGACCATGGCGGATTTCAAGCTGTCGCGCGGCGACCTGTTCCAGCTGCCGGGCGGGCCGGTCGGCATGGCCTTCGGCGTCGAGGCGCGCCGCGAGACCCAGAAGGACGACCGCGACGCCAATCTGGACGGCACCTACACCTTCACCGACATGGTCAGCGGCGAGACCAACCTGTCCAACGTCTCGGCCGTCAGCCCCAACCCCGACACCTCGGGCAGCCGTGAGGTCTTCTCGACCTATGTCGAGTTCGCCGTGCCGGTGGTCTCGCCCGAGATGAACATTCCTCTGGTCTATCAGCTAGATGTGCAGCTGGCGGGCCGGTACGAGCACTATTCCGACTTCGGCTCGGTGGCCAAGCCGAAGATCGCCGCGGCCTGGGACGTGGTTCCGGGCGTGCGGGTCCGCGGCTCCTATTCGCAAGGCTTCCGCGCGCCGAACCTGGAGCAGACCCACGCCACGGAATACGCCCGTCTGGCCAGCGGCACGGACTATGTCCGCTGCGAGGCCGATCTGCGCGCCGGCCGCATCAGCAACTTCTCGCAGTGTTCGCAGAACACCTCGGGCGCCTCCCTGCTTGTCGCGGGCAACCCGGACCTGGAGCCGGAAGAGAGCACCAACACCTCCTACGGCCTGGTGCTGCAGCCCTCCTTCATCCCCGAGCGTTTCGGCGCCTTCACCTTCACCATCGACAAGTGGCGGATCGAGCAGGAGAAGATCGTCGGCCTGCTGGGCGCCCAGACGGCCCTGGCGCTGGACTACCTGAACCGCGTCGAAGGCGGCTCCAATCCGCTGGTCAACCGTCGCGCGCCGACGCCCGAGGACATCCTGCTGTTCCAGGGCACGGGCCTGACCCCGGTGGGCGAGGTGGTCTCGATCAACGACCGCTTCATCAACCTTCAGCCCCAGACCGTCAGCGGCCTGGACCTGGCCATGAACTGGTCGCTGCGTCGCACCAAGTACGGCACCTTCATCGTCAATGTGAACGCCAGCAAGCTGGACGAATTCACGCGCGATCCGGGCGATATCGTCAATGAGCTGTACGCCGCCCGCGAGGCCGGAACGATCAATGCCGGCACGACCCTGCCGGACTCCTCGCAACTGGTGGGGCAGAACGGGCGTCCAGAATGGCGCCTCAACGCCAGCCTGACCTGGCGCAAGGGCCCTTGGCGCGCAGGGATGACGACCCAGTACATCAGCGACTTCCAGCAGCCCGGCCTGCTGGGCGCCTCGGGCGACCCGTGGGTCGTCGACGCCCGCCAGACCGTCAACGCCTATGTCGACTATGAATTCCCGGCCGAGACGCGCCTGCGTCTGGGCGTCCGCGACCTGACGGATCAGGGACCGCCGCTGGCCGACAACGGCTATCGCGGCTCGGTGCACAGCCCGTGGGGCCGCTATTGGTACGTCACGGCCACCAAGTCGTTCTGATCTGAGGAGGCGATAGGGATGCGTCTGTTTTCGATGCTGGCGGCGGCCGCCGCCGTCACGCTGACCGGCGCGCCCTTCGCCGCCGCCCAGGATGCGCCTGCGGCTTCGTCGCCGGCGCCCGCCCCGGCCGTCTGTCCCGATTTCCTTCCTCAGCAGGCGCACTGCTGGTCGGGGCGGGCGGCCAAGGGCGGCTACTACTGGATCGCCGTGCCCGAGAATTGGAACGGCTCGCTGATTGTCCACGCTCATGGCGGGCCGCGCACGGGCGCTCCCAGGGCCGATGATCCGCTGGAGGATCTGGAACGCTTCTCCATGACGGTGAAGGAGGGCTTCGCCTGGGCCGGCTCGACCTATCGCCGGGGCGGCTACGGCGTGCGCATGGCCGCCGAGGACACCGACGATCTGCGCCAGATCTTCTGGGACGCCTTCGGACGTCCGCGCCGCACCCTGCTGCACGGCCAGTCCTGGGGCGGCAATGTCGCGGCCAAGGCGGCCGAGCTCTATGCGCGCGACGCCGAGGGCCAGGTGGTCTGGGACGGCGTGGTCCTCACCAGCGGCGTCCTGGCGGGCGGGACCGAGGCCTACAGGTTCCGCGCCGATCTACGTGCGGTCTATCAGTATTACTGCCAGAACCATCCGGCGCCCGACGAGGCGCAGTATCCGGTCTGGCAGGGCCTGCCCGAGGGCGTCCGCCTGACCCGCGCCCAACTGGCCCAGCGGGTGCAGGCCTGCACGGGCGTCGGCCTGGCTGAGACCGAACGCTCGCCGGAGCAGAAGCGGCGGCTGGCCGATATTCTCAACGTCGTGGGCATAGGCGAGGGCCAGCTTGTCTCTCACCTGGCCTGGGGGACCTTCCTGTTCCAGGATCTGGTGCAGCGGCGTCTGGACGGCCTCAATCCGTTCGACAACAGCCGGACCGTCTATCAGGGCTCGCACGACGATGCGGCGCTGAACGCGGGGGTCGAGCGGTTCGCTGCGGACCCCATGGGCGTGGCGCGTCTGGCCTACGATGCGGACCTGTCCGGCCTGATCGTGGCTCCGACGATCACCATTCACGGCAAGGACGACCCTACGGCCTTCGTCTGGCACGAGGCGGCCTATCGTGACCGCGTGGCGGCGGCGGGGCGCTCAAGCCTGCTGGTGCAGACCTTCACCGACGAGGCGTCGCACAGCGCCCTCAGCCCGCCGGAATACGTCGCGGTTTTCGAGGCGCTGATGGCCTGGATAGACGGTGGAACGAAACCGGAGCCGCGCTCGGTGGCGGCGCTCTGCGAAGCGGCGCGGGCGCGCTATGACGCCGCCTGCTTCTTCGACGAGGACTATGCGCCGGCTATGGGCGGCCAATAGCGGAGCCTGCCGAAGGCTGACTGAGAGCCGGGCGCAAAAAAGGGGCGGCTCGCGCCGCCCCTTCAGATTCTTCCGATCACGGACGCCGAGGCGTCGGCGGTCAGTCGTTGCGATAGGTCACGCCGCCCTTCATCACGTATTTGACGTGCTCCAGGGTGGTGACGTCGCTCAGCGGATCGCCCGAGACGGCAATGACGTCGGCGGCGTAGCCGGGCGTCAGGCGACCGATCTCGTCCTGCAGGCGGAAGTGGGTCGCGGCGCCGACGGTGGCGGCGCGGACGGCTTCCAGCGGGGTCAGGCCGGCCTGAACCAGCAGGGCGAACTCCTTGGCGTTTTCACCGTGCGGCGAGACGCCGGTGTCGGTGCCGAAGGCGATCTGGACGCCGGCGCGGTGAGCGCGGCGGGCCATGTCCAGCATCTGCGGACCGGCTTCCAGCGACTTCTTGCGCTGGTTCGGGGTGAAGAAGGTTTCGGGACGCGCGGCTTCGCGAGCGACGAAGTCGCCGGCCAGCAGGGTCGGCACCAGCCAGCCGTTGTTGGCCTTGAAGATGCGGATGGATTCGTCGTCCAGGAAGGTGCCGTGCTCGATCGAATCGCCGCCGGCGCGCAGGAAGCTGTTGATGCCGTCCGTGCCGTGGGCGTGGGCGGTCACCGTGCGGCCCATGAAGTGCGCGGTCTCGACGATGGCCTGCAGTTCCTCGTTCGAGAATTGCTGGTTCAGGCCCGCGCCGGTGTCGGACAGGACGCCGCCCGTGGCCGTGATCTTGATGATGTCGGCGCCCGCGCGCACGCGCTCGCGCACCGAGCGACGGCAGTCGTCGGCGCCGGAGCAGACGCCGTTCTGACGCAGCACCGGCACCAGGGCGCTGTTCACGCCGTTGGCGTCGCCGTGGCCGCCGTGCGGAGTCACCGTGCCGGCCGAGACCAGCAGGCGCGGGCCGGGAATCTTGCCCGCCGCGATGCCGTTGCGCAGGGCGATGACGGCGTCGCTGGCGCCGCCCAGGTCGGCGACGGTGGTGAAGCCGGCTTGCAGCGTCACCAGGGCATAGGCCGCGCCCTGTACGGCGGAGTCAGCGGCGGTGTTGGTGAAGCGGGCGACGCGGTTGCCTTCGCCCTGCTGATTGGTGATGTGGACGTGGCTGTCGATCAGGCCCGGCAGCACGAACTTGTCGGACAGGTCGACCACGTCGCCTTGGCCGACGAAGCCGTCGACGATCTCGCGCACGCGGCCGTTCTCGATCACCAGGGTCTGGTTCTGAGCCACGCGGCCGGTCGCCGGGTCAGCCAGCAGGCGCCCGGCATGAATATAGGAGACGCCCGGCGCCGAGGCCGCCTGCTGCGCGACCGCCGGGGTCGAGGCCAGAAGGGCGGCCGCCAGGCCGACAAACCATGATTTCTTAGATGACAACTGCACTGTCCTCCTCCACGCGGCGAAGGTCGCCGCCCCATTTGAAAATGTCGCCGGCCCGCCGGGCCGGGATCAGGTGCGGCGGGACAAGGTCCCGCCGCGTCTGGCTTCAGGTCCCCTGACGGAGACCTAGAAGGTCTTGGTGACCGCAACCGTGTAGTAGCGGCCGATGGTGTCGTAGTTCTGCGGGTCGTAGGTGCCGCGGACATCCCCGACCTGCGGCGGCGCCTCGTTGAACAGGTTCGTTACGGTGAAGCGCAGGGAGGTGTCGTAAGGCAACGTCACCCGGGCGTTCAGATCGAAGACGTCATAGGCGTCCACGCCGCGCGCGGTGCTGGTCGGCGAGGTCACGCGGGCGCTGTTGATCATCTCCGACATGTGGCGCCAGCGCAGGCCGACGTTCCAGCTTTCACGCGAGTAGGTGACGCTGGTCGACGCCTTCCATTCGGGGTGCGCCTGGCCGGCGTTGGCTTCGATCGCCGTCCCCCAGGTGCCGGCGTAGTCGTACGTCGGCGCGCCCGGCAGGGCCTGGATCTCGAAGCTGTTCAGATAGCTGATCGCCGAGCTGACGCTGAGCTGACCCTCGTCCGGCAGGCCGACATCGCCCAGGTGCAGGCGCCAGTCCAGTTGCAGGTCGATGCCGGTGACGTTGAACTGGCCCAGGTTCAGCAGAGGCTGACGCGGGTTGATCATATAGCCGTCGTTGGTCCCGCGATCCTGCAGGGTGCAGTAGTAGTTGTTCGGATCGAACGTCGGGTTGTTGCCCCCGTCGTTGAAGCAGTAGCGGATGCCGTTGCCGACGCCCAGGACGCCGACCGCATCGGCCACCTTGATCTGATACCAGTCGATCGAGGCGCTGATGTTGCTCAGCCACGGCGACTGGAAGGTCGGCTGCAGCACCGTGCCGAACGAATAGGTGTCGGCCGTTTCTTCCTGAAGGTCGGGGTTGCCGCCGGTCAGGGCGAACACCTGGGCGGCGCCGAACTGGAAGTCGTTGATCAGGGCCGAGGGCACGCCCAGCGACACGCACAGGGCCTTGACCTTTTCGGCGTCGGGCCCGTTGCGGAACGAACTGCGGTAGTCGCAGGGATCGCCGTTGGTGTTGCTGGCGGACGGGGTGCCGATATCGACCGTGGCCGACGAGACGGGCGAGTAGAGTTCGCCGACGCTCGGCGCCCGCACCGCCCGATTGTAGCCGCCGCGCAGGCGCACGATGTCGTTCACCTGCCAGTTCAGATCGGCCTTGTAGGCATGGACGCCGCCGACGGAGCTATAGTCGGAGTAGCGATATCCCAGGTCCATCTCCAGCGACTTGATGAAGGGCAGGTCGCGCAGCAGCGGGATCAGGAATTCGGCGAAAACCTCGGTCGTGTCGACGCTGCCCGAAGACGCGCGCAGCTCGCTATAGCCCAGGATGTCGCTGGTGCCGTCTGGCTGGTCCAGGGCGCTGTCGGGACGGAAGTCGAACTGGTTGTAGCGATAGCCCAGGCCGGCGGCGAAGCGGACTTCGCCGGCGGGCAGGTTGAACAGGCCGCCCTGCATGGAGGCCTCGGCCATGCGCTGGGTCAACTCATTGGTGTTGGTCGTATTGCGGCGCACATAGTTCACGCACTCGGCCGAGGGGTCGTGATTGCCGAAGGGGTTGAAGCCTCCGGCGCAGAACTCGGACCCTCCCGTCGGGCTGTACAGCAGGCGAGTGATGGCAGAGCGGCTGACGCCGCCGGTCTGCACATTCTCGAAATCAGCCTGGGAGGCGCTGGCGTAGGCTTCCCAGGTCCAGTCCTTGTAGCCGACCTGACCCGACAGGCCGCCGATGAACTGATAGACGTTATAGGCGTAGGACTGCAGGCGCTCTCCTGCGAAGTCCAGGTCCTTCCACAGGGCGAAGTCGGCGGTCGGGTTCGGGCGCGACGCCAGGATATGGGCGAAATCGGCCCCGATGTAGGGGTTGGTCACCGGCGCCGACAGGGCATAGGCGAGGCCCGCCAGGGTCGGGTTGAACGTCCCTTCCGACTCATAGCTGGTCAGCGAGCCCTGCAGGAAGAAGTCGATATTGGGAGCAATCTCATAATCGACGCGGCCGAACAGCGAGTAGCGCTCGTTGTCGTTCTGGATACGGCCCTTGTTCCAGCCCCACAGCATGTTGGTGCCGGCGGCGTTCAGGAAGTGGCCGTCGGTTTCCGGGTCTTTCAGGTTCATGACCGGCGAGGCGCCGCCCAGGTTGAACAGGGTCTGGTCGCCGGTGTTGAAGCCGATCTGGCCGTTATAGAAGTCGCCGGCGCCCAGCACCGGATTGACGCCGTACTGGCCGACGAAGACGTCGTTGACGGCGTCCAGCGTGGGACGGTTGCTGCCGAACCAGGCGGCGCCTTGGGCGATGATGGCGGTGTTGGACTCGCGATTGCGCGTGAAATAATAGTCGCGCTTCGACTGGTAGGCGACGTCGCGCATCGAATAGTCGAGCGAAACCACGGCCCTGCCGCGATCATTGGCGAAGCTGTCTCCGGCCGTAACCGACAGACGGAAGGTCTCGCCGTCGCCATAGTCGCTGACGCCGTATTGCGACGCCACGGTCACGCCGCTGAAGTTGCGCTTCAGGATGAAGTTCACGACGCCCGCGGTGGCGTCGGAGCCATAGGCGGTGGAGGCGCCGCCGGTGATGACCTCGACGTTGCCGATCAGAGCTTCCGGGATGACGTTCAGGTCGACCGAGCCGTCGGGGTTCGACGGCTGCAGGCGCTTGCCGTCCAGCAGCAGCAGGGTGCGCTTGGAGCCCAGGCCGCGCAGGCTGGCGTAGGCCTGGCCGCCGTTCAGCGAGGTTGAGGACGAACCGGCCGTGCTCTGGCCCATGGCGCCCGAAAACTGCGGCATCTGGGTCAGGGCCTTTTCGACCGTCACCTGGCCGGTGTTCTCAATCGCCTCGGTTGTGACGGAGACGAGGGGACTGTTGGAAGCGTAGTCGCGGCGGGCGATACGCGAGCCGGTGACGACGATCTCGCCCACTTCGACCGCGCCGGATTCTTCGGGCGTTTCCTGGGCGGAGACGGTTCCCGCCGCGCTCATCAAGGCCAATGACGCGCACCCGCTTGCCAACAGAGCACGATACATCACGGGGCGAACGCCCCGAGAAACGCAAAACAGCATGAAATCCCCTCTGATGCTGACGATTCTTTGCCAGCAGCCCCCCTCACGGCGCCGCTTGATTTTAGAAAGATGCTTCCCATCGCCAGCCTAGTTGCTGGCAATAATTTTGCCCATGGGGCAGGGGTTGAAATCCAAAAATCTAAATTAATGTCTGGAAATGGCAGGCGAGACGAAATTTCCTCCTCGTCAAGGCCCGGTGAAATGGGGCTTTTTTAGGGAAGCTCTAGGCGGGGCCGGGTCGCCTCCTCGCATGGCGCGGCATCCCAGGCGCCGGCTGAGACGCTGACATCCTCCGAGGGCTGTGCGGCCCAGAACCCGCCGTTTTTCTGCGACTGCGCCGGTTGCGTTTTTACGGCGCTGGTCCATCTCATAAGCGAGGCGCGGCTGTACGGGAGCGCCGGGCGCCAGAGGAGATAGGCGATGACCCAGCAGAATTCAGGTTCCACGACGGGCGCGGGCGCACCGGCCGTCAGTGATCGGAACTCGCTCACCGTCGGGCCGAACGGGCCGATCGTGCTGCATGACGTGCACTTCCTGGAGCAGATGGCGCACTTCAACCGGGAGAAGGTTCCCGAACGCCAGCCGCACGCCAAGGGCTCCGGCGCCTTCGGCGAGCTGGAGATCACCCACGATGTTTCAGCCTACACCAAGGCGGCGCTGTTTCAGCCGGGCGCCAAGACCGAGATGCTGGCGCGCTTCTCCACCGTGGCGGGCGAACAGGGCAGTCCCGACACCTGGCGCGACGTGCGCGGATTTTCGCTGAAATTCTACACGACCGAGGGCAACTACGACCTGGTCGGGAACAACACCCCGGTTTTCTTCGTGCGCGATCCGATGAAGTTCCCGCACTTCATCCGCAGCCAGAAGCGCCTGCCGGACTCCGGCTTGCGCGACAACCACATGCAGTGGGACTTCTGGACCAACAACCCCGAGACCGCTCACCAGGTGACCTATCTGATGGGTGAGCGGGGCCTGCCGCGCACCTGGCGCGAGATGAACGGCTACGGCTCCCACACCTATATGTGGATCAACGCGGCGGGCGAGAAATTCTGGGTCAAGTATCACTTCCACACCCGCCAGGGCATGGCCTTCTTCTCGAACGCCGAGGCGGCGGCCATGTCGGGCGCCGACGCCGACTTCCACCGCCGCGACCTGTTCGACGCCATCAAGCGCGGCGAACATCCGTCGTGGGATCTGTCGGTCCAGGTCATGCCCTATGCCGAGGCGGCGACCTATCGGATCAATCCCTTCGACCTGACCAAGACCTGGTCGCACAAGGACTATCCGCTGATCCCGGTCGGGCGGATGACGCTGAACCGCAACCCGGAGAACTTCTTCGCCCAGATCGAGCAGGCGGCCTTCTCGCCGGGGAACACGGTGCCCGGGATCGGCCTGTCGCCGGACAAGATGCTGCTGGGCCGGGCCTTCGCCTATAACGACGCCCAACGAAACCGCATCGGGACCAACTTCCACCAGCTGCCGGTCAACCAGCCCAAGGTTCCGGTGAACACCTATATGTTCGACGGGCAGATGGCCTATCACCACTCGGGCGCGCAGCCGGTCTATGTCCCCAACAGCGGCGGCCGCGCCTGGTCGGATGAGACCGGCCCGGTCCATGACGGCTGGGAGGCCGACGGCGACCTGGTCCGCAGCGCCTATACCCTGCACGCCGAGGACGACGACTTCACCCAGCCGGGCGTCCTGGTGCGTGAGGTGTTCAACGACGACCAGCGCGCCAGACTGGTCGATCAGGTGGCGGGCAGCCTGCTGGGCGGCGTGCGCTCGCCGGTGCTGGAGCGCGCCTTCGACTACTGGAAGAGCATCGATCCCGACGTCGGCGCCCGGATCGAGGCGGCGGTGCGCGCCGGCGGCGCGCCTCGACCGGCCGAAGGCATGGGCGAAGGCTGAGGCCCGGATTTCACGATCTGAACTGAAGACGCCCCCGGTTCCCTGGTCGGAGCGGGGGCGTTCCGCATCTGCGGGCGCGCCCCTGCGTGTTGACAATGATTGTCGAGCGCAATGTGATGGTTTTCGCGCCTCAATCGCTCCTGCTACGGTCACAATCGCGCCAACTCGTCGCTTTGACGCAAGCGCGTCATTTCCCTTAGGAAAAACTCTGGCAGAACGAAAAGGCGCGATCCGCAGTCTTTCGGGCGCCGCCCCACAACCCATCGGAGATGATCGACACGCCCGTGCCCGCCAGCTTCCTCCTGCTCGTCATTCTCGTCCTGCCCTTTCTGGGGGCCATGATCGCCTCGGGGCTGCCGCGTCATGCGCGGACCTCTGCGGCCGTCCTGTCGTGGATCATCGCCCTGATCAGCGTCGGCTGTCTGGCGGTGCTCTGGCCCAGGTTCCAGGACGGCGAGGTGTTGAAGCTGACCCTGGCCTGGCTGCCGTCGCTTGGGGTGAATCTCACCATCCGCCTGGACGGCCTGTCCTGGCTGTTCAGCGCCCTGATCCTGGGGATCGGCGCGCTCGTCGTCCTGTATGCGCGCTACTACATGTCGCCGAAGGATCCGGTGCCGCGCTTCTTCTCCTTCCTGCTGGCCTTCATGGGCGCCATGCAGGGCGTGGTGCTGTCGGGCAATCTGATCCAGCTGGTCGTCTTCTGGGAGCTGACCAGCCTCTTTTCCTTCCTGCTCATCGGCTACTGGCACCAGAACGCCTCGGCGCGCGAGGGCGCGCGCATGGCGCTGACCATCACCGCCACCGGCGGGGTCGCCCTGCTGGTCGGCATGATTCTGATCGGCCGGATCGTCGGCAGCTATGAGCTGGACGCCGTCATCGCCGCGCGCGACGTCATCCTGGCCAGCCCCCTCTATCCGGTCGCCCTGGGTCTGATCCTGATCGGCGCCCTGACCAAGAGCGCCCAGTTTCCGTTCCATATCTGGCTGCCGCGCGCCATGGCGGCGCCGACGCCGGTCAGCGCCTATCTGCATTCGGCCACCATGGTGAAGGCGGGCGTCTTCCTGCTGATGCGGTTCTGGCCCGTCTTCGGCGAGACCGAGATGTGGTATTTCGTGGTCGGCGGCCTGGGGCTGACGACCCTGCTGGTCGGCGCATGGTGCGCCATCTTCCAGCACGACCTGAAGGGCCTGCTGGCCTATTCGACCATCAGCCACCTGGGCCTGATCTGCCTGCTGCTGGGGCTGGGGTCGGACCTGGGCGCCATCGCCGCCATCTTCCACACCATCAACCACGCGACCTTCAAGGCTTCGCTGTTCATGGCGGCGGGCATCATCGACCACGAGGCCGGCTCGCGCGACATGCGCAAGCTCAGCGGCCTGATCCGCTTCATGCCGATCACCGCCACCCTGGCCATGGTCGCCGCGGCCGCCATGGCGGGCGTGCCCCTGCTGAACGGCTTCCTGTCCAAGGAGATGTTCCTGGCCGAGGCCCTGGCCAGCACCCAGACCTCGGCGCTGAACCAGGCCCTGCCGGTGCTGGCGACCCTGGCCAGCGCTTTCAGCGTCCTCTATTCGCTGCGCTTCATCCATACGACCTTCTTCGGCCCGCCGCCGACCGAGCTGGACCGCGTTCCGCACGAGCCGCCGAGCTGGATGCGGCGTCCGGTCGAGGTGCTGGTGGCCCTGTGCCTTCTGGTCGGGGTGTTTCCGGCGGTCACCGTCGGGCCCTTCCTACGCAGCGCCGCCGTGACCATGCTCGGCTTCGACCTCCCCTATTACAGCCTGGCCCTGTGGCACGGCTTCAACCTGCCGCTGTTGCTCAGCGTCATCGCCATGGCGGGCGGGATCGGCCTCTATGTCGTGTTCGGCAAGGCGCTGAACGCCAATCCGCGCGGCGGCCCCTGGGGCATGAAGCGGCTGAACGGCGGCTATCTGTTCGAAAGGTCCCAGGTCATCCTCATGGACCTGTCGCAGTGGATCGTGCGCCATCTGGGCGCGCAGCGCCTGCAGCCGCAGCTGCGGCTGATCCTGTTGACGGCCCTGCTGTCGGCGGCTGTGGCGGCGGCGGGCGGCTTCGTCCTGACCTGGCCCGAGTTCCGTGTTCCCCAGCCGCACAACCTGGCCTTCGCCGCCCTGTGGCTGGCGGGCGGCTCCTGCGCCCTGGCCGCCGCCTGGCAGGCCAAATATCACCGCCTGGCCGCCGTCATCCTGATGGGCGGGGCGGGCCTGGCCAGTTGCCTGACCTTCGTCTGGCTGTCGGCGCCCGACCTGGCCCTGACCCAGCTGGTGGTCGAGGTGGTGACGACGGTGCTGCTGCTGTTGGGCCTGCGCTGGCTGCCCAAGCGCCTGGCCGAAATCCATGTGCCCGAGTCCGAGCAGCGCCGCGCCCGCTGGCGTCGTCGTCTGGACCGGGTGATCGCCATCTGCGCCGGGGCCGGCGCGGCCCTGATCGCCTGGGCCGTCATGGTGCGCCCGCCGGTCGAGGGCGTGTCGCGCTTCTTCGTCGAGCGGGCCTATGAGGAGGCGGGCGGCCGCAACGTCGTCAACGTCATTCTGGTCGACTTCCGCGCCTTCGACACTTTCGGCGAGATCACCGTCCTGGGCGTCGTCGGCCTGACGGTTCTGGCACTGCTGCGTCGCTTCCGTCCGGCCAGCGACAGCCTGTCCCAGCCGATGCAGAAGCGGGTCCAGGATGCGTCGGACCGCGCTCGCGAGGGCCGCAGCGAAGGCGACACCCTCAGCGACACCATGATGATCCCGGGCGTGGTGATGCGCTGGCTGTTCCCCTTCATCATCCTTCTGGCCGTGCACCTCTTCCTGCGCGGGCATGACCTGCCCGGCGGCGGCTTCGCGGCGGGGGTGGCGCTGTCGATCGCCTTCATCCTGCAATACATGTCGTCCGGCGCCCGCTGGGTGGAGGAGCGGCTGGAGATCCGCCCGATCATCTGGATCGGCGTCGGCCTGTTGATCGCTGCGATCAGCGGCGCCGTGGGCTGGATCTTCGATCAACCCTTCCTGACCAGCTACTTCCAGTACGCCGATCTGCCGCTGCTGGGTCGCGTGCCCCTGGCCAGCGCCGTGCTGTTCGACCTGGGCGTGGTGGTGCTGGTGGTGGGCGCCACCGTGCTGATCCTGGTCGCCCTGGCGCACCAGTCGCTGCGTCGTGCGCGCATAGAGGAGGCCGAGGCCGAAGCGGAAGCCGAGCAGAAGGGAGGGGCGCAATGACCCAGATCGTCCTGGCCCTCGCCATCGGCGTTCTGACCGCCTCGGGGGTGTGGCTGATGCTGCGCCCGCGCACCTTTCAGGTCATCATCGGTCTGTCGCTGGTCTCCTATGCGGTCAACCTGTTCATCTTCTCCATGGGGCGGCTGCGTTCCGGCGCTGCGCCGATCACCGGCAAGGGCGCCGAGGACCCGGCCCTCTACGCCGATCCGACGCCCCAGGCCCTGGTGCTGACGGCCATCGTCATCAGCTTCGCCCTGACGGCCCTGTTCCTGGTGGTGCTGCTGGCCTCGCGCGGCGAGACCGGCAGCGACCATGTCGACGGCCAGGAGGCGCCCGAATGACCGACTGGCAGGAACATCTGATCATCGGGCCGATCGTCCTGCCCATGGTCATTGCGGCGGCCATGCTGCTGTTCGACGAGCGCCGCCGCCTGCTGAAGGGCGGCCTCAGCCTCTTCGCCATGGCGGCCATCCTGGCCATGGCCCTGGCCCTGCTGCATGAGAGCGCTACCGGCGCCACGGGCGGGGGCGACACCGCCCGCGTCTATCAACTGGGCGACTGGCCGGCGCCGTTCGGCATCGTCCTGGTGGCGGACCGTCTGTCGACCCTGATGGTGGCCCTGACCAGCGTGCTGGGGGCCTGCTCCATGATCTTCGCCCTGGCGCGATGGGACCGGGCGGGGCCGCGTTTCCACGCCCTGTTCCTGCTGCTGGTCATGGGGGTCAACGGCGCCTTCTTGACGGGCGACCTGTTCAACCTCTTCGTCTTCTTCGAGATCATGCTGGCGGCTTCCTACGGCCTGGCGCTGCATGGGTCGGGCGAGGCGCGTATCCGGGCGGGCCTAGCCTATATCGCCGTCAACCTGACGGCCTCCATGCTGTTCCTGATCGGGGTCAGCCTGATCTACGGCGTGACCGGCACCCTCAACATGGCCGATCTGGCCGTGCGCATCCCTCAGATCGCCGAGGCGGACCGGGGCCTGTTCCACGTCGGCGCGGCCGTCCTGGGCGTGGCTTTCCTGACCAAGTGCGCCATGTGGCCGCTGGGCTTCTGGCTGACCACCACCTATTCGGCCGCCAGCGCGCCGGCGGCCGCCGTCTTCGCCATCCTGTCCAAGGTCGGCGCCTATGTGATCATCCGTCTCAGCTTCCTGTTGTTTGCGGCGGACAGCGGCGCTTCGGCCGGGTTCGGGCAGCTGTGGATCCTGCTGGGCGGTCTGGCGACCATCGGCTTCGGCACGGCAGGCATCATCGCTGCGCGAGATCTGTCGATCGCCGCCGCCTACGCCGTCATCGTCTCGTCCGGCACGGTGCTGGCGGCGGCGGGCACGGGCAACGCCGACGTCCTGGGCGGGGCGGTCTTCTACCTGGTGGGGTCGACCCTGGCCTGCGGCGCCCTGTTCATGCTGGCCGAGGTGCTGAACCGCGGTCAGGACCCCGGCGCGCGCTCGGGCCGCGCCGTCTTCGAGGACGAGTATATCGATCCCTTCGACGACGAAGAGCGCAATGAGCCCGGCCTGGTAATTCCGGCCGCCGTGGCGGCTCTGGGCGGCGCCTTCCTGATCTCGACCCTGATGATCGCCGGCCTGCCGCCGCTGGCGGGCTTCATCGGCAAGCTGGCCATGATGGACGCCCTGTCAGGCCTCGCCGGCTGGGCGGGTTATGGGGTGATCGCCGCCCTTTCCCTGGCCTCGCTCGGCGCCCTGATCGGGCTGACGCGCCTGGGCATGGCGGCCCTGTGGGCGCGGGACGACGACGCCGAGCCGGCGGTCGTCGTCGGCGCGGCCGAGGGCGTGGCCATCGCCGGTCTGCTGGCGGCCTGCATCTTCCTGGCGATCTTCGGCGAGGCGGGCTTCGCCTATGCCGACCACACGGCCGACTGGCTGGTGCGCCCCGACGCCTATGTCCGTGCGGTGCTGGGAGGCGGCTCATGATCCGGGCGGTTCTGCCTCACCCCATCCTGTCGCTGGCCCTGTTCGGCGCCTCCCTGCTGCTCAGCGGGTCGGTCGCTGCGCCCGCCCTGGCCCTGGCCTTGCTGATGGCCCTGGCCGCGCCCCACATCATGCGCGCTCTCGAGGTCGAGCCGGTGCGGGTCAGAAGGCCGCTGACCCTGCTGAGCTTCGCCCTGGTCGTCACGCGCGACATCATCCGCTCCAACTGGGAGGTGGCCCTGGTCATCCTGGGGCTGAACGCCTCGCGCGAGAATCGCGTCTCGGGCTTTGTGCACATCCCGCTGGAGATGCGGGACCGATACGGCCTGGCCGTGCTGGCCGTGATCATCACCAGCACCCCCGGCACCATCTGGGTCGAGTACGAGGACGCGACCGGCGTGCTCCTGCTGCATATCCTCGACCTGCAGGACGGCGACGACTGGGCGGACCGCATCAAGAATCGCTATGAGCGCCGCCTGATGGAGATTTTCGAATGAGCGGCGCCGTCTTCTACTGGGCGCTGGTCGTAGCGCAGCTGTTCCTGGCCGGGGCGGCCCTGATCGGCGTGTGGCGCATCGCCAAGGGGCCGCGCGCCCAGGATCGCATCCTGGGCCTGGACACCCTCTATCAGGCGGGGATGCTCCTGGTCGTCGCCTTCGGGGTGCGGACGGGCAGCCACCTGTATTTCTATGCGGCGGTGATCATCGGCATGCTGGGCTTCACCTCCTCGGTCGCCCTGGCCAAATTCCTGATGCGCGGCGAGGTGATCGAATGACCGGATTTCCCGCGAACGTCCCGGCCTGGGCGGCCCTGCTGGCGGCGTGTCTGGTTCTGGCCGGGTCCGCCCTGACCTTCCTGGGCGCGTTCGGCCTGGTGCGGCTCAAGACCTTCTATGAGCGGGTCCACGCCCCGACGCTGGGGGCGACGCTCGGCATGTTCCTGATCCTGGGCGGGTCGGTGGTCTATTTCACTGCCGCCGAGGGGCAGTTCATGCCGGTCGAACTGCTGGTGGCCGTCTTCTTTACGGTGACGACGCCGGTGACGCTGATCATTCTGGCGCGCGCGGCCCTGTTCCGCGACCGCACCGATCGTTCGGGCGACGGGGTGAGGGTGCCGCTGGAGGGCGAATGCGCCGGCGTGGTCCGTACTCCGCCGGACCTGACTACTGATCCTCGTCGAAGCGACGCGCCACAAGATCGGTGAGGGCGGCGACGGCCTCGGCGGCGTCCGGCCCTTCGGCCTTCACCTCGACGCCGCAGCCGATCCCGGCGCCCAGCATCAGAAGACCCATGATCGAGCGGGCGTCCACGGTCACTCCGTCGCGCGTCACCTGAATCTCGGCTTCGAACTCCGAGGCCAGCTTCACGAACTTGGCCGAGGCGCGGGCGTGCAGGCCGCGCTGGTTGCAGATGTTCAGGGTCGCCTGGGCGGACGGGACGACGTCGCTCATTTCTCGCCCGCCAGCACCCACGACGCCACCGAGATATATTTGCGGCCGGCGTCCTGGGCGTGGGCCACGCAGGCTTCCAGGCTTTCACGGCCGCGCACGCTGGCCAGCTTGATCAGCATGGGCAGGTTCAGTCCGGCGATCACCTCGGCGCCGGTCTGCTCCATCACCGAGATGGCCAGGTTGGAGGGGGTGCCGCCGAACATGTCGGTCAGCAGGATGACGCCCTCGCCTTCATTGACTGCAGCGGCGGCGTCGACGATGTCGCGGCGCCGGCGCTCCATATCGTCCTCGGGACCGATGCAGATGGCGGCGACGCCGCGCTGCGGCCCCACCACGTGCTCCATCGCCGACAGGAATTCGGAGGCCAGGCCCCCGTGGGTGACGATCACCAGCCCGATCATATAGGCTTCACCAAAGACATCCCCAGCTCGCCTCGACGAGCGACAAGCCTCGTTTCATAGGGCAATCGCGGCGCGGATCAAAGAGCGCTGTCGCCGCGCCGGCCCGCAGCCCTCATGGCGCGGTTGATGGCGGCCGCCACGACCAGGGGCGCGGAGGCGGGACGAGGGTCCAGAACCAGACGCGGCACGGCGACGCCGTCGATCACGTCCTGGGCCGCCTCGGGCATCCGTTCGACCGGTTCATGCGTCAGGTGCAGCGACAGGGCGATCCGCGTCGAGGGCAGGAAAGGGCGGCTGACGACGCCCAGGCCGCGCACCTCCATCCGCCCGGCGATGGTCGCGGGCGCAGCGGCGTAGAGGGCGCCTTCGCAGGCGAAGACGTCCACCCAATCGTCGCCGACCAGCCTCCAGCCGACCTGCATCAGCCGCAGGGCGAGGTCGCTCTTGCCTGCGCCGGACGGCCCCTGGATCAGGACGCCGCGCCAGGCGTCGTCGATGCGGACGGCGACGACTGTGGCGTGCAGGGGTTGGCGCGGCGGGGTCACGCGCGTTTTCCGGTCGCGGGCAGCCGCACTTCGAAGCGGGCCCCGACCACGGCGCCGTTTGCGTCGATGCGGTTCTCGGCGTGGACCCGTCCGCCGTGGGCGTCGATGATCTGGCGCACGATGGCCAGGCCCAGGCCCGAGTTGGCGCCGAAGGCCGTGCCCTTGGGGCGGGAGGTGTAGAAGCGCTCGAACACCGTCTCCAGATTCTCGGCCGGGATGCCGGGGCCGTCGTCCTCGATGCGGATGCGCAGGGGAACGTCGGGCTGGCTGTCGTCGCGTTCCAGGCGGACCCGCACCTCGCCCTCGGACGGGCTGAAGGAGCGGGCGTTGTCGATCAGGTTGCGGAACACTTGGCCCAGGGGAATGTCGCGGCCCACCACTCGGGCGTTCTCGGCGGTCGAGGCGAAGCGCACCGGCGGCTCGCCCGGCTTCTGCCCGGCCTCATAGACTCCGATGATGTCGCCCAGCAGTTCGTTCAGGTCGATGGCGCGCGGGCGATCGCGCGACAGTTCGGCGTCGAGGCGCGAGGCGTTGGAGATGTCGGTGATCAACCGGTCCAGCCGCCGCACGTCCTGTTGCAGCAGATTGGTCAGGCGGGCCCGCTGTTCTTCGGTCTTGACCAGCGGCAGGGTCTCCAGCGCCGAGCGGATCGAGGTCAGGGGGTTCTTGATCTCGTGGCTGACGTCGGCGGCGAAGCGTTCGATGGCGTCCATACGGGTCGACAGGGTGTCGGTCATGGACTCCAGGGCGCGGGCCAGGTCGCCGATCTCGTCGCGACGATCCTCGAGATCGGGCAGGGAGATGGCGCGGGCGCGCTGCAGCCGCACCTGGTCCGCCGCCGCAGACAGACGCATCACCGGGCGCGCCACGAACAGGTGCAGAACCAGGGACGCCAGCAGGTTCACCGCCAGGGCCACCAGGGCGAAAGGCGTCAGGGCGCGGCGCTGGGCGGCCAGAGTCTCGTTGACGTCACCCGCCTCCAGCGTCAGCACGCCCAGGACCTGCTGCACATGGCGCACGGGCAGGGAGACGGAGACCACCCGTTCGCCCTCTTCATTGCGACGGATGGCGGCCTGAGGCACGCCCTGCAGGGCGCGTTCGACCTCGGCGGACAGTTCCGCATCGGCGCGGGCCAGGCGCGCGGTCTCACGCGCGGACGGCTCGCTAGGCGCCAGGGCGGTTCCTGCGGGATGGGCCGGGGGGAGGGGCTCGCCCGGAATGGTGTCGCTGACCCGATAGGAATCGGACACCTCGATCCCGTCCATGTCGAACAGGCGGGCGCGCTGTCCGGCCGGAATGAAGTTGTCGCGCAGCCACAGGGCGGCCGCGCGATCGTCCAGCATGGGATAGGGGTCGCCCTGGGTGATGCCCAGTTCGCCCAGGACGTTGGCCAGCAGCTCAGCCTGGACGCCCAGGGATTCTTGGCGCGCCTCGATCAGGCCGCGCCGCCATTCGTTCAGCGCCAGGGCGCCGCCGAACAGGATCAGCAGGCTGAGGAGATTGAGGGCCAGGATGAAGCCGCCCAGGCGCGATCCGCCGAAGCGGAATCGGCGCCGCGCCGGGACGTCTTCGGCTTCAGCTCTCGCGGTAGCGGTATCCGACGCCATACAGGGTCTCGATAGCGTCGAACTCGGGGTCGACCATGCGGAACTTCTTTCGCATCCGTTTCACATGGCTGTCGATGGTGCGGTCGTCGACATAGACCTGATCGTCATAGGCGGCGTCCATCAGATTGTCGCGGCTCTTCACGAAGCCGGGGCGCTGGGCCAGGGCCTGCAGCAACAGGAACTCGGTGACGGTCAGCTTTACCGGTCGGCCGTCCCAGGTCGATTCGTGGCGCGCCGGGTCCATCGACAGCTTGCCGCGCTTGATGGCCTTGCCGGCTTCGGCGGCGGCGGGGTCGATCGGATCCAGGCCTTCCACGCCCGCGCGGCGCAGCAGGGCCTTCACCCGCTCAATCAGCAGGCGCTGGCTGAAGGGCTTGTGGATGTAGTCGTCGGCGCCGAGGTTGAAGCCGAGGATCTCGTCGATCTCCTCGTCCTTGGACGTCAGCATGATGACCGGAATGCTGGAGGTCTGACGCAGGCGGCGCAGCACCTCCATGCCGTCCATGCGGGGCATCTTCACGTCCAGGATGGCCAGGTCGGGCGGACTGGTCTCCAGCGCTTCCAGGCCCGAGGCGCCGTCGTGATAGGCGGTCACCTTATGGCCGTGGCTTTCCAGCGCCAGAGAGACGGAGGCCACGATGTTCTCGTCGTCGTCGACCAGGGTGATGTTAGCCAAGGGCTTCTCCTTAGTGCGGGCGGGGCGATCGTCTGATCGGCCGCCTTATCCGGTAACGCGCGGCAAGCGTAACCGTTCTATGCAATCGCGGTGACTTTACGGCCACTGCAAAATGGTTCGCATGACTCTGCCTTTCAACCCGCGCGAGGAAAAGGCGAAACCTCGCCTTAAAGCCTGAAGAGGCAGGATGGCCGCCTTGTTGTCTCTGAAGGCGCCATGGCCGGTCCTGTCCACTACGAAATCTACATCCGCCGCACGCCGCCGGACGACTGGTCCCTGTCGCAGGCCACGGAGGATCGCCGCCGCGCCATGGAGACGGCCGAGGACTTGATGCGCGACCGTCAGGCCGTGGCGGTGCGCGTCACCAAGGAGACGCTCGACCCCGAGACCATGGAGTTCGCCAGCGTCGTCATCCTGACGCGGGGCGCGCCCGAACTGAACCGCAGGCGTCCGGCGCCGGTCGAGCCGCGCGGCCCGGCCTGTCGCGGCGTGCACGACCTTTACGCCCCTCACGGCCGCGAAACCATCGGCCGGGTCCTTGAGGACTGGCTTGCCCGTCAGACGGCGACGGCTTTTGAACTCCTGCATCGCCCGGATCTGGCGGAGCGGCTCGAGGCGTCGGGCGTGGAGCTGCAACACGCCATACAGAAGGTGGCCGTGCCTGAGGCCCAGGCCGTTCCCGGTCAGTCGGTGCACGATCTGATGCGCCACTATCAGCGCCTGGCCGAACAGGCGATCGAGCGGCTGCTGAAGGCCGGTCGCGACAGGGCGTTCGCCGATCTGGAGACGCAGTCTGTGGCCGATCTGGCGCACGGCCTGGCCGGCGCGCCGGATCGGGCCTTCCTGATGGGCGGGGCGGTGGCCGGGTCCCTGCGCGGCCTGATCGGGGCGCGGGCGCGGTTGGAGCGGCTGATGGACATCTGCGACCGTGCGCCGGTCGAGGGCGCTCCGCGCGCCCTGGTGTTCGTCTCGGTCGAGCAGATCCTGTGCGAACTGCTGGGTTCGCGGGCGGGACTGGCCCAGATTCTGGGTCCTGGCCTGGATCAGGGCTCCAGCCTGGCGGCGGCGGTGCGGATGGTCGCCCCGCGCGAGGTCGGCGCCATTCTCGCCCATGATCCGCGCCTGACCTTGCTGGTGCCGCCGGTGGAAGGCCCGCCTGCGCGACTGGGCGAGCGGTTGGCGGCGGGCGAGTTCCCCCTGCTGGCGGCCGCCCTGGCGCGGATGGTGCTGCGCGAGCTGATGAGCCAGCGGCGCCTGCGGCCGGGCGA
>DGIZ01000252.1 GCA_002386585.1 Brevundimonas sp. UBA4609 | reverse complement strand
GGCCACGGGGGCGGCGCCGCGGATCAGGGCGATGTTGACCGAGTAGCTCTCGCGCCCCTGGACGAAGCCGCGCGTGCCGTCCAGCGGGTCGATGAGCCAGAACCACGTACCGACCGACGACGGGGCGCCGTCGGCGGCGACAGCCTCCTCGGCGACGGCCTCGACCTGGGGCCAATGTTCGGCCAGGCGGCTCAGGATCAGGGCCTCGGCGGCGCGGTCGGCCTCGGTCACGGGGCTGGCGTCGGCCTTGGTCTCCACGGTCGTATCGGCCCGCCAGTAGGGCAGGATCAGGCGGGCGGCCTCCTCGGCGATGTCGGCGATGACCTCGGCCAAGCGGCCGGAGGCGAGATCGGATTCAAGGTCGGCGTAGGCGGAGGCGGTCATGAAGGGCTGGATAGACCATGCGGCCGGTTTAACGAACCGGCAAATCAGGCCACCTTGGCCTTAACCTTTTCGAAACCTTGTGCGCAATGACCGTTTCCGACGACCCTGTCTCCCTATCCGCCGCCGATCTGCCTGTGGACGGCGCCGAACTGGCCGCCTTCATCGCCGCCAAGCTGTGCCACGACTTCATCAGCCCGGCCGGCGCCGTGATGTCGGGGCTGGACCTGCTGGACGATCCCGGCGCCCAGGACATGCGCGACGACGCCCTGGGCCTGATCCGTCAGAGCGCGGCCAAGATGGTGGCCCTGGTGCATTTCGCCCGGGTGGCCTTCGGCGCCGCGACCAGCAGCGAACAGTTCTCCGGCGCCGAACTGCATGGGCTGGTCGCGGGTCTGACCGACGGCGGGCGCGCCACGCTGGACTGGCGCGTAGGGGATGAGACCTTCTCCAAGATCCAGGCGCGGGCCCTGATCAACCTGGCCTATCTGACCGTTTCGGCCCTGCCGATGGGTGGGGCGGCGGTGGTGACGGTCCGCCGGGAAGGCGACCAGTTGTTTCTGGTCGGATCGGCCGAGGGCGCCCGCGCCCGGCTCAAGCCGGAGGCCGTGGTCGGCCTGAAGGGCGAGCGGCTGACCGAGGGGCTGGCGGGGCAGTGGATCCAACCCTACTGGCTGTGGCTGACGGCGCGCGAGGCGGGCGGGCGGTTGGACCTGGCGGCCGAAGACGGCCGCGTGGCCTTGATGGCGCGCCTGCCTGGCGCTAGTGAGCAACCCGCGTTCGTCTAGCCAACGCTCCGTTAACCCGCCTGAACGACTATGGCGTGAGCGTGGTTTTGATCTCGCGTCAAACGGGAATAGACCCTGTGGACCCCAGAACCTGTCTGATCGTCGATGACAGCCGCATCATCCGCAAGGTGGCGCGCCGCATCCTGGAGGACCTGTCCTTTGACGTGGCCGAGGCGGCCGACGGCGCCGAGGCGCTGGACTATTGCCAGGCGGCCATGCCCCAGGTGGTGCTGCTGGACTGGCAGATGCCGGTGATGGACGGCCTGGCCTTCCTGCGCCGTCTGCGCGACCTGCCGGGGGGGCGCGCGCCCAAGGTTCTGTTCTGCTCGGTCGAGACGCGGGCGGATCGAATCGCCGAAGCCCTGTCCGCAGGGGCCGACGAATATGTTATGAAGCCCTTCGACGGCGAGATCCTGCAAGCCAAGCTCGCCGAAGTGGGAGTGGTGCAGTCGCCGTCATGACGCCGGAGGATTTCGATCGTCTTCAGACCCTGCTGGCGTCCCGCGCCGGCTTCCGGCTGACCCGAGACCGGATGCAGCTGGCCGAGCATCGGCTGGGGCCTGTGGCGCGGCGCGAGGGCTATCACAACGTCGAAGCCATGCTGGCCAGCCTGTGGAGCCGCCCGGTCGCCTCCCTGGGCTGGAGCGTGATCGAGGCCCTGCTGAACGGCGAGACCTGGTTCCGCCGCGATCGTGCGGCCTTCGAGGTGATGGAGCGCGAACTGCTGCCTGCCCTG
Source organism: Brevundimonas sp. UBA4609 (assembly GCA_002386585.1). Taxonomy (GTDB): domain Bacteria; phylum Pseudomonadota; class Alphaproteobacteria; order Caulobacterales; family Caulobacteraceae; genus Brevundimonas; species Brevundimonas olei. Next base: position 6,106 of record DGIZ01000252.1, on the reverse strand, counting down.
ACGGCGGCGCGGCCGGGCGGGCGGGTGCGCCTCTGGTGCGCCGGCGCCTCGACCGGGCAGGAGGCCTATTCCCTCGCCATCGCCGCGCTCGAGGCCGGCGCCCAGGTAGAGATCGAGGCCACGGACCTGTCGCGTCAGGCGATCGAGAAGGCGCTGTCGGGCCTCTACACCTCGTTCGAGATACAGCGCGGCCTGTCGGCGCGCGCCATGCTGCGCTGGTTCGAGCAGGTCGATGATCAGTGGCGGGCGCGGTCCGAACTGCGCGCCGCCATCGCCTTCAAGCGCGCCAACCTGCTGGACGAGGCGGCCGACGAGGGCCGGTTCGACGTGGTCTTCTGCCGCAATGTCCTGGGCGACATGGCGCCGGAACGCCGCGCGCGGGTGCTGGACGGGCTGGAGCGGCGGATGGTCGACGACGGCTGCCTGTTCCTGGGGCGCGACGAGCGGCCGGACGGCGACAGCGTGGCCTTCCGTCCGGTGGCCGGACGCAAGGGCCTCTATGTGAAGAGCGCGGCCGCCGCACGGCGCGCCGCCTGAGCCGTCAGACCGTCTGAGCCGTCAGGCGACCGACAGCAGGCCCTGGGCGGCGACGGCCTTGACGCCGGGGCCGGGAACCTCGGCGAAGGCCAGGTCGGTCACGCCGAAATACTCCTGCTGGTTCAGGGCGCACCAGTCGGTGGTGACGATGCGGACGGTCTCGCGCCCCTCGATTCCCTCGACCGCGCCATAGACGAAGTCGCCAGTGCGACGGGCGAAGGGCATGACCCGATCCTGGTTGGCCAGGGCGGTCAGTTCGGCCAGTCGCGAGGCCGGAACCTCGGCGGCCATCAGCTTGCCGTCGAAACGCACCACGGCGTCGAAGGCGTAGCGGCTGACCGGCCCGGCGGACAGACCCGTCCCCAGCGTGGTGTGGCCGATGAAGCCGGCCTGGGTGCCGGCGAAGCGGGCGAAGGCGGCGGCTACGGCGCGGCCGGTGTCTCCCAGCGACAGGGCGGTCGAACTGGTCCCGAGAACGGCGCGCTCCTGTGCGGTCAGATGCCGGTCCAGCGTCGTGCGGATCAGCGCGGCCAGGGCCAGGTCGCTCGGGCCGTTCAGGGCGACGGTGCGCGACTGGGCCCGCACGCTTCCATCGCTGAGATAGTCCGCCGCCGTATAGGCGTTGCTCCATGATCCGGTGTGGGCGTAGAGGCCGCGTCCCAGCGGCTCCTGGAACAGCAGGTGGTTGTGTCCCCCAATCATCAGGGCGCCGTCGGGCAGGGCGGCCAGCATCCCGCGGTCGCCCGCCACGCCTGCGTGGCTCATCACCAGCGTCAGGTCGGCGCCGTGCAGCAGAGATGACAGATGGGTGGTCGCCCATTCGGTCGGATCGGGGATCGACAGCCAGTCGCGACTGGCCTTGGGATAGGTGTTCAGCGAATTCGTGCCGAAGCCGGCGATGCGCAGACGGCGCTCGCCGAAGGTCAGCTCCGTCGCGGCCGGGGCGTAGGGTCGGCCGTTGCGGGCGTCGACGATGTTGCTGAGGACGGTGATCCCCAGGCCCTGCATCCGCTTCACGACCTCATGCAGGTCCGGGATCAGGTCGTTGTCGTGATTGCCCAGGTTGACCACGGTGGGGGCGATGGCGGGCAGGGCGGCCAGGAAGGCCCAGTCGATCGCGCCTTCGGACCGCACCGACACGACGTTGCCATGCTCGAAGATGTCGCCGTCGACCGCGATCAGATGCGGAACCGGTCGGCTGCGGACCTCTGCGCGCAGGGCGGCGAGAAGCTGGGCGCTGCGCTCATAGGCGGAATGCAGGTCGGACATGGCCAGGACGCGGCCGATGACGGCGGGCGGCTGATCCAGCGCGAGGGCGGCGGTTCCGCCGACCAGGGGCAGGGCGGCGGCGCCGGCAAGAAATCGGCGACGGGACGGGGCGGCTAGGGGCATGGGCGTCTCCTGCGGCAGGTCGCGCGCTTCGCGCATCGGGAGCCCCGGAGGAAGGCGCAGCCGGTCTGCTTGGCACGTCCTGTTGCGGCGCACAATGTCGCGCTACGACGACGCGTGAATCGAACGGCGGTTTCTTGCGGCCTGTGTCCCTGTCGCGAAAGGTTCATGCATCAGCCCGCATCGGCGCTGGAACCCGCGACGCTACGGGCCTAGGGGCTGCGGCGAATTCACCCACCCAAGATCATCAAGAAGGGGATATCTCGATGACGCGTCTCTCGGTTCTCGCCGCCTCCGCCAGCGGTCTGGCCCTGCTGCTCTCCACGCCGGCCCTGGCGCAATCCGCCGATGTCCAGGCCGATCAGGCCGCCGCCGTCGGCGACATCGTCGTCACCGCCCAGCGCCGCAGCGAAAGCATCCGTGACGTGCCCTTCGCCGTCACCGCCATGAACACCGAGACGCTGAACGCCGTGAACGCCGGCGGCGGCGACATCCTGCAGCTGTCGGGCCGCGTGCCCAGCCTGCAGGTCGAAAGCTCCAACGGCCGCTACGCCCCGCGCTTCTACATCCGCGGCCTGGGCAATGTGGACTTCGACTTCACGGCGTCTCAGCCGGTGTCGATGGTGATGGACGAGCTGGTTCTGGAAAGCGTCTATCTGAAGGGCTTCCCCCTGTTCGACGTGAAGCAGCTGGAAGTGCTACGCGGGCCGCAGGGCACCCTGTTCGGCCGCAACACCCCGGCCGGCGTGATCAAGATCGACACCACCAAGCCGGGCGATGAGTTCACCGGCTTCGGCTCGATCACCTACGGCAACTATGGCTCGACCCGCGCCGAGGCGGCCGTGACCCTGCCGGCGTCGGATACGCTGTCGGTGCGCGTGGCGGCCCTGTGGAACCACCGCGACGACTGGATCAACAACGCCTATGACGCCCCCTTCGCCAAGAAGGACGGCAAGGACCTGGGTAATTTCGACGATGTGGCGGGCCGCGTCCACGTCGCCTGGACCCCGACCGACCGTCTCTCGACCCTGCTGACCCTGCAGGCGCGCGACTATGAGGGCACGGGCACGATGAACCGCGCCAACGTCCTGACCAAGGGCTCGAACAAGCTGAACGACAACTTCGATCGCGACACGGTCTGGTATGACGGCGGCCGCAACAACTTCCAGAAGCAGAAGACCACCTCGCAGTCGCTGCAGGTCGCCTATGACTTCGGCCCGGCGACCCTGACCGGCGTGGTCGGCTCCTTCCAGGGCTGGTCCCAGGGCGACGGCGATATCGACGGCGGCGTCTCCGCGGGCGCGCCGATGGGCGCAGGCTACAAGACTCCGTTCCCGGTCGAGTCCGGCACCCTGTCCAGCGATCTGCTGCAGAACACCTATGAGCTGCGCCTGGCCTCGAACGGCGCGGGCCGTCTGGGCTGGCAGGTCGGCGCCTTCTACTGGGACGAGCGCATCAATCTGGTGTCGGGCACGTTCGACGGCGTCGGCGGCCTCATGCCGACCAAGGTCACCGACATCGTGCAGAAGTCGGACTCCTGGTCGATCTTCGGTCAGGCCAACTATCAGGTCACAGACGCCCTGAAGCTGACCGGCGGCCTGCGCTATACCGACGACAGCCGCGACTATCACGGCGGCATCGTGGTCGGCACGCCGGCCAACGCCGAGGGCCGGGTCTCGGTCGGCGACGAGCAGGTCAGCTGGGACGTCAGCGCCCTGTATGAGGTCAACGACAGCCTGAACCTGTTCGCCCGCGTGGCCAGCGGCTATCGCGGTCCGTCGATCCAGGGCCGCAACCTGCCGGTTCTGACCACGGCGGATTCGGAAACGGTCATGTCGTATGAGGCCGGCTTCAAGGCTCGCCTGTGGGACGGCCGCGCCCGCCTGAACGCCACGGCCTATCTGTATGACGTCAAGGACATGCAGTTCACGGCTATCGGCGGCATCGACAACTCCAACCGCCTGATCAACGCCGACAAGGGTCAGGGCTACGGTCTGGAGATCGACGGCGACGTCTATCTGGGCGCGGGCTTCACCCTGGCCGGCGGCGTGGCGTGGAACCACACCGAGATCAAGGACAAGGACCTGCTGGTCGCCATCTGCGGCAACCACCTGTGCACCATCACCGACCCAATGGTGAATGTCGGCGGCACGGATCGCGCCAACATCGACGGCAACCCCTTCCCGCAGGCGCCGGAGTATTCGGCCAACCTGACTCTGTCCTACGTCCGCCCGATCGGCGACGATCAGGAGCTGTTCGCCTCGACCGACTGGGTGATGCAGAAGGACTTCAACCTCTTCCTCTATGAGGCGGTCGAGTTCCGTCAGGACACCAACTTCGAAGGCGGCCTGCGCGCAGGCTGGCGCGACCTGAACCGGGGTCTGGAGGCGGCCGTCTATGTCCGCAACATCACGGACGAAGCCAACGTCATCGGGGCCATCGACTTCAACAACCTGACGGCCTTCGTCAACGAACCGCGCATGTACGGCGTGGAGCTGTCCAAGCGCTTCTAAGCCGATACGGCGGATCGTATCGGGAGGGCGGCGACGGGGAGACCCGCCGCCGCCCTCTTGCCATTCCGCTCGGGCTTGGTCCTACTGCCGCTCGGATCGGGGAGGATCTCTCATGCGGCTGGCCCTGCTGTTCGGATCGCTGACGCTCGCCTTCTTGCTGGCGGTATGGACCACCCAGGCGCCGAAGCCTCGACCAGCCGACGCGCCCGCTGTCGCCTTCTCGGCGGCGCGGGCCATGGCGGACATCGAACAGATCGCCCGCGCCCCGCACCCGGTCGGATCGCCCGAACATGCGCGGGTCCGCGCCTATCTGAACGACCGCCTGACGCAGCTGAGGCTTCAGGTCAGCGAGCAGGCCGGGCCGCTGTCGCCCGCCGCCGTCAAGCGGCTGGAGCGCGCGGGCGGCGATCCCGGCGCGGCGAACAATCAGGCGATCAATCTGATCGGCGTCCTGCCCGGAAAAGACCGCAGCCAGCCCGCCGTCATGCTGATGGCCCATTACGACACCGTGGTCGGCTCGCCCGGCGCGGCCGACGATTCAGCCGGGGTGGCCGCCATCCTGGAGGCCGTGCGGGCGATCCAGGCGCGCGGCCCGGCCGAGCGTGATCTCGTCGTCCTGCTGACCGATGCGGAGGAACTGGGCCTGGACGGGGCGCGGGTCTTCTTCGGCGGCCATCCCCTGCGCGACCGCATCGGGGCCGTGGTCAATCTCGAGGCGCGCGGCGGCGGCGGGCGCGCCGCCATGTTCGAGACCGGGCGCGAGGCGGGGCCGACGGTCCAGCTGTTCCGCCGTGCGGCGGCGAAAGCCGACGGCGGGACCACCGCCACCTCCATCGCCGCCTTCATGTATGAGCGGATGCCCAACGGCACCGACTTCACTGTGCCCAAGGACCGAGGCGTCGGCGGTCTGAACCTGGCCTTCATCGGCCGCCCCGACCAGTATCACGCCGCCAATGCGACGCCCGCCAATCTGGATCGGGGCGCGGTGCAGCATCTGGGCTCTCAGGCGCTGGAGGCGGCCGACGCCTTGTTGCGCGCGCCGAGCCTGCCGGCCAAGGGCGAGAACCTGGTCTATGCCGACGTCTTCGGCCGCTGGGTGATCGCCCATGCGCAAGGGACGGGCTGGATCCTGCTGGCGCTGGCGGCGGCCCTGGGCGGCTTCGCCGCCTGGCGAGCGCGGCGCGGGGCGGGGCTGAAGGCGGAGCCGGTCGGTATGGGCGTGCTGGACGGGCTGTGGTTCCTGACCGGGGGCGTCATCCTGTTGCAGGCGACGCGTCTGCTGGCAGGGCCGATGTCGAGCCGCGCCGCCTCGCCGGACGTCTATTACACCCTGCTGCGCCGCCTGCCGTGGATGGAGGCGGGAGCGGCGCTGGCGGCGCTCGCCCTGGCGCTGGTCCTGTTGAGCGGCGCGCGCCGGGCGCGGCCGCGCGTGATCGGGGGGGCTTTCGCCTTGCTGACCGCCGTGGTTCTGATCGTCGGCGGCTTCAGCCCGGTGATGCTGGCGCTGGGCGTCGTCGCGGTCGGCCTGTCGTTGTGGCCGGGACAGGCCGAGCGTTCTGCCTGGGGCGGCTGGCTGGGCCTGATCGCCATTGTCTTCGTCTTCGGCTGCGCCCTGCAGGGCGCGGCGCCCGAGGCGGCGCTGCTGTTCGTCTGGCCGGTGCTTCTGG
>DGIZ01000092.1:515-32063 GCA_002386585.1 Brevundimonas sp. UBA4609 | reverse complement strand
GCGCGCGAAGGCGCAGGCTTCTGATCAGGCTCTGGGAGGGCGCTTGAGGCCGTTGGGGGCGAAGGACACGGTCGTGTCGTCGCCGGGGATCAAGCGCGGGGCAGGCGCATGCGGCGCCGTCACGTCGACTTCGGGGATGGCGTGACGCTCGCTGGCCGTATGGTGGCAATGGCCGTGTGCGCAGGCCCCAGGTTCGGCGCCCTGGCCGTCATGCGTATCGCCGGGATGAGCATCGAGCACCTGCTCGAGAGCGGGGATCTCGGGGGCGCAGGCTGCGGCATCGGTCGCCGGAATCACGGCGAAGACGGCGATGACCAAGGTCAGCGCCGCAAAAATTCTCGCCAATCTGATTATCGACCGAGACATCAGGGCGTAGCTAACGGTGTCAGGCAACCATGGCAATCTGTTATAAGGTTCGCTTTGGAGCCGACTTATCTTGTTCGATACCTACGCATGAACAACCTCAGGCTGGGTAAGGCCCCAGCACAGCCCGTTCCAGTCTTCAACCGCGCTGACATCCAAATCCAGACGGCTTGGCTGTGCCTTAAGCCCTGGTCGGATCATCCGCAGATCATTTCTGGCAGCGGTTATTAACGATGCTAGGACGCCAATCCCTGACAGGCGAGTGCGTCCGCTACCTTATTTACGGAAGTATCAACCTTCTCTTGTTGGTGCAGCTTTGAACGTGATCCGAAGCCCAGCCGCTTTCCATAGAGTAACGACTGTAGCGAATGGTGGACTTCGCTTGCCGGAGAGGAGTCCTATAACTCTCTGTGACGTCAACCCTGCTGCTTTCGCTACATCCCCCAGCAACCCAAACTCCTCTAAGTCCTCGATAAAACACAGCAGTGCGGCGCTTGGACCTTCTGAGGCAAGGGCTGCGTTCATTCGCGCGGCCATGTGAAGCTGAACGTCGTGAACCGGCGTCATTACAGGTTCTTATATGCTTCGGTGTCGATATCCTCATGCCACTCGCTGAAAGCTGCAAAAGGATCACCTCCGCGTGGTTGATGTGCAGGTTGCGAACTGGCGCGTCTAGGAACGCTGTTCTGATCGGCTTTTGAAACCCCTTCAGTCTCGGATGCCGTTGAGGCCCGGCGCCCGGTCGTTGCCTTGCTTCGACCCGCCATCGTTACATCCCTAGGGGAAACGCTCCGCCTATTGGCGATCATGACGACTTTGGTAGCAAACTGCCGTGCGGCCTCGGAGATCGACTCGTTCATGAATTTCCCCGTGCTCGCGGCCTGCGAAGCCAACGCCAGAAATGCAGCATCCAACGCCTGGCTATTGCGAAACGCATCGCCCCCCCAAATGGCGCATCAGCGAGTACTGGAATCCTGCAATCTCGAAATACATACCGAATATCCGTCCGCGCCCTGGATCCGTACGCAAATAGCCTAGTGGTAGTTGGGGCGGCGGCATGGGAGGACCTCCGCTGGCGAGGTTACTAACTATGACGTCATGATGCTGGCCAGTGATTTGGCTGAGCGCCTCGATCCGTTCAGCTAGCTCGGGCGATGGCGTGAATTGTATGGCGGCCACATCGATCGGGATGGCCAACCATGTTGGGGATGGTGCGACTAGCTCGACTGCGGCGCGCATCGAGACTAGGTCCGCAACGTACTGGGGCAGCGAGATACCCTCATTACGCGCCATTGCAGACAATTCACCACAGGCCGAATTGGCCACCAGAACCGTCCAGGCTGGGGAGGTGTCGGCTTCAGAATCCGGAGCATCAGTGAGGACCATGGAATGCTACTTAACGTCTGTCGACGTAAAGTCATCATCCATCGACGTTCCCGCTCATGTCAGAGGGGAGAGGAGAGGGGCTTCGCAATATCGTAGCGGCTAACGTGCGCCGCTTGCGTCGCGCCAAGCACCTAAGCCAGGAAGACCTGGGCGCGGCGTCGAACCTCCATCGAACCTATGTGGGCTCTGTCGAGCGATCGGAGCGCAATTTGTCGATCGACAGCATTGGCGCTTTGGCAGACGGCTTGGGCGTCGAAGCCTGGGTTCTGTTGCAGCCCCAATCTGACGATATGGCCGACGGAAGTTGAGCAACTTCGGCAGACGGAACTCCGCCCAACTCGCGTAGCTGCTTGAAGGCTTCGCTATAGACAGGGAAGTGCTCCTGCCATGCGGCGGCTCCCCCGAGGCGACCGATGGCGAGCAATGATGCCCGAAGCCCGGCAATGAGCAACTTGTTCTGATCCTCCAAGTCCCGGACACGGGCCTCGGCGGCGCTCAATCTTGCCGCGGTTACAAGTGGTCCAGACTTGCTTAGCTTTGAGGCGTGAACCCTCACCGCATTCTGCCGACGCCGGGCTTCTTCAACGGCATTCTTCAGCATTGAAGGCCTCGAAAGCGATGACGCAAAGGGGAAGTGACTTTGGGCCTTACGCGACACCGCGTTGAAGGTAATGGTCTCGTCGAGCAGAATCATCTCTTCGAGAATGCGGGCCAGTTCAACCTGCTTTGGATGTGGGGGCTTATTCATTCGGGTGGCAAATAGCGACTGTTAGAGCTAGGGAATACCTTCTCGCCAGGAGCTGCGTCCAACGCCGCATTCACTCCAGCGAGCCGTGATTCCGCATGCTGCATCTGTGTTTGAAAATGAGGGGCGCGGCTCCCAGTTTGCCTCAGCCTATCGATATGCACCTCAAATCGGCGCTTCAACGTCTGCAAGTTGTCCTGTTCCGCTGCCGCATCGGTCCGAACCAAGTGCGAGCAGCTATTGAAGCACTCGAGATGCTTCAAACACGGACTGGCAGCGAAGCTATTAAGGCAAAATCCGTAAGGTGTAATATGCAGAGATCCAGCTTCAGCATTAAGGTATTCAAATGCCGCTTCATCGCCCATGATAGTTTGAAGCTCCAGAAACCGCTTAACGACAGGGCCTTGGATCTTTCTACTGCGTATCAGATCGAACGCCTTGCGCGCTTTCGGGCCTAACATTTCGTCCGCCAGACGTGACTGTCCCGGCTCCATCTCCTCAAGGCGTTCAGATACAGACCGATGGTCATAAGTGTAGCTCTGAGCCACCGAAGTGCGATTGAAGCGCTTTGTAATGATGGTGTCAGCCACGCCCAACTTGAACATTTCAGTGGTCTGAAAATGTCGCAACGAATGAGGGTTTACTGAGAACGATCTAGCCTGCTCGCTCTTGCCGTACTTTTTGAATATGAGGCCCGGATTCTTCCCGCCCAGCTGTAGCTCTAGGTCTGCTTTGTCTGCCCTTTTCACCGAAAAATACCGGTCGATATCGACGATCGCATCGTACTTTTCTTCCGCGATGATCTTTCCAGGGAGCAGAAAAAGGAAAGCGTCGCTACGCAGATCTTTCTCGCCGAACTGCACCACCCTCTCGTCTGGCAATTTCAGTTGAAGATGATCGCGTGCGTAAACTTCCATGTCGCCTGCGCGAATATAAACACCTCGTCCGTCATTCCTCTCCCTCAGAGCGAAACTAAATAGTTCTCCTCGGCTGCGTCGAAGAATCGGCCTTTGCAACGCAGCTTCCATGCGACGGAAATATTCCCGGACCTGCTTGTGTTCTCCGCTCTGGTGAACGTGGTGGTCTTGATGATCGCGCATTTCGTTCAAAATTGCGGGATCATAGTTGGAGCGATATTTTGAGCGCAGGTCTGCTGGGATAGGCTCCTGGGACGTCTGCATAATACCAGACATTCGGCGATAAGCTTCAGCCCACGGGAGAAGATCGTCGTTAGACAGTCCGACAAAAAGCCGTTGTTCGGCGTGTTGGCGCTGCAACATGAGCCTTTGTGGCGCCGTTGCGCGAAGGACGGCTGCTACAGATTCTCGCACAATAGGAGCGAGCAGGCTCGGCACGTGATGCAGAGCTTCGACAAATTCTTGTCCCGGTCCATCCTGATGCTGCTTCTCAGCAAAATGAAGCAAGCCGGTCCCTGGCTCCGGTGGGCCGTATATGCGCGGATGGGGCGGGGAGTCATTCCTGTTTACGAGTGTTTTTTCGGGCAGGAGAACTAACTCTCCAACTCTAAAACCGGTTACAATAAGTACCCTTGCTTGATGGAATCGAATTAAATCTGAAGTGGTGCGCGGAGTTTCGCTAAACACGATCCGAACGAGTTCCGACAAATCTTCCTGTTCAGGAAGTTTATCCTCAAAATGACGAATGCTTAGTTTTGATCTAAGGGAGTCAGGCCTCTTCGTGTCAAGCTGACGCCGCGCCACCTGGACGAGCTTGGCCTCCTGTTCTTGAACGAGCGCCCTATCCGGATAGGCAGAACAATATTGGGCCAGAGGTCGACGTTCGGCTAACTGAAAAGCATCAAACCAGCCCGATATCATCCCCTTTAACAAGCGAGCCCACTGCCCCGAAGTGCTCGCCATGAGCCCAACATTGTAGGCCAAACGCACCTGATCGGAGGTTATTTGCGAGGGCGATGCTGACCCTACGCAGCCAGCAAGAAGGCGGAAGGGGTTGCCCAGGTTAGAGATCCCGTTCCTGGGCTTGTTTCGCTTTACGAAAAGATCGTGCAGCAAAAGCGCCTTGTAGAGTTCGATCCAATCACGTCCCATGACGGCAGGCATAACTCCACCACACAGCGTTTGGAGCGCCGCCGCACCCGACCCGAGAGTTCCGAATGTCGAGAGGAATGCGCGCTCTCCAGCGCCATGCTTCGCCGCAGCGCGCAAGTCCCACCAGCTCTCGCGAGGGATGCGTCCGTCCTCCAGATCGTATGGAACCTCCCAGTCCAGCTGATGATCAATTGCAATCTGCTGCGCACGAAGAATGAAAGAGTCCAGTTCAGACGGCATGTGATGCACCAGCACTCGCCATCCCGACGACCTCTTCTATGGCTTCGAGCGTGACACGGAGCTGCATCATTGCCGGACTAACGCGATCTATAAGTTGTGGTTGGTCAAATGAACGCACGACATCCCGCATTTCAACCAACAGTGTTGCGTGCACTTCAGGATCAGCCACAGGGAGAAACTTGTGACAAGTATAGCAAGCTAGGACTGGGTTCCTCTGGCATGACGATTGCCCTGCTTGGCAGGCGCCGATCCCCGAAATCGGGACGCCGTGAGGCATCCCTGAAATCTGCTGATCAACTGGTCTTGAGAGAAGCTGTGCGGCCGTGATCATATCACCGCGGGCCGCAGCAGCGACGCCTTGATATGTGGGCGAATAGCCCAACGCCATGTTCACCAGTTTGGCCTGGTTCTGAGACGCGGCAAAATACACTTGGGCGGCTGTCGTATCTGTATGCCCAAGAAAATCGCTCAGAGACTCGTGTGAAATTCCAGCGTCGACAAGGCGTTGAGCACTGGTGTGTCGAAGGGTCTGGCTTGAGTAACTGGCCCCTGTGATTTCAAGCAATGCGTCGGCAATCAAAGTGCCGATCCGCTCTGGTGCTAGGCCAAAGAACTTGACTTCACCAGCCGGACGGCAGGCAATCCATCGCCGGAGGATCGGTACCCAACTCTGCTGCATTCGCCGCGTCACCAACCTGCCGACTTTCTGACGCCGCTGCTTCAACAACTCGACACGTATATGCAACGCGTCATCGCTGTGAAAAGTAAAGTCAGACATCTCTAGCGATGCAATTTGAGTGCGCCGAAGGCCGAACTGGAAAGACAGGGCCAAGATGGCCGCAACTCGAATTCGATCTGAACCCGAACTGTCTAGGTTACGAACCGTTTGATCGATAAATTCTACTATCTGGCTTTGCGAAGCAGTGGGAAGAAAGCTCGAGGCGTCTCGAACGCCTTTATATTTATCCAGATCGTGTCCAGGAAGCGCGCGAACAAAATCCAAATCAGCGGGATGCCAGCGTCCAATTTCCCAAGCGCACGCGAAACGTATCGCAGATCTTATCGCAACAGCGTCATGCCTAGATAGTTGATCTCGGAACTGATCGATCCATAGTTTTTGAAAATCGTTAGGGGTCAAAGTCGCAACCGCAAACACTATCGCGTGAAGCTTTCCCTCGTCGTGCATCGCTATATAGCGATGGCCGTAGTTCATTACGGTTGTAACCGAACCTTCAATTAATCTGTCAGCTAAATGCGCCCGGATAAACTGATCGATCCATGGGTGATCAAAGCTCAATCTGAGGTTTCTAATACCTCCATTAATGTGCAGCGACCACTCGCTCAGAGCAGGCTGTTTAAGCGTCACATCTTTGCGGCCGTAACGATCCCTGTACCTGACCAAGGGCGGCATGGCCGGCAAAGCAGGGAGGGGAGGGGGCTGTTGATCGAGCGGAAAAAGTGAATACTGCACCACTAGCTCCACACTCCGCTTCGCAACGCTGCCAGAGTGTCATCGAAACTTTCGTTCCACATCTTCGCGTAGCGCGGCTCGAAGAATGCGCGAGCATAGTGAAATGGCATTTCTGAACCTGGAGCCCACCCCATAAAGGGACGAATCCTGCGCCCTATTTCCTCAAACTCCATCCCGCCCTCCGAAAATCGTTGATACCTGACTACAGCTGCTGTGTGTCGAAGCGAGTGGGGCGAGAGTTGGTCATTAGCTCGCGCGGCCAAGGCATTGCGCGCCTGAGCAGAAAGACTCCGTTTTATCTTCAGGAATATCTCATTGAGAGACTGCTTGGATATCGGAGCCCCTTCCTGCGAAGAGAATAGGTACCCATGCGCCGGGTCACCGCGATAATGAACGATATAGTTGTCAATCGCTGCTGTAAGTGCTCTCGACAGCGGCAGGTCGCGGCTTGCCCAATGGTTCTTCAGTTGCGGTGAACTGGATCGTCGATCTTCGTGCTCTGGCGGGCGAATACTGACCCAAAATACCTGTTCTCCCGTGCGAAAATCGAACTCATTCTGAAGGCTATCGGGTGTAAGAAGAAGCAATTCACTGCGACGCAAGCCAAGCTGGAATAGCATTAGAGCCATGGCATAATTCCGCCACCGATTTGTCTCAGTGCGAAACGGATTTCTCTCGCTGTCGGGGTTCACGATGTCAAACACATCTTCTAGGACAATGGCAGGCAAGGACTTTACTTGGATCGACGCAGTAGCTGCTTTTGGCTGGGCGCGTAGCTGCGAATAGGAGCGCTGAAGACGCTGCAGGTCCTTCGATAGATCTCGAGGATCGGCCCCGTTAATCATACTTAGGACACCGAACACGAAGCGCCTTTGGAGCGCCCAACGCTTCTCCGGCGCCGTTTGAGACTGATGACCTAACAAGGCTGAGGACAGTACGCGTTGGATAGCGTTGAGATCCGCAGCAACAAGCGCTCGATCGAGGTCGACTGGCGGATTCAGGCGTTCAGCATCATGATAGAGTTGGGATATAGCAAAGGCATGTTTTTCGCGCGTCGCGATGGCCTGGTGTGCGTTGAGAAAATCAAGCCATATCGTTGCGGCATACCGAGGTAGCCCGAGCGCATCGGTGCATACTGGACCGCGCAAGGATGCTGGGATCAAACTCATACGCCAAAACACACAACCAACCGTAGCTGTCGTAGCTTCAGCAGGATTAGACGGGAATGATCAAGGGCATACGTGTCGAATGGAGCCCGCCCAAGCCCAAGCTGCTGCGCTGTTTTGAATGGCTGCGCAGCTTGGGCTTGAGCTCATGTTGCAACGGAAATGAACTTGGTCGGCCTTCGCATAATATATATTAGACGATAACTTAGACGATAACACTGCATCTGCCTTCACAGGTCGTCGATGCTGGCCGCTGCTGCGCTTTGGGCCTCATGCTTGAGCCAGGCGGCGAACGCCCTTGCCGGCGCCGACGCGCCGCTGCGCTTGGTCAGCACGTGGTAAGCCAGTTCCGTAGTCAGAGCGCCGTCAGCGAAAGGCGCCACCAGCCGGCCGGACGCAAGGTCTTCAGCGACAAAGGCGTACGGCGCCAGGGCCACGCCCTGACCATGAGCCGCCGCTTCAATGGCCAAGGCCGTCTGATCGTAACGCGGCCCGGCCTGGGCGTCGATGTCCGTCAGTCCCCGGGCCTTGAGCCAGGCCGCCCAGTCCGGGCGCGGTTCTTCCAATTCGCTGGGCCGCAGATGGATCAGGACGTGGCGCGCCAGGTCCGACGGCCGACGCAAGGCGTTGTCGCCCATGGTTAACGAGGGCGCGCAGACCGGCGTCACATCGGCGTTCAGCAACCTTTCCGAGCGCACGCCGGGATAGTCGCCCCGCCCGTAACGGACCGCAACGTCGACCCGGCCGCCGCTGACGTCAGCCAGCCGCATGTCGGCCGACATCCAGACCTCGATTTCAGGATGCGCCGCCGCGAAACGGGCGATGCGCGGCGCCAGCCATTTGGAGGCGAAGGACGGCGGCACGCTGACCGCCAGGGCGTGGCGGCGGTCGGGCCGATAGAGCAGGTCCCCTGCCCGTTTCAGATAGTCGAACCCGTCGCGCAACAGTGGGTAGAGTTCGGCGCCCAGCTCCGTCAGCGCAATCTGACGACCTTCGCGATGGAACAGCGGGGCTCCTGCGTGCTCTTCCAGAATGCGGATCTGCTGGCTGATGGCGCCGGGCGTGACGGATAGCTCTTCGGCGGCGCGAGTGATGTTGAGCCGACGGGCGGCAGCCTCGAAAGCCTTCAGGGCGTTGAGCGGCGGAAGCCGGCTGTCGACGGCGGGATCCTTGCGGCGGGTCATCAGCGCATCCAGTTCGGCGTCGGCAGGCCGCGAGCGTTCAGGAACGCCGGGTCATAGATCTTGCTGGCGTAGCGTTGGCCCGCATCGCAAAGCACCGTCACGAGGGTATGGCCGGGCCCCATATCCCGCGCCATGCGGATGGCGCCGGCGATGTTGACGCCGCTCGAGGGACCGAGCGACAGCCCTTCCTCGCGCACCAGGCCGAAGAGGATCGGCAGGAACTCCGCATCCTCGATGCGATAGGCATGATCGACCGAGAGGCCGTTCAGATTTCCTGTGATGCGATTGACGCCGATGCCTTCGGCGATTGACCCGCCCTCGCCTTTCAGCACGCCCTCGGTGAACCAGCTGTAGAGGGCGGCGCCCGGCACATCGGCCAGTCCGACTTGCAGGGCCGGATTGCGCTCACGAAGGTAGGCTGAGGTTCCCGCCAGAGTGCCGCCCGAGCCGACGGCGCAGATGAAACCATCGACGCGGCCGTCCGTCTGCTTCCAGATTTCCGGCCCAGTGGCTTCATAGTGGGCCTGACGATTGGCCGGATTGTCGAACTGGTCGGCGTAGAAGGCGCCGTTCGGCTCGCTGTCGTTCAGTTCCTCGGCCAGACGGCGCGAGAAGTGGACGAAGTGGTTGGGACTGGCGAAGGGCGCCGGATCGACCTCGATAAGGCGGGCACCGTGCAGGCGTACGGCCCGCTTCTTTTCTTCCGTCTGGGTGCGCGGCATGACGATGACGACCGGATGGCCCAGCGCCGCCCCGACCAGGGCCAGGCCCACGCCGGTGTTGCCCGCCGTGCCTTCGACGATCGTTCCGCCGGGCTTCAGCGCGCCCGAAGCGCGCGCCGCGCGGATGATGCTGAGCGCGGCGCGATCCTTGATCGAGCCGCCGACGTTCAGGAACTCGGCCTTGCCCAGGATTTCGCAGCCGGTCGCCTCAGAGGCGCGCTTGAGGCGCACCAGGGGCGTGTTGCCGATCAGGCCGAGGACGTCAGGCGCGACAATCATAGGAAATCCGAACCGTGGGGAGGAGCGATCCTCTTAGCCACAGTTCAGATTTTCTAACAACCGCCCTAGATGTGGATCACGCGGCCATAGGCGTCCAGAGCGGCCTCGTGCATGGCCTCGGACATGGTCGGGTGCGGATAGACGATGCCGTGGATGTCTTCCTCGGTCGCTTCCATGGTGATGGCGGTGACGTAGCCCTGGATCATCTCGGTGACGTCGGCGCCGATCATGTGGGCGCCGATCAGGGCGCCGGTCTTGGCGTCGAAGATGACCTTGACGAAGCCTTCGGTCTCGCCCGCCGCGATGGCCTTGCCGTTCACCTTGAACGGGAAGCGGCCGATCTTGACCTCGCGCTTCTCGGCCTTGGCCCCCTGTTCCGTCACCCCGACCGAGGCGACCTGCGGCTGGGCGTAGGTGCAGCCGGCGATGGGCGAATGGACGTTCGGTGTCTTGTAGCCGGCGATGTGCTCGGCGGCGTGGATGCCTTCGTGCGAGGCCTTGTGCGCCAGCCAGGGCGCGCCGGCGCAGTCGCCGATGGCGTACAGGCCCTTCACATTGGTCTGGCAGTGGCTGTCGGTCTTGATGTGGCCGCGGTCCAGTTCGACGCCCAGCGCCTCCAGACCGATGCCGTCGGTGTTGGCGGTGATGCCGACGGCCGAGATACAGACCTCGGCCTCCAGGCTTTCAACCTTGCCATTGACTTCAAGATCGACCTTCACGCCCTTGGAATCCTTGGAGACCTTCGTCACCTTGGCGCCGAGCTTGAACTTGATGCCGCGCTTTTCGAAGCCCTTCTGGGCGGCCTTGGAGACCTCTTCGTCCTCGACCGGCATGATACGGTCGACGGCTTCGACGACCGTCACCTCGGCGCCCAGGGCGCGGTAGAAGCTGGCGAACTCGATGCCGATGGCGCCCGAGCCGATGACCACGAAGGTCTTGGGCAGTTTCTTCGGCGCCAGGGCGTCGCGGTAGGCCCAGATCTTGTCGCCGTCGGCCTCAAGCCCGATCTGCGGCAGGGCGCGGGCGCGGGCGCCGACGGCCAGCATCACCGACTTGGCCTCAATGGCGCGTGTGCCGCCGGCCTTCAGGGCCACGACGACTTTCGGCGCAGCGGCGCCCTTCTCCAGCTTGGCCGTGCCCTCGATGACCTCGATCTTGTTCTTCTTCATCAGGTAGCCGACGCCCTGATTCAGCTGTTTAGCCACGCCGCGCGAGCGCTGGATGATGGCGTCGAAATCAAACGAGGCGCCCGCTGCTGACAGGCCGTAGTCCTTGAGGTGGCTCAGGCTCTCGAACTTTTCGCCGGACTTGAGCAGGGCCTTGGTCGGGATACAGCCCCAGTTCAGACAGATGCCGCCCAGGTTCTCGCGCTCGATGATGGCGACCTTCTGGCCCAGTTGGCTGGCGCGGATGGCCGCGACGTAACCGCCGGGGCCCGAGCCGATGACGACGAGATCGAATTCAGCAGCCATGATCAGATCAACTTCTCGATGTCGGCCTTGATGGCCTCGGGTTCAGTCTGGGGCGAATAGCGCGCGACGACGCGGCCTTCGCGGTCGGTCAGGAACTTGGTGAAGTTCCACTTGATGGCCTGGGAGCCCAGGAAGCCGCGCTTCTGTCGGGTGAGCCAGGCGTAGAGAGGGTGGCGGTTCGGTCCGTTGACCTCGACCTTGTCGAACAGGGGAAAGGTCACGTCGAAGCTGCTGGCGCAGAAGGCGGCGATTTCCGCCGCCCTGCCCGGCTCCTGCTGGCCGAACTGGTTGCAGGGAAAGCCCAGGACCTCGAACGGCGCGTCGACGAAATCGCGGTGCAGCTTCTCCAACCCGGCATACTGGCCGGTGAAGCCGCACTTTGACGCCGTATTGACGATCAGCAACGCCTGACCGCGAAAGCGGTCCAGCGACACGTCCGCGCCATCAATGGCCCGGGCGGAGAAGTCATAGACCGAGGTCATGACTTCACCCTCCCCTTAAGCCAGCATCGCCACGGGATCTTCGATCAGCGGCTTGAACGCCTGCAGGAAGCGGGCGCCCGTCGCGCCGTCGACCACGCGGTGATCGCACGTCAGGGTCACGGTCATGACGGTGGCCGGCACGATCTGGCCGT
This sequence comes from Brevundimonas sp. UBA4609, assembly GCA_002386585.1. Lineage (GTDB taxonomy): Bacteria > Pseudomonadota > Alphaproteobacteria > Caulobacterales > Caulobacteraceae > Brevundimonas > Brevundimonas olei. Next base: position 20,332 of record DGIZ01000092.1, on the reverse strand, counting down.
CCTTGACGACCGGGCGTTGTTCGCCGGCGCCCACGCTCATGATGCAGCCCTGCGGCTCATTGATGATCGAGGTGAACTGCTTGATGCCGAACATGCCCAGGTTGGACACCGAGAAGGTGCCGCCCTGGAACTCTTCAGGCTTCAGCTTGCGCTCACGGGCCCGCTTGGCCAAGTCCTTGGACTCAGTTGCGATCTGGGCCAGGCCCTTGGTCTCGGCCTTGCGGATGATCGGGGTGATCAGGCCGCCGTCGATCGCCACAGCCATGGAGACGTCGGCGTTGTGGTGCATGGCGATGCCTTCGGGGGTGTAGGAGGCGTTCGCCTCCGGCACCATCTTCAGGGCCAGGGCGGCGGCCTTGATGACGAAGTCGTTCACCGAGACCTTGACGCCCTGCGGCTCCAGCATCTTGTTCACCTTGGCGCGGACGGCCATCAGCTGGTCGATCTCGACGTCGATGAACAGCGGGAAGTGCGGCACGTTCTGCACGCTCTCGACCATGCGGCGGGCGACGGCCTTCTTCATGCCATCCAGCGGGATCAGGTCATAGCTGCCGTCCGGAATGCCCATCTGAGCCAGCGACAGGGCCTTGCGCGGCTCGGCTGCGGTCGCAGCCGTCGCGGCGGCCGGTTGAGCGCCGCCCTTGCCGGCGGCCTCCACGTCGCGCTTTACGATGCGGCCGTGCGGGCCGGTGCCCTTGACGGCCTTCAGGTCCAGACCTGCCTGGGCGGCCAGACGGCGCGCCAGCGGCGAGGCGAAGATGCGGCCGCCGTCGTCAGACTTCGGTGCGGCCGGAGCGGGCGCGGCTTCAGCCTTGGGAGTCTCCGCCTTGGGCGCTTCAGCCTTCGGCGTCTCGGTCGGAGTGTCAGCCTTCTTGGGCGCGGGCGCCACGTCGTCGCCGGACAGGCGGGCGATCGGCGTGTTGACCTTCACGCCCTCGGAGCCTTCCGGCACCAGGATTTCCAGCACTTCGCCTTCGTCCACGGCCTCGACTTCCATCGTCGCCTTGTCGGTCTCGATCTCGGCGATCACGTCGCCGGCCGAAACGGTGTCGCCGACCTTGACGTGCCACTTGGCCAGCACGCCCTCCTCCATCGTCGGAGACAGGGCGGGCATCAGGATATCGGTCATGCCATCACCTTCTTCACGGCGGCGACGATCTTGTCGACGCCCGGCAGGGACAGGGCTTCCAGATTAGCGGCGTAGGGCAACGGCACGTCTTCCTGGTGCACGCGCAGCGGCGGAGCGTCCAGATAGTCGAAGGCGTGTTCGATCACGCGCGCCACCACTTCAGCGCCGACGCCCATCGGACCCCAGCCCTCTTCGGCCGAGACCAGACGGTTGGTCTTCTTGACGCTTTCGACGATGGTTTCGTGATCCAGCGGACGCAGGGTGCGCAGGTCGACGACCTCGACCGAGACCCCTTCTTCGGCCAGCTTTTCAGCGGCCTGAAGGGCGAAACCGACCATGCGGCTGTGCGCCGTGATGGTGACGTCCGTGCCTTCGCGACGAACCTTGGCCTTGCCGATCGGCACGACGTAGTCCTCGACGTCCGGCACGTCGAACTCGAGGCCGTACATCATCTCGTGCTCGAGGAAGACGACCGGGTTCGGGTCGCGGATGGCGGCCTTCAGCAGGCCCTTCGCATCAGCGGCGTCATAGGGGGCGATGACCTTCAGGCCCGGCACCTGAGCATACCAGGCCGAATAGTCCTGGCTGTGCTGGGCCGCCACGCGAGCGGCAGCGCCATTCGGACCACGGAACACGATCGGACAACGAATCTGGCCGCCCGACATGTACAGGGTCTTGGCCGCCGAGTTGATCACGTGGTCGATCGCCTGCATGCCGAAGTTCCACGTCATGAACTCGACGATGGGCTTCAGGCCCGCCATGGCGGCGCCGACGCCCAGGCCGGCGAAGCCGTGCTCGGTGATCGGGGTGTCGACCACGCGACGGTCGCCGAATTCCTGCAGCAGGTCGCGGCTGACCTTGTAGGCCCCCTGATACTGGGCGACTTCCTCGCCCATCAGGAAGACGGCCTCGTCGCGGCGCATTTCCTCGGCCATGGCGTCGCGCAGGGCGTCACGGATCGTAGTCTTGACGAGTTTGGCGTCGGCCGGAATCTCCGGATCACGCAGTTCGACCTTGGGCTTCACCGGAGCATCGGCAGGCGCGCCTTCGGTCTTCGCTTCGGCTTTCGGGGCCTCTTCAACCTTGGGGGCCGGCGCTGCGGCGCCGTCTTCGCCAGCCAGACGGGCGATCGGCGTGTTGACCTTCACGTTCTCAGCGCCTTCCGGCACCAGAATTTCCAGCACCTCGCCTTCATCGACGGCTTCGACTTCCATCGTCGCCTTGTCGGTCTCGATCTCGGCGATCACCTGACCGGCCGACACGACGTCGCCAGCCTTGATGTGCCACTTGGTCAGCGTGCCCTCTTCCATCGTGGGGGACAGCGCCGGCATCAGAATGTCCGTCACGTATCAGGCCTCCACGTAGACGTCGGTGTAGAGCTCGGACGGATCCGGCTCAGGGCTCTCTTGAGCGAACTGTACAGCTTCGGCCACGACGGCCTTCACTTCGTTGTCGATCGCCTTCAGCTCGTCCTCCGTCGCCTTGGCGGCGGCGAGCAGCATCTTCAGGTGGTCGATCGGGTCGCGGGTCTTCTTGACCTCGTCCACCTCTTCCTTGGTCCGGTACTTGGCCGGGTCGGACATGGAGTGGCCGCGATAGCGGTAGGTCTTCACTTCCAGGATGTAGGGACCTTCGCCGGCGCGGGCGCGCGCCACGGCGCGGGCGGCGGCGTCACGCACGGCCAGGACATCCATGCCGTCGACCTGCTCGCCGGGAATGCCGAAGCTGGCGCCGCGCTGATACAGTTCGGTCGTGGACGACGAGCGTTCAATGCTCGTGCCCATGGCGTACTGGTTGTTCTCGATGATGTAGATGGCCGGCAGCTTCCACAGCTGGGCCATATTGAAGCTCTCGTAGACCTGCCCCTGGTTCGAGGCGCCGTCGCCGAAGTAGACGAAGCTGACCGAGTCGTCGCCGCGGTACTTGCCCGCGAAGGCCAGACCCGTGCCCAGCGCGACCTGCGCGCCGACGATGCCGTGACCGCCATAGAAGCCGGTCGGCACGTCGAACATGTGCATCGACCCGCCCTTGCCCTTGGACGACCCGCCGATGCGGCCCGTCAGCTCGGCCATGACTTCCTTCGGGTCCATGCCCGCGGCCAGCATGTGGCCGTGGTCGCGATAGCCCGTGATGATCTTGTCGTAGCCCTGCTTGACGCTCTCCTGAACGCCGACGGCCACGGCTTCCTGACCGATGTACAGGTGGCAGAAGCCCCCGATCAGGCCCATGCCGTAGAGTTGGCCCGCGCGCTCTTCAAAGCGACGGATGAGAACCATCTCGCGGTAGAAACGCAGCAGGTCTTCCTTGGAAGCCTGCGGCGTGTTCGGAATCTTTTCGCCCGTGCTGGGCGAGTTTTTCTGAGCGGCGGCTTTCGCCATCCGGCATCTCCCGGCTTACACCCCTGTTTCAGGGACTCTTATCGTTACAGAAAGGGGCTTTAGCAGCCTTCGTTCCCGAAACGCAAAGCAGCCAGCCAGGCTGTAACAATAGTTCAGGAGGCGCGGGTCGCGCCACGGTTGTGGCCAGCGGGGCCGTTCGGCCGAACCACATAGTCGCGCGGGTCGGCGAAGCCGATCACCGCCCTCGCCCGCTCCTCCAGAAGATCCTTCGAGAGACTCTCGGTGCGCAGGTAGCGGACACGGACTTCCAGGTCCTGGCGCTGCTCGGTCAAGCGCGTCAGTTGGGACTGTCGCTGGGACAGCAAAGCGTCGCGTTCACCGCCACTTAGCAGGCCGCGTTCACCCGTCAGGGCTTGCACGCCCAGATAGGCGATCAGCAACAGCAGCAGGACGGACGGCAGGTAGGGCTTCATCTGCTCGGGCACAACGGACGCTCCTTCTGAGCGCGCACAAACACGGTGACCTATCAGTGAGCGAAAATGCCTAACGAACCGTAGCTTGGCCGTAATTGCGAACGCCGCCCTCGAGGTTCGAAGGCGGCGCCCAGCACATCTTCGTGATGCAGCTTATTTCAGCAGCATGCCGTCGCCGAAATAGGCGGCCTGGTCGCCCAGCATCTCTTCGATGCGCAGCAGTTGGTTGTACTTGGCCGTCCGGTCCGAACGGGCCAGCGAGCCGGTCTTGATCTGACCGCAGTTGGTGGCCACGGCCAGGTCGGCGATGGTCGAATCCTCGGTCTCGCCCGAACGGTGCGACATCACGGCGGTGTAGCCGGCGCGGTGGGCCATATCGACGGCGTCCAGCGTCTCGGACAGGGTGCCGATCTGGTTGACCTTGATCAGGATGGAGTTGGCCAGGCCCTCGCCGATGCCGGCGGCCAGACGGCGCGGGTTGGTCACGAACAGATCGTCGCCGACTAGCTGGACACGGTCGCCCAGACGGTCCGTCAGCAGCTTCCAGCCGTCGAAGTCGTCCTCGGCGCAGCCGTCCTCGATCGAGACGATCGGGAAGCGTTCGACCAGATCGGCCAGATAGTTGACCATGCCCTCGGCGTCGAAGGACTTGCCCTCGCCCGCCAGCTCATACTTGCCGTCCTTGAAGAACTCGGTCGAGGCCACGTCGAGAGCCAGGTGGAAGTCCTCGCCCGCCAGATAACCGGCCGCCTGGCCCGCCTTGGTGATGAAGGTCAGGGCTTCGTCGGCGGAGGCCAGGTTCGGAGCGAATCCGCCCTCGTCGCCGACGTTGGTGTTGTGGCCGGCGTCCTTCAGCGCCTTCTTCAGCGCGTGGAAGATTTCGGCGCCCATGCGCAGGCCTTCCGAGAAGCTCTCGGCGCCCGTCGGCATGATCATGAATTCCTGGATGTCGATCGGGTTGTCGGCGTGGGCGCCGCCGTTGATGATGTTCATCATCGGCGTCGGCAGGATGCGGGCCGAGACGCCGCCGATATAGCGGTGCAGAGGCAGACCGGCCGAGATGGCGCTGGCCTTGGCCACGGCCAGCGACACGCCCAGCATGGCGTTGGCGCCCAGGCGCGACTTGTTCTCTGTGCCGTCCAGTTCGATCAGGGCTTCGTCGATGCGGCGCTGGTCCTCGGCGTCCATGCCGGACAAGGCGTCGAAGATCTCGCCGTTGACGGCGTCGACCGCCTTCTCAACGCCCTTGCCGCCCCACACGTCCTTGTCGCCGTCGCGCAGTTCGACAGCCTCGTGCGCGCCGGTCGAAGCGCCCGACGGCACGGCGGCGCGGCCGAAGCTGCCGTCTTCCAGGATCACGTCCACTTCAACCGTCGGATTGCCCCGGCTGTCGAGAATCTGGCGGGCGACGATGTCGACGATATCGGTCATGAATCTCTGCGCTCTGACTGAGTTGGGAAAGGTCGGGCCGGTTTAGACCAGACCCGCTTGAATCGCCACAGGCGAGACGACGGCGAACATATGCGAAAACGGCGCGCGAGAGGCTCGCGCGCCGCTGAATTTGCGCCCGGCCGAGCCGGATCGCCAGAGGAGACCTTAGTCTTCCTGCTGGGTCAGAACCTGACGGCCCTTGTACATGCCGGTCTTCAGGTCGATGTGGTGCGGACGACGCAGCTCGCCGGTGTCCTTGTCTTCGACATAGGTGTTGGCGCCCAGGGCGTCGTGAGCGCGACGCATGTTGCGACGCGAGGGGGATACTTTGCGCTTCGGAACGGCCATGTCCGTCTCAATCTCTAAGTCGGTGCGCCGGTGAAGACGCGAAAACAACAGCGGCGGCCCCCCGATAAGAGCCGCCACGCGAGGGCGGGCTTATGCATGAAGCCGCAAGGGATTTCAAGTCACGGAATGATAATGGTTCAGCCCGCCGCCGCCTCGACGAGGGTGGCGTCCTGTCCATCCCTACGGCAGAGTTCCGGCGCTGAATATCACGGGAGGACGACATGCGCGATTCTTGGCGCGATTTCTGGATGACGACGGCGGGGTCTGTCGCCTTCATCGGCCTCCTCGCCGGAACCCCGGCTCAGGCTCGGGAACAGTCCACGTCGAGCATCGCGGTTCTGGCTCTACCCGAAGCGGCGGCCTACCCCGAGGGCGTGACGGTCGATCCAGCCACCGGCGCGATCTACACCACCAGCGCCAATACCGGCGTCGTCGTCAGCGTTGATCCCGAAAACAGGACGACCATCGTGATCGGCGATCCGCTGGATATGGCCGACGCCCGCCCCGCGACGCCGGTTTCAGTGGCTCTGGGCCTCAAGGCCGATGGCGAAGGACGCCTGTGGGTCGCCGGGGCGCGGACAGGCTCGATGCATGTCGTCGACATCGCCACTGGTCGACGGCTGGCGCGCTTCACCACCCCCGAAGGCGCGGCGTTGATCAACGACGTGGCCCTGACGACCGATGCGGCCTACTTCACCGACACCGTGCGACCGGTGCTATGGCGCGCGCCGCGCGATCCCATCGCCGATCAGGCGCTGCAGCCCTGGCTGTCGTTCGAGGGAACGGCCATTCGCTACGGCGAGGACGCCAATCTGAACGGAATCGCGGCCACGCCGGACGGACGCTATCTGATCGTCGTGCAGATGAAGGCCGGCAAGCTTTTCCGAATCGATACGAGCACCCGCGAGATCACGGCGATCGACACAGGTGATTCGGCGCTGGACGGCGGCGACGGCCTGGCGTTGCACGGTCAGAGGCTGTTCGTGGTGCGTCAGTGGTCCGAGGAGATCGTGGCCCTGGACCTGTCGTCCGATTTCACCACGGCGACAGAGGCGAAGCGGCTGGCGTTCGCCGAACTGGCCTGGCCCGCCACGGCCGCCGTGCGCGGCGACCGCCTCATCGTCGCCAACAGCCAGTTGAACCGTCGTGGCTCGGGAGACCCCGTCCTGCCGTTCAGCCTCGTCTCAATTCCGCTGTCCGCGTTCGACTGATCGTCAGGCTCAAGCCGAACCCGCCAACGCCTCGGCCGCCGCCTCGCCGATCGCCAGGGAACTGGTCAGGCCGGGGCTTTCGATGCCGAACAGGGCCATCAGGCCGTCGATGCCGTGATGCTCTCGGCCATGAAGCTGAAAGTCCGGCTGCGGCTCGCCAGGACCATGCAGCTTGGGCCGGATGCCCGCGTAGTCGGGCGTCAGGCGCTCGACCGTCACGCCGGGCCAGAAGCGGCGGATATAGCGGGCGAACCCTTCCGCCTTGGCCGGATCGACGGAATAATCCTCGCTCTCGACATAGGCCAGGTCGGGGCCGAACACCCCCTGCCCGCCCAGATCCTTGCGGTAGTGGGTGCCCAGCGCGCCGGGGATCGGCGGCGGATAGATCAGGCGGTTGAACGGCGCAGGTCCCGTCAGCCGGAAATAGATCCCCTTGCCCAGATGGCGCATCGGAATATCGGCGGCGGGATAGCCTTCGACCCGCGCGGCAACCGCCTGCGCCGACAGACCGGGCGCGGTGACCAGCAGACGGCTGGTCACGGTCATCGCCCCCTCCCCGCCCACGCGAATAGAGAAGCCGCCGCCCGGCAGGCCTTCCGCCCCCTCGAAAGGCGCGGAGATCACGACCGCGCCGCCCGCGTCCTCGATCTCGCCCTGCAGGGCCAGCATAAAGCCGTGACTGTCGAACACGCCGCTTTCGGGCGACAGGATGGCGGCGTGGGCGTTCAGTTCCGGCTCAAGCGCCCGCGCCTGGGCGCCGGTAAGATGCTCCAACCGCTCGACGCCGTTGGTGGTTGCCTGCTGGAAGATGGCCTCGATGCGCCCCACCTCGGCTTCCTCGGTCGCCACGACCAGCTTGCCGCATTTCCAGTGATCGACCTTGCGGCTTTCCAGGAAATCATAAAGGGCGCGCCGCCCTTCTACGCAGAACTTCGCCTTCAACGAGCCGGTCGGATAATAGAGCCCGCCGTGGATCACCTCGGAATTGCGCGAGGAGACGCCCTGGCCGATGTGGGGCTCCTTTTCCAGCACCAGCACCGTCAGGCCGCGCCGCGACAGCGCTCGACCGCAGGCCAGCCCCACAGCTCCCGCGCCCACGACCGTCGCATCGAAGTCGAAAGGCGCGCCCATGGTCCTACCTCTTGCCGTAGAGAGCCTTGGCCCGGCTCTCGAAACACTGGATCAGCTTGTCGACCGCCCGGTCGAAGTTCGCCTGAAGCATCATGTCCAGCATGCGCGACTTGAAGGCGAAGTCGATGGAGAATTCCAGTCGCGTCCCCTGCGGGTGCGGATGGAACTCCCAGCGGTTCTTCAGGTGCTTGAACGGGCCGCGGATCAGGCCAACCTCGACCTTGGGCGCGTGCACGTCATGACGCACCCAGGTCGAGAACTTCTCGGTCAGGAAGGCGAATCCGACCCCGGCCTCGGCGTCCAGCAGATGCACGCCCGGCGCCTCATCCCGCACGTTCCAGACGCGCATGGCGGTGATCCACGGCACGAAGTCGGGATAGGCGCGCACGTCCGCCACCATGGCGGCGAGTTGCTCGGGCGCATAGGGCAGGATGCGCGTTAGGCGATGGACGGCCAAAGGATCAGCGGCCGTTCCGGGACGACAACTGGGCCTCGCGCGCCGCCCGCAGCCGAGCGAAGTCGTCGCCTGCGTGATGCGACGAGCGCGTCAGCGGCGAGGACGACACCATCAGGAAGCCCTTGGCCCGCGCGATCGCCTCATAGGCCTTGAACTCTTCGGGCGTGACGAAGCGGTCGATGGCGGCGTGCTTGCGCGTCGGCTGCAGATACTGGCCGATGGTGATGAAGTCGACGCCGGCGGAACGCATGTCGTCCATCACCTGCATGACCTCTTCCTTCGCCTCGCCCAGACCGACCATGATGCCGGACTTGGTGAACTGGTTCGGGTCGCGCTCCTTGACCATCTGCAGCAGGCGCAGGGAGTGGAAGTAGCGGGCGCCGGGCCGAATCTTCAGATACAGGCGCGGAACCGTCTCGAGGTTATGATTGAAGACGTCGGGCGTGGCGTCGATCATGACCTCGGCCGCGCCGTCCTTGCGCAGGAAGTCGGGCGTCAGGATTTCGATGGTGGTGTTCGGCGCCTGGATGCGAATCTGGCGCACCACTTCCGCGAAGTGGGCGGCGCCGCCGTCCGACACGTCGTCGCGGTCCACCGAGGTGATGACGACGTGGTTCAGTTCCATCTGCGCCACGGCCAGACCGACCTTGGCCGGTTCCTCCGGGTCCAGCGGCTGCGGCAGGCCGGTCTTGACGTTGCAGAAGGCGCAGGCCCGCGTGCAGGTGTCGCCCATGATCATCAGGGTGGCGTGCTTCTGGCTCCAGCACTCGCCGATGTTCGGGCAGGCGGCCTCTTCGCAGACGGTGTGCAGCCCCTTGGAGCGCACGATGTCCTTGGTGGCGTTGTACTGGCCCGACCCGGGCGCCTTGACGCGCAGCCAGTCAGGCTTCTTCAGCACCGCCGATTCCGGACGGTTCTGCTTTTCAGGGTGACGAAGCTCAGACGGCTTCTTCTGCAGGGTGTCGATCAGCGTGACCATCGCCGGCGGTCTGGCTCCTGTTTCTGAAGGCGGTATGTCGGCCTTCCGATGTGCAAAGGCAAGGCACAGTCGGTTTCAGTCCGACATCGGAACGGCCTCACGCGACGTTACGCATCTTTTCAAGGCGACCTTCCGTCACTAGGTTCCGGCCTCTTGTAACCGAGAGGGCCGCGTCAGAGCTCTCCGAAGGAGGACGTGCTTGCTGCGGGCAGCCCTGGACCCCAAGGTCTATGAAGAGACCCTGTTCGACGCGCTGATCGATGCGCGCGCCCGCTACGGCGACAAGGAGATTCTGGAGGACCAGGATCGCCACCCCCTGACCTATACCGGCTTGATCCGCGCCGCCTTCGTGCTGGGCCGCAAGATCGCCAGACTGACCCAGCCCGGCGAGCGCGTCGGCGTGCTGCTGCCGTCCAGCGCAGGCGTGGTGGTGACCTTCTTCGCCCTGCACGCCTTCGGACGCGTGCCGGTCATGCTGAACTTCACCTCGGGCGAAGCGAATCTGAAGGCCGCGCTGAAGACGGCGGGCGTGAAGAAGATCCTGTCGGCCAAGCGTTTCGTCACCCAGGCCAAGCTGGACGACCTGATGGAAGCCCTGGGCGAAGTTTCCGAGATCGTCTGGCTGGATGATATCCGCAAGACCATCGGCCTGGCCGACAAGCTGTACGGCCTCAGCGCCGGCATGGCGCCCAAGCGGTTTCGCGTGAAGACCGCCCCGGATTCGGCGGGCGTGGTCCTGTTCACCTCGGGCAGCTTCGGCGCGCCCAAGGGCGTGGTGCTGAGCCAGAAGAACCTGGTCGCCAATGCGCGCCAGGTGGCGGCCCACATCGACCTAGACCCCGACTGGGTGATGTTCAATCCGCTGCCGACCTTCCACTGCTTCGGCCTGACGGGCGGGGTCATCCTGCCGCTGCTGCAGGGGCTGAAGGCGTTTGAATACCCCTCGCCGCTGCACGCCAAGCAGATCACCGATCTTCTGCCCCAGGTGAAGGCGTCGATCCTCTTCGCGACCGACACCTTCCTGAACCAGTACGCCCGCGTGGCCGAGCCCGGCGACTTCGCCACCCTGAAGTTCGCGGTCGCCGGAGCCGAGAAGGTGCGCGAGGAAACCCGCGCCGCCTTCGACGCCAAGTTCGGCGGCCTGACCCTGCTGGAAGGCTATGGCGCCACCGAGGCGGCGCCGGTTGTCGCCGTGAACCATCCCGACCGCAACCGGCCGGGCACGGTGGGCCAGATACTGCCGGGCATGGAGTACCGCATCGAACCGGTTGAAGGCATCGAGGTCGGGGGGCGCCTGTATCTGCGCGGACCGAACGTGATGGAAGGCTACATCTCTCCGAACGACCCGGACAATCTGGAGCCCCTGGCGGACGGCTGGCACGACACGGGCGACATCGTCGATATCGACGCCGAGGGCTACATCATCATCCTGGGCCGGGTGAAGCGCTTCGCCAAGATCGGCGGTGAGATGGTGTCCCTGACGGCGGTCGAAGGCATGGCCGGCGCCGTCTGGCCGACCGGCCACCACGCCGTCGTCGCCGTGCCTGACAGCAAGAAGGGCGAGCGCCTGGTGCTGGTCACCGACGTCGCGGAGGCCGAGAGCTCACGCCTGACCGAATGGGCGCGTGACAACGGAGCGCCCGAACTGGCGGTGCCGAAGAAGATCATCAAGGTTGAAAGCATTCCGGTCCTGGGCACCGGCAAGACCGACTATGTGACCATCCAGAAGAAGGTCGAGGACGAATTGAAGAGCGCCTGACAAGGCGCTTGCCGTTCGACGCCAGTGTCATAACCTCGGCCGTCCGGTCCCGCTCGCGGGGCGCAACGGCCGAGGAGGTTTCATGGCCCGACGTTCGACATCCCTGGCCGGCTGGGAGCCGCATTTTCTCAGCCTTCTGAGAATTGTCTCCGGCCTGCTTTTGCTTCAGCACGGCGCGCAGAAGATCCTGGGTTTTCCGCCGGGCGGTCGCGGCGGCGGAGTCGATCTGTCGACTCTGGCGGGTTGGTCCGGTCTCATTGAACTGGTCGGCGGCGTCCTGTTGGCCCTAGGCCTGTTCAGCCGCCCGACGGCTTTCATCCTGTCAGGCTTCACCGCCGTGGCCTATTGGATGGTTCACGCGCCGCAGAGTCCCTACCCCATCAACAACGGCGGAGAGCTGGCGGCGCTCTACTGCTTCGTCTTCCTGTACCTGGTCTTCGCTGGACCTGGGCCGTGGTCACTAGACAACGCCCTGCGCGGCGGCCGACGCTAAGAAACGAAACGCGGCGTCCGGTCAGCCGATCCGGACGCCCGTCATCGAGATCGATCCGCCTTCGATCACATCATTGAAGAAGCGGACGGACTCGCCCGACGCCTGCTGCGCGGCGACATAAAGCAACGGCAGATAGTGTTCGTCCGTCGGAACGCTGAGCTGCGCCTGTTCGGCTAGGCGGACCCAGTCGATCAGGGCGTCATGGTCGCCCGCCATGAAGGCGCGCTTGACCGCCTCATTGAAATCGACGGCCCAGTCATAGGGCTCGCCGCCCGCCCGCTTCCACGTCCGCAGATTGTGCACGAAATCGCCCGAACCGGCGACGATGACGCCTTCGTCCCGCAAGGGGCGCAGGCGCTGGGCCAGTTCATAATGGGCGCGGGCGTCGAGGGTGCGGTCCAGCGACAATTGCACCACGGGCACGTCGGCGTCCGGCCAGACATGGGCCAGGACGGACCAGGTCCCGTGATCCAGTCCCCACTGCGTCGTCTGCACTGCGTCTGTCAGTTCCGCCACCCGGTTCGCCAGCGAGGGCGAGCCGGGCGCGGGATACTGCATGGCGTGAAGTTCGGCCGGGAAGCCTCCGAAATCATGGATGGTTTCCGGCAACTCCTGCGCCGTCACGCCCAGCCCGCGCGTCTCCCAGTGAGCCGAGACCATGACGACGCCTTTCGGCTTGCCGATCTCCTGCCCCAACGCGCGCCAGGTGTCCGCGAAGGGACCGCCCAGCGCATTCATGGGGGAGCCGTGACCAAAGAAGAGTGCGGGCTGGCGCATGATCTTAACCGTGCAGCTTCCTGGCGATTTCCGCGACATGCTTGCCCTGGAAGCGGGCGCCGTCCAGTTCATTCTGGCTCGGCATGCGCGAGCCGTCCCCCTTGGTCAGGGTCGTGGCCCCGTATGGGGTGCCGCCGGTGATCTCGTCCATGTTCATCTGGCCGGCGAAGGCGTACGGCAGGCCGACGACAACCATTCCCTGGTGCATGAAATAATGATGCAGGCCGAGGAAGGTCGTCTCCTGGCCGCCGTGCTGGGTGGCCGAGGCGCTGAAGGCGCTGCCGACCTTGCCGACCAGCTTGCCCTGCGCCCACATGCCGCCCGTCTGGTCCAGGAAGGCGCGCATCTGCGAGGCTGCGGTGCCAAAGCGGGTGCCGGCGCCCAGGATGATGGCGTCATAGTCGGCCAGTTCCGTCACCGTGGCGATCGGCGCGGCTTGATCCATCTTGTAGCCTGAACTGCGCGCCAGCTCTTCCGGCACGGTTTCGGGGACGCGCTTGATGTCCACGACGGCGCCTTCGACCTGCCGCGCGCCTTCGGCGACGGCTTCGGCCATCTGTTCGATGTGGCCGTAGGTCGAGTGGTAGAGGACGAGAATCTTGGGCATGGCCGCTCCGGCAAAACTGAAACGATGCATACAGCAACAGCATCAGTGCCTGATTTAACGTCATGTTGCGGCGCCGCAAGGCCTTCTTGTCAATTTTCTCAACGATCGCCGATCGGACAAACGCGATCGTAAAAGGCGCTTTCGCCCGGAACCCGCGCGCCCCGCGACAGCAGGAAGCGATGTTCGACCACCATGGCCTGCTGCTCGATGTTCAGGCCGATCCATTCGCAGCGCTCATCGACAGGATAGGCGTAGGCGCCCGGCCCGTCGCCCGCTTTCAGCTTTCCGGTCAGCAGGTTGACGCCGTTCTGGGCCTGCCAGACATGGACCAGTTCGTGAATGAAGACCGCCTGAGTTCGCAGCGACGCCTGCGACAAATCCGGCGCCAAGGTCGCCCTGGGCCAGACGATCCAGTCGCGGCCGAACCAGCGCCCCGGCACGAAGGCCCGGTTGAACGGCCAGGGCGAGCCCAGGAAGCGGATATCGTCCAGCCGCAAGTCACGCCCGAACACTTCGCGCGCCAGCGCCGCCTCGCCATGTGCAAGCGGTCGGATCATCGACCGACCCACTCCCAATGCCAGGGCTCATAGACGTAGGGGACGAAGCCGAACCGCCCGGCGTTCTTGACCAGCCAACGATAGGTCGGCGTCTGGCTCATGTAGCGGCGACTGTGAACGTCGGTGGAATCGACGCCCATGCCCTGCAGGTGGCCGACATAGAGGTCGACGGCCGTGCCGGTCCGGTGCGGCGAGCAGACGGCGCGTCTCAAGCCGTCGCAGTTGCCGTCGCGCGCGCATCGCGCCGCGTCGGCCTCCGGATCGCGGAAAGAGGAAAAGATGCGCAGCAGTTCCGGTTCGGCGGCGATCTCCGGAACTTCGGCGCGGGCCGCCGTCGCCATGGCGCGATAAGCGTCCAGCACGTCGCGACGCAGCAGACGCGTCAGGCGTTCGGCGTGTTCCTCTCCTGTCGTCAGATAGGCCAGGTCGGCGACGGGAGGCGGATCCGGGCATTCTCCCCTCACCCGCGCCATGACGAAGGGTCGCCGCTCCTGCCACAGGCCCCGCAACACCTGAAAGGTCGCCTGGTCGAACCGGCCGCTGGCCGTGACCCCATAGCGCGCCTGGAACGCGGCCAGGGCTTCGGCGAAGCCCGCCGATGTCGGATCGCAGGGCGAACCGACCTCCTGTTGGATCAACGGGACATAGGCTTCCCAGCCCAACTCGGAGGGTCCGAACGGAACCCACTCCAGCGCATAAAGGGAGATGGCGTTCGCCTCGGCCGTATCGTCCCAGGCGCCGGACGCCCGGTCGCAGATCTGGGCGGTCGGCGCAGGTTCCGGGGCCTCGGCGTGAGCCTGTCCGGCGAAGGCGGCGATCAAGGCGGCGATAACGAAGGCGGACGCTTTCCACATGACCCCCAGCAGGCCTCAGGTTGAGAGTCGCCGCAAGCCCTCCGTGGTCTTCGCGCCTGCGTCGAAAACCTGCATGGTGACGGTTGCGGCCGACTCGCGCCGCGATCGGGCCGTGACCGCATGACCGCAACCGCCGCGCCTTCGTCCGCCATCGCCGCGCCCGACGCGCCGCGCCGGTCCAACGCCATCCTGGCCGCCTTCTCAGGCCCATGCCTGCCGTTGGCGGCCTTCGGCGTGGCCCTGCCGGTCACTCTGCCGGAATTCTACGCCACCCACGTCGGCATAGAGATGGGCATGGTGGCCGCCGTCTTCATGGCGGTGCGGCTGATCGACATCCTGTTCGATCCCTTCATCGGCTGGGGAATGGACAGGACCCGCACGCGCCTGGGCCGCTATCGCCCGTGGATGGCGGTAGCCACGCCGATCCTGATGCTGGCGGCGCTGATGATGTTCGTGACGGTCCAGCCGGGCGCGGGGCCGATCTATCTGTTCGCCTGGCTACTGGTGCTCTACCTCGGCTTCTCGATGGGCACGCTGGGGCAGTTGGGCTGGGCCGCTGTTCTGGCGCCGCAGTATGACCAGCGCAGCCGAGTCTACGGCTGGTGGCAGGTGTTCAACATCATCGGCGTGATCCTGATCCTGATCCTGCCGACCATCGTGGTGAAGACGGGCCTGGGGAACTACGTCGACGGGGTGCGCATCATGGGCTGGGCCATCATCATCGCCCTGCCCCTCACCATCGGCCTGGCCATGGTCGCCGTGCCCGAGCCCGTCAATGCGGGCGCCGCGCCGCACGGCGGACCGCGCGCCTATCTGGCCCTGTTCAGGATGAAGACGGTGCGCAAGCTGCTGATCGCGGACCTGCTGCTGGGCATCGCGCCGGGCATTACGGGGTCGCTGCTGTTCTTCTTCTTCGGCCAGATCAAGGGCTACGACCACACCCAGGCGTCGCTGTTCATGCTGATCTACTTCATGGCCGGTTTGGTGGGCGCGCCCATCTGGGCGTGGTTGGCGACCCGGATCGGCAAGGATCGCGCCCTGGCGGTCGCCAGCCTGATCTTCGCCGTCTTCTACGTCGGCGCCACCCTGGTCCCCGGCGGGAACTTTGCCCTGACGGCGGTCGCGATGTTCATCGCCGGTCTGCCCTATGCGGCCGGCCTGTTCCTGCTGCGCGCCATGATGGCGGACGCGGGCGACGAGGTGCGGCTGGAGACGGGCGTGGACCGCACCGGGCTGATGTTCTCCATCCTGTCGGCCACGACCAAGATGGGTCACGTCTTCGCCCTGCTGCCTTACGCCATCCTGCCGCTGGTGGGGTTCAAGGCGCTGCCGGGGCCGGAGGGGAATAGCGACTTCTCGCTGCTGATCCTGCAGATCCTGTTCATCGCCGTGCCGGGCCTGCTATTGGCGGCCACGGCCTGGGTGCTGAAGGGCTATCCCCTGACCGCACGCAGGCACGATGAAATCCGCGCCGCCCTGGCGCAAAGAGACGCCGGACACGCCTGAATGACCCACCCTGTCGACCGCCTGAAGGACATCATGGTTCGCCTGCGCGATCCGAACGGCGGCTGTCCCTGGGACGTGGAGCAGACCTTCCAGACGGTCGCACCCTATACGATCGAGGAAGCCTATGAGGTCGCCGACGCCATCGAGCGCGGCGACATGGACGAACTGAGGGTGGAACTGGGCGACCTGCTGTTCCAGGTCGTCTTCCACTCGCGCATGGCTGAGGAAGCCGGGCATTTCCGGCTGGAGGACGTGGCCGAGGCCATGGCCGACAAGCTGATCCGCCGCCATCCGCACGTCTTCGGCGACGAAGCCGCCAAGGCCACCGGCCCGGCCCAGAAGGACCGCTGGGAAGACATCAAGGCCGCCGAGCGCAAGGCCAAGGAACAGCACGGCGTGCTGGACGACGTGCCGGTCGGCCTGCCGGCCCTCACCCGCGCCGCCAAACTGACCAAGCGCGCGGGGCGTGTCGGATTCGACTGGCCCTCCACCGACGAAGTCTTCGACAAACTGGCCGAAGAGGTTCAGGAACTGCGCGTCGAGATCGCCGCAGGCGACAAGGAGAAGGCCCGCGAGGAGCTGGGCGACCTGCTGTTCGTCGTCGCCAATCTGGCCCGCAAGCTGGAAGTCGAGCCGGAAGACGCCCTGCGCGCCGCCAACGCCAAATTCGTTCGCCGTTTCGAGTTCATCGAGGCCGAACTGAAGAAAGACGGCCGCACGCCGGAGCAGTCCGACCTGTCCGAGATGGACACCCTGTGGGAGGCCGCCAAGGCCGCCGAGCGGGCGTGAGCCGAAGCCCGTTCGACCTCATCATCTTCGACTACGACGGGGTCATCGCCGACAGCGAACTGCTGAACAATGCGATCATGGCCGAACTGCTCAGCGAAATCGGCTTGCCGACCACGCTGGACGACGCCCTGGCGACCTATCTGGGCAAGCGCTGGCTGGACTGCGAGGCGCTTATTTCGGAACGACTGGGCGCTCCTTGCCCGCCTGGCCTGCAAGGCGAATGGACGCGGCGCTGTCACTATCGCGCCCGGCGCGACCTGACGTTCGTCGCGGGGTTCGACGCCTTCCTGGCGGAACTGGAGGAGCCGCGTTGCATCGCCTCCTCCAGTCCGCCCGACTGGATCGAGCTGGGTCTGCGCCATTTCGGGGCTCATGACGTCTTCGGCGGCCCGATCTTCAGCGCCGCCGTTCATGTCAGCCGGGGCAAGCCGCATCCCGATCTGTTCCTCTACGCCGCCGAGGTGATGAAGGCCGCGCCGGAGCGCACCCTGGTAATCGAGGACAGTCCGACCGGCGTGCTGGCGGGTGTGGCGGCGGGCATGACAATCGTCGGCCTGTGCGCGGGCGGCCATGTCCGCGGCGATCACTCCCAACGTCTGAAACAGGCCGGCGCGCACCAGGTGTTCGACAGCTACGCCGACCTGGCAGGCTGGATCGCCGAGACGGCCTAGACGTAGCGCAATTCCTGCAGGTCGATCTCGCGGATCAGCTTGCGCGCCGTCTCTTCGTCGATCAGTCGCTGGCGGCCGAGGCGCACCAGTTCCTCACGCTCCGCCGCAAGGCCGGTCAGGCGCAGGCGGCGCTCGATGTCATCGGCGCGGCGCGCCTGGACCACGGCGTCCTCCTCCATGCTGGCGCGCATGTCGATGCGGTGGCGATAGACCTCCATCACCCGCGTGGCGGTTTCGGCATAGAAGTCGGGATCGACCTTGCCCTCGGCCATCGCGTGCTGAGCGTCCTCGATGGCTCGGATCGCGGCCCAGGCGGCGGCTACGCGGGATCGGTTCTCCTCGGCCTGATGGTCATCCTCCGGCGGAAGCTGCACGCCCCTCAAAAGACGAGGCAGGGCGATCGTGGCCAGCACCAGGGAGACGATGATCACTCCCGCCGCCAGGAAGATGGCCAAGTTCCGCGCCGGCATGGGCGAGCCGTCGCTCAGGTAGAAGGGCAGCGTCAGAATGCCCGCCAGGGTGATCGCCCCGCGCACACCCGCCAGCGACATGACGGCCACCAACCGCAGCCCGACCTTGGGCGGGGCGCTGCGGCCCTTGCGACGGAACAGGGTCAGCTTCAGCGACGTCCACACCCAGACGAAGCGCAAGGCCGCCAGGGCCGCGACGATGGCGAAGACATAGACGGCCAGCCACCAGATCTCGTCATGATCGGTGGAGCGGATCACCTCGGCCGCACGCGCCATGATGGACGGCATCTGCTCGCCCAGGATGACGAAGATCAGGCCGTTGGCGACGAACTGCACCGTGTCCCACACCACGGCGCGCCGAATGCGGGTCGCAGCCAGGGCCGAGCCCTGACGCTCGGTGAAACTCATCGTCACGCCCGCCGCCACCGCCGCCAGAATGCCCGAGGCGTGGATGGCTTCCGCCGCTAGGTAGGCCGCGAAGGGCATCAGCAGACTGATAAGAATCTGCCCGCCGACGTCCTCGCCCCAGCGGCGGCTGATGAAGGCCTTCACCAGGCCGATGGCGAGGGTCACGACGATGCCGACGGCCACGCCGGCCAAGGCCAGCCAGGCGAAGGTTCCAAAAGCGCTGCTCAGAGAAAAGGCGCCGGTCGTCGCCGCCAGCACGGCGATCCGCATGCAGGTCAGGCCGCTGGCGTCGTTCAGCAGCGACTCGCCTTCCAGGATGTGCATCAGCCGCTTCGGGATCGGCGCCCGCCCGGCAATGGCCTGGACTGCGATCGGGTCGGTCGGCGACAGGATGGCCGCCAGGGCGAAGGCCACGGCCAGCGGCATGGCCGGGATCAGCCAATGGATCAGGAAACCCAGCCCCAGGACGGTGAAGACCACCAGTCCCAGCGCCAGCTCCAGGATCACCACCCGGTCCCGGAACAGCGCCTCCTTGGGGATGCGCCAGCCGTCCACGAACAGCAGGGGCGGCAGGAACAGCAGGAAGAAGATATCCGGCTTCAGATCGACCGACTCGCCGGTGATCAACACCACCCCCGCGCCAAGCGCGATCTGCACCAGCGGCAGGGCGATGCGCGTGATCCGAGCCAACCACCCTGACAGCACCACGGCCAGCAACAGGAAGAGGATGGTCTCGATCAGGTGCATGACGGGATCAGTCGATCACGTCCGGATACAGCCGTTCAAGTCGCCCCAGCGCGGCGGGGTGCAGTCGGACCGTCAGATGGACCCGACCGTCGTCATCCGTCTCGCGCCCCGTCACACGGCCGTTGGCGTACAGCCACGCCAGCAGGTCGCCGCGATGCGGCTCGACCGTCAGATGAGTCTCCGGATCGTCGTCGATCAGACCGGCGATGGTCTCGCGCAGGGTCTCGATCCCCTCGCCCGTCCACGCGGACACGGCCACAGCCTGACCGTCGCGCGCCAGACGCTCGGCCTGACCGACGATGGATTCGCGGGTTTCCGGCTCCAGGAGGTCGATCTTGTTCCAGACTTCGAGGATGCGGCGGGTCTTGCCCTCGGGCGTTGGAATCTGCTCCAGCACCGCCTCGACATCCTTGGCCTGGGCCGCGCTGTCGGGCGAGGCGATGTCGCGCACCTGCAGGATCAGGTCCGCCTCGCCGACTTCCTCCAGGGTGGCGCGGAAGCTCTCCACCAGTTCGTGCGGCAGGTCGGAGACGAAGCCCACGGTGTCGGCGATGATGGCCGGCCGCCCCTGGGGCAGACGAATGGTGCGTTGGGTCGTGTCCAGCGTGGCGAACAGCAGATCCTTGGCCAGCACCTCGGACCCGGTCAGCCGATTGAACAGCGTCGACTTGCCCGCATTGG
>DGIZ01000092.1:0-256 GCA_002386585.1 Brevundimonas sp. UBA4609 | reverse complement strand
CGGGACCTGCCGACGCGCCTTGCGGTGCAGGCCGCGCGTGCGGCGCACCTCTTCCAGCTCGGCCTTCAGCCGCACGATGCGGTCGGCGATCATGCGCCGGTCCAGTTCGATCTGGGTCTCGCCGGGGCCGCCCGTGCCGCCGGTGCCGCCGCGCTGGCGCTCCAGGTGGGTCCAGGTGCGGACCAGGCGCGAGCGTTCGTATTCCAGCCGCGCCAGCTCGACCTGCAGCCGCCCCTCGCGCGTGCGAGCGCGGCGG
>DGIZ01000195.1 GCA_002386585.1 Brevundimonas sp. UBA4609 | reverse complement strand
CGCCGGCGGCGGCTTCGCCCGTCCGGGCGGCCGCGAGGACGACCGCGACAAGCGTTTCGCCGACAATGCGCCGGGCAAGGCCGTCAGCCGCACGCGCGGCGAGCCCAAGCGCCGCGAAGGCCGCCTGACCATCCACTCGGTGGCGGGAGGCGACGAGGACGCCGTCGAGCGCATGCGCTCGCTGGCCTCGGTGCGCCGCGCTCGCGAACGCGAGAAGGAAAAGCGCCGCGGCGGCTCGACCGAAACGCCCAACCGTCCGCGTGAAGTGGTCATTCCCGACACCATCACCGTCGGCGAACTGGCCAACCGCATGGCCGTGCGCGGCGTCGACATCATCAAGTTCCTGATGCGTCAGGGCCTGATGATGAAGATCAACGACGTGATCGATTCCGACACCGCCGAACTGGTGGCCGAGGAATACGGCATGGCGGTCAAGCGCGTGTCCGAATCCGACGTCGAGGAAGGCTTCATCGCCGAGGCCGACGACGCCGATTCCGGCGAGCTGCGCGCCCCGGTCGTGGCCATCATGGGCCACGTCGACCACGGCAAGACCTCGCTGCTGGACGCCCTGCGCACCACGGACGTGGCGGCGGGCGAAGCCGGCGGCATCACCCAGCACATCGGCGCCTACCAGGTGCGCCTGGCCGACGGTCAGCGCATCACCTTCCTGGACACGCCGGGCCACGCGGCCTTCTCGGCGATGCGGGCGCGCGGCGCCAACGTCACCGACATCGTCGTCCTGGTGGTGGCGGCCGACGACGGCGTCATGCCGCAGACGGTCGAGGCCATCCAGCACGCCAAGGCGGCCGGTTCGCCGATCATCGTGGCGGTCAACAAGGTCGATAAGCCCGACGCCAACCCGCAGAAGGTCGTCAACGAACTGCTGCAGTATGAGGTGATCGCGGAATCCCTGGGCGGCGACACGCAGATCATCGAGCTGTCGGCCAAGGAGAAGATCAACCTGACCGGCCTGACCGACGCCATCCTGCTGCAGGCGGAAGTCATGGACCTGCGCGCCAACGCCGATCGCTCGGCCGAGGGCGTGGTCATCGAGGCCCAGCTGGACAAGGGCCGCGGCCCGGTCGCGACCGTCCTGGTCAAGCGCGGCACGCTGAAGCGCGGCGACATCGTCGTGGCCGGCTCCGCCTGGGGCAAGGCGCGCGCCCTGCTGGACGAGCGCAACGCCCAGCTGAGCGAAGCCGGTCCTTCGGTGCCGGTCGAGATCCTGGGCCTGTCGGAAGCTCCGACGCCGGGCGACGTCTTCGCCGTGGTGGAGAGCGAGGCCCGCGCCCGCGAACTGACCGAATACCGTCAGCGCGTGAAGCGTGAAAAGGGTCAGGTCTCCGGCGGCAGCCTGTCGCTGGCCGACATGATGGCCAAGCTCGGGTCGAAGAAGATCAGCGAGCTGCCGGTCCTCATCAAGTCGGACGTGCAGGGTACGGCCGAGGCCATCACCACCTCGCTGGAGAAGATGGGCAACGACGAAGTGCGGGCCCGCGTGGTCATGCACGGCGCCGGCGGCATCACCGAGAGCGACGTCAACCTGGCCAAGTCGGCCGGGGCGCCGATCCTGGGCTTCAACGTCCGTGCGTCGAAGCAGGCGCGCGAACTGGCCGAGCGTGAAGGCGTCGAGATCCGCTACTACTCGATCATCTACGACCTGCTGGACGACATTAAGGGCGTGCTTTCTGGCATGCTGGCGCCGCTCCAGCGCGAAACCTTCCTGGGCAACGCCAAGGTGCTGCAGACCTTCGACATCACCAAGGTCGGCCGGGTCGCGGGCTGCCGCGTCACCGAGGGCGTGGTCCGCAAGGGCGCGCGCGTCCGCATCATCCGCGACGACGTGGTGGTGCTGGAGCTGGGCGTGCTCAACACGCTCAAGCGCTTCAAGGACGAGGTCAACGAAGTGCCTTCGGGTCAGGAATGCGGCATGCAGTTCGCCGGCTTCCAGGACATCAAGGAAGGCGACTACATCGAGTGCTTCACCGTCGAAGAGATCAAGCGCACCCTGGACTAGGACGCCTGAGCCTCACGGCCTGAAACATGAAGGGCGCGGTTTCGAGAGAAGCCGCGCCCTTTGCTTTTGGCGCTGCGGCCGATTTCCGCTCATCCCGGCGGACGCCAGGATGAGCGGGCGGGGGAGGTTCAGGCCTCGATGACGGACTTCAACGCGCCGTCGGCGAAGGTCAGGATGAAGCGCTGCACCGGCGTCGCGTCGTCGGCCTGAAGCTCAATCTCCAGCCTTTCGCCGGTCAGTTCGGCCGCGACGAGACGGGCCTCGATCTCGCCCAGCCAGGCCCGGCCCGTGACCTGCTGATAGGTCTGCTCCAGCTCAAGCCGGCAGGTCCTTCCGTCGGCGCGGGTCCAGTCCCAGCGCCCGGCGACAGGAGCCGGAACCGTCCATTTGTAGATGTAGCCGTCGGCGACCCTGATCTTTTCATCCGCCGGCCAGTCGCCCATGTCGAAGGCGTGGGAGACGATGCGGGCGCCGGGCTTCAGCTGGCTGAGCAGACGCGGGCGCAGTTCGACGTTGATCGATTGCAGCAGATAGAGGCTGACCACAGTGGCCTCGCGGACATCGACGCTGAACAGGTCTTCCTCGATGAAGTCGACCATGTGTTCGACTCCGGCCCAGCCGGCGTACTCCATGGCGTCGGCGATCCGCATGGGGTCGATGTCGACGCCGATGCCGTGGGCGTCGCGGTCGCGCGCGGCGGCGATGACGATGCGGCCGTCGCCGCAGCCCAGATCATAGAGCCGATCCTTCGGTCCGACGCCCGCCAGGGCCAGCATGGCCGCTACGGTGTCCTCCTCGGTCGGAACGAAGGGCACGGCGAGATAGTGGTCCGGGTCCTGGGCGTAGTTGTCGATGTCGAAGGGGTCTTTGAACACGGCTCTCGGATCATGAAGGAGGGGGAGCAGACGCCGGATGCGCCGCCGGCGTCCGGGCGAACATCATGCCGGATCGGCGTCCGCCCCGCCAGACACAGGCCCGGAGGGTGCGGGCGCCACGCCGTCCGCCGGATCGCATTGAAGGCTTCATCTGGCGCGCGGTTGGCTTTAGGAGTCGGGCGTCGCGTCGGGGGGCGTCGAAGAAAAGGCCGCCAATGTCACGTCCTGAACTGTTTCTGCTCCTGATCGCCTTCACAGCCTCCAGCGCGGCCACGCCCGCCCTGGCGGACACGCGCTTCCTGTCCTTCGACGCCAGCGATCGCGCCACCCAGGCCCTGACGCGCGGGGTGACGCTGGAGGTGGAGCGCGGCTGGTTCGGCGCGACCTCGGTGAAGAACCTCTTCTCCTCGACCTCGCGCGGCTCGGCCCGGTTCGAGCGGGGCGGTCCCGATCAGGTGCGCCGCGCCCTGCCGCAGGGAGCGGCGGACGGCGGCGTCTACAGCATCACGGCCGACGGCGACGGCCGCGCCCTGTCGCGCGCCCTGTGCCCCGGCTCCGACGAGGCCTGGATCGTGGTCGGACGGGTGCGCGCGGGCCATCCCTTGACGA
>DGIZ01000117.1 GCA_002386585.1 Brevundimonas sp. UBA4609 | reverse complement strand
CGATCTCTCCGGTTCTGGCCCCGAGCTCCGCGACTCCGACTCCCGCGACCCAGGCCCCCGCCGCTCAGGCCCCGGCCGTCGCGACGCCCGCGCCGGTGGTGGTGGTCACGCCTCCCGCCGCGTCTCAGCCCCCCGCTGCGTCTCAGCCCGATGTCCCGGTCCAGGCCGATGGCCCGCCGCCGACCCAGGCCCGCCCGGCCCAGACCGACCCCAACGCACCGATCGTCACCCGGCCCCAGCGACTGGACTGATCTAGCGGGTCTGAGGTGACGGTTGCTGTTCGGCTAGCGGCGGCACGCGAGTGTCGCGGCGCAGACTGTCGGGCATGAAGTCGGGGTCGAAGGCGCCGCGCGTCGTTTCCGCGCCGGTCTGGACAAACTGCGTCCCGTAAATCTGCGGCCGTTCCGTCGCCTGCAGATAGCGGTCCAGACTCGCCGCCGCGATCCAGGCGGCGTCTTGATGACCTTGCGCCAGGGCGGCGGTCGCCAGCACATGGGCCTTCAGGATGTCGTCCGCCTCACGGCTGTGGTGGAAAATAAAAGCCGCTCGAAAGTAGTCGACGCCGGATCGGATCTCGCCACGGTCCAGCATCGCCTTGGCCTCGGCCAGCCGTTCGGCGTCGGCCATGCTTTCCAATAGGTCGAGATGGTTGTCCTGACGCGCTTTTTGATCGGCGTTGAACATGGCGTTCAGCGCCGGATTATCGGCTCGGGCCGCCGACGGATTGTCAGCGCGACCCTCAGGACCGCAGCCGGAAAGAAGCAGCGCCGCCGCCAGTAACGGGATCAGGTGTTTCATGCCCCTCGATAAGGGGAACGGTCACGCTTGGCGCAAGGGCAAGTAACCGCGTTCCACCATGCGGCGCAGGGCGTCGAAGGCCTCGCTCAGTTCGTCATAGGCGGTGCGGGCGGCGGTCAGGCGGGCGACCTGATCGGGGGTGGCCGGCGCGACGGATTCGGCCAGGCGGATGGCCTCGGCGCCCCAGCGCGCCCGCGCCTGGGCCGTCAGCACCGCCAGTTTCTGAAAGGCGGCGACGTCGACCTGGGCCAGGGCGTGGCCGATCAGTTCGCGGTTGGCGACATAGGCGGCGTAGTCGATCTGCTCCAGCAGGCCGCGCAGGCGGCGCTGCTCCTGCGGCTCCATGTCCTCGGGCTGGAAATGGTCGCTGGAACGACGGCGGGACTGGGTCAGCATGGTCGACATGACGGCCTCGGGCGAAACAGCAAGCCGCAGCCTGACCCTGCTTTGGTTAACCGCCCGTTTGCGCGCCTTGCCGGACGTCGGTCTGGACGCCTCTGGGGGCCAGCTTCAGCCGCTCGCGATCCGGCGCGCCCAGGCCGCGCGGGCAGCGCATCGGCCGATAATCCTTGGAGTAGCAGAGCCGCGCCTCGCGGAACCAGCCGTCGGTGGTGGCGATGAACACCCCCTCGCGCGGGAAGCCGGGATTGGCGGCGACAAAGGCGTCGCGGATCGCGCCGGCGGTCAGGCGCTGGGCCGGGATGGCCTCCAGATCCGGCTTGTCCAGTCCGTCCCACATCCTCGCCGCCTGGGCGAAATAGGCCTCGGGGCTGTCCCAGCCGCAGGTCCCGTGCGCGGCCCACTCGTGCTGCTGCAGGCTGGGCGAGGGCGTCATGCAGAAATGCCGCCGCACCGTCTCGACCGGAATGGCCGGACCGGGCGCGGCGCAGTAGCGCGGGTGCCTGTTGTCGGCGCCGTTGGGCCACAGCCCGTGCAGGGTCAGGCCGAAGGCGTTGCCGGCGCACTGATAGCGTTCGTCGGGATAGTCCTTGCCGCTGCGGCACGCCTGAGGCGACCAGCTGACCGCCAGCATGTTGAAGGCGACCGGCACGTCCGGCGCCGCCTCGTCCTGCGGGATGCGATAGGGGCGGGCCGGGCGCAGGTCGTCCGGCACGTCGCAGACGGCGCCCGCGGCCTCGGTCCGCTCCGGCGTCGCCTCCTGCGAGGCGGTGCAGGCGGTCAGCAGGACCATCAGGGCGGCGGAGATGAAAAGAGGGCGCATGCCGGTCTCGTAAACCCTGCGTGATCGACGGCCAAGGCGGAACCGGCGCCCGGCCCTGCTCATTGATAAGCGTAAGCATAAGAGGATGAGTCCATGCCCGATCAAGCCGCCTTCGAAGCCGCCCTCGAGGAAGCCATCGCCCTGTTCGAGCAGGGCGAGACCATGAACCAGGCGCGCTTCGACGATCTTCTGGCGGAGTTGCAGGCGCGTCTGCCGACCCTGGCCTCGGCGCCGGAGCACGATCCCCGCGCCGAGAAGGCCCGCGCCCTGGCGGTGCGCGCCGCCGCCCTGGAGAAACGCGCCGCCGTCGGCCACGGCCAGATGGACGAGGTCAACAGCCTGTTGTCGCCCCTGATGGGCAGGAAGGCGGAGGACTAGACCGTTATCGGTTCAGATCGATCCTCTCAGCGGCACGCCGCGACGCAGGCTTGCGCCAGCACTTCGGCCGAGTCGATCAGCGGCGCCTCGACATCGCCCTGATCCAGCAGCAGCGGAACCTCGGTGCAGCCGCCGATCACCGCCTCGGCGCCCGCCGCGATCAGCGCCTTCGCCAGGTCGCGCATGGCCGCGCGCTGGTCGGCGCCGACGTCGCCGGCCTTGACGCCGAACACCACCTGCATGAAGCGCTCGCCCTCGGCCGGGGAGGGGGCGACCATCTCCAGCC
>DGIZ01000056.1 GCA_002386585.1 Brevundimonas sp. UBA4609 | reverse complement strand
CCCAAATCCAGCGACGGCGCCGGGACGGGCAGGGGGTCGTGCACCGCCGCCAGGATCATGCCGCCGCCCGCCAGATGCTCCGCCATCAGCTCGGCGGCGACGCTGCGCCAGGCCTCGTCGAGCGGCGCCAGCGGTTCGTCCAGCAGCCACAGGGCGCGCGGGGCCGCGACCAGACGCGCCAGCGACAGACGCCGCCTCTGCCCCGCCGACAGCTTGCGCGTCTCCAGGTCCAGCAGGGGCGCCAGCTTCAATCGGGCGACCGCCGCATCAAGGGCGGCGGTCGAACCGCCCAACCATTCGACCTGAAAGCCCAGCTCCTGACGCGCGGTGCGCTGCGGCTTCAAACCCTCGTGATGGCCCAGCAGATGCAGCGCCGAGCGGCGCGCCGTCTCCGCCTCGACCCGGCCGGTCGCGCCGTGAAAAACCACCGCCCCGGCGTCCGGTCGGATGTAGCCCGCCACGGCGCGCAACAGGCTGGTCTTGCCCGCCCCGTTGGCCCCTGTCAGGGCCGCCGCCTCGCCCGCCGCCAGGGCGAAGGACAGGCCGGCGAACAGACGTCGCTCGCCGCGCGACAGGGTCAGGCCCTCGATGTCGAGCCGGGTCAGCACTTGCGAGTCTCTCTCAATGTCCACGTCACGGGTGTGGATACATGGACGGCCCTCGCGCGCGGGACTATATGCGCAAGCGCCGCAGCAGGCTTTCGCCGCGCGCGCCGGGGACCTGTGCGCCCCGACGTCCAGCGCGCGAAGGCGCAACCGAATTGTCGGGCGGCGTTTGTCAGAGGACTCTTCTCCATGCCGTCGATTGACAGCCTCAAGACCCGCCAGGACCTCGCGGTCGGGCGCAAGAAATACGCCTATTACAGCCTTCCCGCCGCCGAGGAAGCCGGTCTGGCCGGGATTTCCCGCCTGCCGCGCTCGATGAAGGTGCTGCTGGAGAACCTGCTGCGCAACGAAGACGGGGTTTCCGTCACCGAGGACGACCTGAAGGCCGTCGCCGCCTGGATCGAGAACAAGGGCGCCGTCGAGCACGAGATCGCCTTCCGTCCGGCCCGCGTGCTGATGCAGGATTTCACCGGCGTTCCGGCCGTCGTCGACCTGGCCGCCATGCGCGACGCCATGGACAAGCTCGGCGCCGACGCCAAGAAGATCAACCCGCTGGTCCCGGTCGACCTGGTCATCGACCACTCGGTCATGGTCGACCACTTCGGCAACGCCGCCGCCTTCGGCCAGAACGTCGAGCGCGAGTATGAGCGCAACATCGAGCGCTACAACTTCCTGCGCTGGGGCTCGTCGGCCTTCAACAACTTCCGCGTCGTGCCGCCGGGCACCGGCATCTGCCACCAGGTCAACCTGGAGCACCTGGCCCAGACCGTCTGGACCCTGGAGGAAGGCCGCAAGACCGTCGCCTATCCCGACACCGTGGTCGGCACCGACAGCCACACCACCATGATCAACGGCCTGGCCGTCCTGGGCTGGGGCGTCGGCGGCATCGAGGCCGAGGCCGCCATGCTGGGCCAGCCGATCCCCATGCTGATCCCCGAGGTCATCGGCTTCAAGCTGACCGGCAAGCTGCCGGAGGGCGCCACGGCCACCGACCTGGTGCTGACCGTCACCCAGATGCTGCGCAAGAAGGGCGTGGTCGGCAAGTTCGTGGAATTCTTCGGCGACGCCATCGCCGGCATGACCATCGAGGACCAGGCCACCATCGCCAACATGGCCCCGGAATACGGCGCCACCTGCGGCTTCTTCCCGGTGTCCCAGGCCACCATCGACTATCTGACCGCCACCGGCCGTGAAAAGCCGCGCGTCGCCCTGGTCGAGGCCTACGCCAAGGCGCAGGGCCTGTGGATCGACGAGACCTCGGAAGATCCGATCTTCACCGACGTTCTGGAGCTGGACATCTCGACGGTCGTGCCGTCGCTGGCCGGTCCCAAGCGCCCGCAGGACCGCGTCGAACTGACCACCGCCGCCCCGGCCTTCGAGACCGCCCTGGCCGACGTCTTCTCACGCCCGACCGACGCCGCCCGCGTCGCCGTCGAGGGTGAGAAATTCGACCTGGGCGACGGCGACGTCGTCATCGCCGCCATCACCTCGTGCACCAACACCTCCAACCCGAGCGTGCTGATCGCCGCCGGCCTGGTGGCGCGCAAAGCCCATGCCCTCGGCCTGAAGCCCAAGCCGTGGGTCAAGACCTCCCTGGCCCCTGGCTCGCAGGTCGTCACCGACTATCTGACCGACGCCGGCTTGCAGAAGGATCTGGACGCCCTGGGCTTCAACCTGGTCGGCTACGGCTGCACCACCTGCATCGGCAACTCGGGCCCGCTGGACCCGGCGGTCTCCAAGTCGATCAACGACAACGGAATCGTCGCCGCCTCGGTCCTGTCGGGCAACCGCAACTTCGAGGGCCGCGTGAACCCGGACGTCCAGGCCAACTACCTGGCCTCGCCCCCGCTGGTGGTCGCCTACGCCCTGGCCGGTTCGATGCGCATCGACATCACCAAGGAGCCGATCGGCCAGGACAAGAAGGGCAATGACGTCTTCCTGAAGGACGTGTGGCCGACCTCGCAGGAGATCGCCGCCATCCAGAAGAAGTCGGTCACGCCCAAGATGTTCGCCAAGCGCTACGCCGACGTCTTCAAGGGCGACGAGCACTGGCAGGCGATCGCCGTCACCGGCGGTCAGACCTATGAGTGGGAAGACACCTCGACCTACGTCCAGAACCCGCCCTATTTCGAGGGCCTGACCATGGAGCCCGCTCCGGTCCAGGACATCGTCGAGGCGCGCATCCTGGGCATCTTCGGCGACTCGATCACCACCGACCACATCAGCCCGGCCGGTTCGATCAAGAAGGCCTCGCCCGCCGGTCAGTACCTGACCAACCACGGCGTCGACGCCCTGGACTTCAACAGCTATGGCGCCCGCCGCGGCAACCACGAAGTCATGATGCGCGGCACCTTCGCCAACATCCGCATCCGCAACCGCATCACCCCCGACATCGAGGGCGGCGTCACCAAGCACTTCCCCTCGGAAGAGACGATGTCGATCTACGACGCGGCCATGCGCTACCAGTCGGAGGGCCGTCCGCTGGTCGTCTTCGCCGGCAAGGAATACGGCACCGGCTCGTCGCGCGACTGGGCGGCCAAGGGCACCCGCCTGCTGGGCGTGCGCGCCGTCATCGCCGAGAGCTATGAGCGCATCCACCGCTCGAACCTGGTCGGCATGGGCGTCGTCCCGCTGCAGTTCAAGGAAGACGGCTGGCAGAAGCTGGGCCTGACGGGCGAAGAGATCGTCACCATCCGCGGCCTGACCGACGCCAACATCGGCAAGCTGAAGCCGCGTCAGGACCTGTGGGTCGAGCTGTTCCGCCCGTCGGACGGCAAGATGGCCCGCTTCCCGGTCCGCTGCCGCATCGATAACCAGACGGAGCTGGACTACTTCAAGGCCGGCGGCGTCATGCCCTACGTCCTGCGCAACCTGGCGCGCGGCGACGAAAAGTAAGAGGTCTCAAGCAGCGCGAAAGCGCGTTAGAGCAACCAGAATGAAGGCCGGCGGAGCGATCCGCCGGCCTTTTTTCTTGGACGCCAGGATGAGCAGGAGAAGCGAAGCCCTTGCCGCATCGCCGTTTGACGCCCATATTGTCGTCATATGACGAAAGCCGCCGCCATGACCGCCCTCGACCTCTACGCCTCGCCCGAGACCCTGCCCGCCAGCGACGCGGCGCGGATCGGCAAGCTGCTGGGCCTGAACGACAATGAGGCGCTGGACGACGTGGCCCTGGCCGAGCGGGTGTCCCAAGGGCTGAAGCCCGCCGCCGCCGCCGCCCTGGGCCAAGTCATCGGCATGCCGCGCGTGGTCGGCCAGATCATTCCGGAGGCCACGCTGCGGCGCGCCCGCACAAGCCGCAAGCCCCTGTCGCGCGAGATGAGCGAGCGTCTGTACGAGGTCGGCCGCGTGGTCGACGCCGTGGGCCGCGCCTATCGCGGCGACAGCGCCGCCGTCGTCCGCTTCCTGAACCGCCCGCACCAGTTGCTGAACGGCCGCACCCCCCTGGCCATGGCCCAATCCAGTTCGGCGGGGGCCGAGGCGGTGATCAATCTGGTGCGCCGCGCCGACGCCGGCTTCGCGGTCTAGGCTCGCCCATGCACCGTCGGCTGGACGACGCGCTCAAGGGATTCCGCATCAGCGATCCGCGCGGCGAATATCCCATCTGGAGCGACGGCGGTTCGCGCCGGGCTTCCGGCCGCTGGCACGAGGCGGGCCAGAGGGTGATCTACGCCGCCGAACACTATTCCACCGCCATGCTGGAGAAGCTGGTCCACTTCGGCGGCGAACTGCCGCTGGGCCAGCACCATGTGGAGATCCACATCCCGGCGGGCGTCTCCTATGAAGTGGTCAACCCGGACCTGGTGCCCGGCTGGGCCGAGCCGGGCGGGGCGGCCGCCCGCGCCTTCGGACGGGCCTGGCACGCGGAAGGCCGCTCGGCCCTTTTGATCACGCCCTCGGTCGTGGCGCGAATGGAGCGCAACTTCGTCTTCAACACCGCCCATCCCGACTTCGCCCGCATCAAGCCGGGGCTGGAGACGCCGGTCTGGTGGGACAGCCGCCTGTTCGGCTGATCCGGCTCGCTCAGTCCAGCTTCAACGCCTCGGCCAGCAGGCGCGCCTCGGCGGCGCGGCTCGAGCCCGCCCGCCAGGCGACGACGATCTCGCGGCGCGGGGCGTCTTCGGAAATAGGCCGGACCACCACCCCGGGATGATCGGCCAGACCCGCCCGCACCGCCATCTGCGGCAGGAAGCTGACCCCAAGGCCCGAGGAGACCATCTGCACCAGAGTCGGCAGGGTGGTGGCGGCGAAGACGTCCTCGCCGCGCGGCGCGTCGATCTTGACTGCGGCCAGGGCCTGATCGCGCAGACAGTGGCCGTCTTCGAGCAGGATCAGGTCCTCAGCCTTCAGAGCCCCTTCGGGGATCGGCCCGGACCCCGCCAGGGCGTGACCGGCCGGCGCCGCCGCCAGGATCTCATCGTCGCCGATGCGGGCGTGATCGATGCCCGGCGCGTCATAGGGCAGGGCGATGACGGCGGCGTCCAGCTGACCAGCCTTCAGCCCGGCGATCAGGCGCGGCGTCAGATCCTCGCGCAGGAACAGCCGAAGGCCGGGATAGAGGTCCCGCACGCCCGGCAGGGCCTGGGGCAGCAGGAACGGGGCCACCGTGGGAATGATGCCCAGGCGGAACCGGCCCGACAGGGGCTTGCCCGCGTTCTGGGCGGCCTCGACCAGATCCTCGGCGCGGGCCAGAACATCCTCGGCCCGCCGCACCGCCTCGGCGCCGACGGCCGTCAGGATCACCGCCCCGCGCGTCCGTTCGACCACGGCGGCGCCCAGCACCCGTTCCAGCTCCTGCACCCCGGACGACAGGGCGGGCTGGCTGACGTGCGCGGCCTCGGCCGCTCGGCTGAAGGAGCCGTGCTCGGCCAGAAGTTTCAGATACTGGAGCTGACGCAGGGTCGGCAGAACGGACATGTTTCGCGCATTCGAGAGAGGAGGCGACATAGGCGCGGCCTATGTCTGATGCAGACGCCATCGGCCGTTCTTATAACTCGCCCAGCGCGATAAGTTAAATCTATTTGTGAAAGCAAAATGATCGATTTGACTTAAGCAGCGCCAAGGCCCATCTCATGGCCTCGACGGTTCGCACTCCCCGCGTTCCGGCGGTCCATTTTTTCTGCATCTAGGAGAAGCGCGATGCTCGGCGTCGGTCAAAAACTGCCTGATTTCAAAATTATCGGCGTGAAGCCGGGCTTCAACAGCCACGAGGAAAACGGCGCCTCGGCCTTCGAGCCGGTCACGCAGGACAGCTTCGAGGGCAAGTGGAAGGTCATCTTCTTCTACCCGAAGGACTTCACCTTCGTCTGCCCGACCGAAATCGCCGCCTTCGCCAAGCTGGGCAAGGACTTCGAGGACCGCGACACCGTGGTTCTGGGCGGTTCGACCGACAACGAGTTCACCAAGCTGGCCTGGCGTCGTGACCACGCCGACCTGAACAAGCTGCCGATCTGGCAGTTCGCCGACAACGGCGGCAAGCTGGCCCGCGCCCTGGGCGTGCTGGACGAAGAAGAAGGCGTGGCCCTGCGCGCGACCTTCGTCGTCGACCCGCACAACGTCATCCAGCACGTCTACGTCACCAACCTGAACGTCGGCCGTTCGCCGGAAGACACGCTGCGCGTCGTCGACGCTCTGCAGACCGACGAGCTGTGCGCCTGCAACCGCCCGGTCGGCGGCGACACTCTGGCCGCGTAAGTACTGGCCCAGAGGTCGAAACGGCCAGGCCCGGACCGCGTGAGTAGGGTCCGGGCCGCCCCTCGAAAGAGGCGGCGGCGGGCGACTGTCGCCGCCTTTTTCATGCCTGATGATTTTATTTGGGCGCTATGCTCGGCTCGCGGAGCCGAGCGGCTTGAGCGCCCATCACGCAATGCGGCTCAAAAAGGCGGCTCAAGAAGTAAGCGACCGCGTCGCGAACGATAGCCGCTTCTTTGAAGCGTCGCTTCCTGAAAGGAACACGAAAATGTCCATCGACGCCCTTCGCGATCTGATCCCGGCCTATGGCAAGGACATCTCGCTGAACCTGTCCTCGCTCGCCAATGAGACCGTGCTGAACGACCAGCAGAAGTGGGGCTGCTTCCTGGCCTCGGCCCACGCCATCGGCGTCGCCCCCGTGGTCAAGCTGATCGAGGCCCAGGCCGCGACGGTCCTGTCGCCCGAAGCGATGACCGCCGCCAAGGCCGCCGCCGCCATCATGGGCATGAACAACATCTACTACCGCTCGCTGCACCTGATGAAGAACCCGGAGTACACGACGCTGCCGGCCAAGCTGCGGATGAACATCATCGCCAATCCGGGCGTCGAGAAGCTGGACTTCGAGCTGTGGTCCACCGCCGTCTCGGCCATCAACGGCTGCGGCGCCTGCCTGGACGCCCACGAGGGCGAACTGCGCAAGCACGCCGTCCCGGCCCTGCAGATCCAGGCCGCCCTGCGCATCGGCGCCGTGGTCCACGCCGCCAGCCGCATCGTCGCCTCGGAGACGGCGCTGACCGCCTGATCTCGAACAAACTCCAAGACAGGAAAAGGCGCGGATCGCTCCGCGCCTTTTTCTTCGTCCCGGTTTCGTCGGCCTCGGCTCAGGCGGCGGGTTCGGCTTCGCCTTCCTCAACCAGTTCTCGCATCAGGTCGACCACCAGCTTCTGCTGGCGTGACGACAGGCGCGGCGCCAGGCGGCCGATTTCGATGGTCTGGCGGGTGGCGGGGAAGTCGTGAACGAAGGGCTCGGCCTCGCCCTCGGCCATGCCGGGCTGCGCCGTCCCGGTCAGACCCTCGAAGAAGTAGCCGATGTCGACGCGGAAGAAGCGGGCGATGTCCCACAGCTTCGACGCGGAGATCCGGTTGGCGCCCTTCTCGTACTTCTGCACCTGCTGGAAGGTGACTCCCAGCGCCTGGCCCAGATCGGTCTGGTTGTAGCCCAGGGCGATGCGTTTCTCGCACACGCGCCGCCCCACATGCCGATCCACCAGATGGGGACCTTCTGTCCCGGAACCCCTGACCATGTCCTGCCCTCTTCCCCGTTTTTCTTGTCGACATGCCGCCGTCGCCGGGCCGATGTCATGTCAATTCGCGTCTCAGGGGCGCCGCGGGAACGACGCCCCCGATAGGCTTAACGACCCAGCCTCGCTTTTCCAGCGCGGCCTCGCCCCGCGATCAGCATTATAACCAACAGGACGGCGAACCCCAGATCGCCCCAGCGGCCGTAAACGGTCGGCGGAGCCGGTTGCGGCAGACGCACGTCGATGACGCCCGCCTGGCCGGGGTCCAGCCGCTTGCCCTCGACGATGCGGCCCCACGGATCGATCATGGCCGAGACGCCCGTAGGCGTCGCCCGCGCCACCGGCAGGCCCGTCTCCAGCGCGCGATAGGAGGCCAGGTTCAGATGCTGGCGCGGACCTGACGTCCGGCCGAACCAGGCGTCGTTGGAGACGTTGACGACCCACGCCGGGCGCGTCGCCGCCGTCGCGGGCGTGAAGCCGGGATAGAGGGCTTCGTAGCAGATCAGCGGCTGCACCGGCGGGGCGTTGACCAGGCTGATCGGAGCAGGGGTCGGTCCGGCGCTGAAGTCGGCGGGGACGTGCACCAGGCTGCGCACGCCGATCCGACTCATCAGGTCGCCCATCGGCAGGTATTCGCCGAACGGCACCAGCCGGTGCTTGTCGTAGATCTGACCGATACGCAGGCCCGCCGCGCCTTCATCATGCAGGGCGAATAGGCTGTTGTAGTAGCGAGCGCCGGTCTCGGCGCTCGGGTCCGGTTCGCCCCGGCTCAATCCCGCGAGCAGGGTCTGGCCCGTCTGCAGGGCCGCCGCCACCGCCTGGGCGTCCGAGGAGGCGAACAGGTCGTTGGCGGTCGTCGGCAGGGCGCCTTCAGGCCAGATCACCACGTCAGGCAGAGCGTCGCCCGGACGCGCCGTCAGCTCCAGATAGCGGCCCAGAATGGCCTGATAAGCCTCAGGGCTCCATTTGTAGTCCTGCGGGATATCGGCTTGGACCAGCCGCACCAGAGTCGGCGTCTCCACCAGCCGCGCCGAGGACAGGCGCGCCGTCCCGAAGGCGAACAGACCGGCCAGCGTCAGCGCCCCCAGCCCCGCCGCGATCAGGCGCGGCCGTCGCGGCCCGGCGTCGACCAGAGGCGCGAAGGCGCTGACCGCCCCCACCGTGATCAGGCCCAGCCCATAGACCCCGACGACCGAGGCGAACTGCGACATGGCCGATCCGGCCGCCCAGCCTGCGCCCGCCGGATTCCACGGAAAGCCGGTCAGCACATGGCCGCGCGTCCACTCCAGCAGGGCGAACAGGGCGGCGAACAGCAGGACGCGCCGAACCCCGGCCGGCCGGAGCCAGCGATAGGCCACGGCCGCCAGCCCCCAGAACAACCCCATGCCCGCCGGCAGCAGGCTGGCCGCAAACGGCGCCATCCACGCCTGAGCCGGATTGACCAGAAAAGCCTCGGCCACCCACCAGCAGCCGATGAAGAAATAGGCGAAGCCGGCCAGCCAGCCGACCCAGAAACCACCCTTCAGCGTCCCTGCGCGATCCGCCAGCAACAGCAGCAACGGATAGCCCAGCAGCCCCGGCAGGAATCCGAACGGCGGATGGACCAGGGCGGCGCCCGCCCCGGCCAGCAGCGCCAAGCCGATCCGGCCCCAGCGATGGTTCAGCAGGCCCGCGAACCGGGCGGCGAGCGCCCCGCTCACGCGGCGCCCTCATGCTCGACCGCATAAGGGTCGGCGACGCCCAATTCGCCCAGGATCTCGCGCTCCTCGCCCTCCATCTCCTCGGCCTCGGCGTCGTCCTCGTGATCGCGGCCCAGCAGGTGCAGGACGCCGTGGACGACCAGATGGCTCAGATGATCCGACAGGGTCTTGCCCTGAGCCTGCGCCTCGGCTGCGCAATAGGCGTAGCCCAGCACCACGTCGCCCAGATGCGGAAAGGCGCTCTCGGCGGCCGGAAAGGACAGGACGTTCGTCGGCCGGTCCTTGTCGCGGAAACGGGCGTTCAGATCCTGCACCGCCGCGTCGTCAGCCAACAGCACGACCACATCGCCCTCGACCGTTCCCAGGGCCGCGCTTGCCGCGCGTTCGGCGATCGCCGCCGCCTCGGGCAGGGCCTCGGTCCAGGCCTCGCTGTCGATCTCGACCTCGATCATCAGGCGTCGTCCTCAAGGTCGGGGAAGGGGCGGCTGCGCGCGGCGTCGCTGTCATAGGCGCGCACGATGCGCTCGACCATGGCGTGCCGCACCACGTCCTCGGACTTGAACTGCTGCACGCCGACGCCCTCCACGTCCTTGAGGATGCGCAGGGCGTGGGCCAGGCCGGAATCGCGTGGGTTCAGCAGATCGACCTGCGACGGATCGCCCGTCACCACCATGCGCGCGCCCTCGCCCAGGCGGGTCAGCACCATCTTCATCTGCATCCGCGAGGTGTTCTGCGCCTCATCGACGATGATGAAGGCGTGACTGAGCGTGCGGCCGCGCATGAAGGCGATGGGGGCGGCTTCGATTTCGCCCTTCTCACGGCGGCGGCGCACGTCATCGACGCCGAGGATGTCGTTCAGCGACTCCCAGATCGGGGCCAGATAGGGGTCGACCTTCTCGTTCAGGTCGCCCGGCAGGAAGCCCAGCTTCTCACCCGCCTCGACCGCCGGGCGGGTGATGACCAGCCGGTCCACCTGCCCCCGCTTCAGCAGCGAGGCGCCGTAGGCCGCCGCCAGGAAGGTCTTGCCTGTGCCCGCCGGCCCGACGCCGAAGGTCAGCTCGCAGCGGCCCAGCATTTCCAGATAGCGCGCCTGCGACGCCGTCTTGGGCGCGATGGCGCCGCGACGGCCGACGGGCAGGGCGGCGCCCTCCGGCACGCT
>DGIZ01000066.1:394-12803 GCA_002386585.1 Brevundimonas sp. UBA4609 | reverse complement strand
CCGCTCATCCCCGCGGAGGCGGGGACCCAGTGCTTTGACTGCAAGCGCAGCCGTATAATGCTTGGCTCCCCGATTCACTCTCCGAATATGAAGCTCTTACTGGGTCCCCGCCTCCGCGGGGATGAGCGGGAGGATAGGCTCAGTCCTCTGACATGAGCTCGCGCAACACCGCCAGCGTATCCTGCCCGAGCCTCGGCGGCGGGGCGTCATAGCGCACCGGCGTCTTCGACAGGCGGATAGGCGAGGCGACGGTGCGGACGGGGTCGGCCAGGTCGGACCGGGTCTGCTCGACCGTCAGGCCGCGATGGATCGCCTGAGGCTCGGCGAACACCTGGTCGATGGTGTTGACCGGACCGCAGGGCACGCCCGCCGCCTCCAGCGCCTGCATCAGACCCTGCATGGTGAAGCCTTCCGTCTTCGCGGCGATCAGCGTCCCCAGCGCCTCGCGCTCGGCGACCCGCAGGGCGTTGCTGGCGAAGCGGTCCTCGACCTCCAGCCCCAGGGCGCCGCACAGGGCGCGGAACTGGCCGTCGTTGCCCACGGCGATGATCACCATCCCGTCCGAACAGGCGAAGGGCTGATAGGGGGCCAGATTGGGATGGGCGTTGCCCATCCGCGCCGGCGCCTTGCCCGAGACGAACCAGTTGGTCGCCTGATTGGCCAGCATGGCGGCCTGAACGTCGAACAGGGCGATGTCGACGTGCTGGCCTTCGCCGCTCGCCCGTGCGTGCCACAACGCCGCGAGGATGGCGTTGGAGGCGTAAAGACCGGTGAACAGGTCCACGACCGCCACCCCGACCTTCATCGGCTCTG
The DNA here is from genome assembly GCA_002386585.1 of Brevundimonas sp. UBA4609. Lineage (GTDB taxonomy): Bacteria > Pseudomonadota > Alphaproteobacteria > Caulobacterales > Caulobacteraceae > Brevundimonas > Brevundimonas olei. The sequence continues at coordinate 11,990 of DGIZ01000066.1, read as the reverse complement.
CGCCCGGCGCGCCGTCGGGCTGGCCTGTGATGGACATCAGCCCGCCCATGGCCTGGATCATGTAGTCGTAGCCGGCCCGGTGCGCGTCCGGCCCATCCTGGCCGAAGCCGGTGATGGAGCAATAGACCAGCTTCGGATTGACCGCCGCCAGCGAGGCGTAGTCGAGGCCGTACTTCTTCAGCCCGCCGGTCTTGAAGTTCTCGACCACCACGTCGCAGGTCGCAGCCAGGCGACGCACGGCCTCGGCGCCGTCTGGGCTGGCGATGTCCAGCGCGACCGACTTCTTGCCCCGGTTGGCGCACAGGAAATAGGCGGCGTCGCCGGGTGGGCCGTCCGCCGTGGTGGTGAAGGGCGGACCCCAGTGGCGGGTGTCGTCTCCCGCGCCCGGCCGCTCGATCTTGATGACCTCGGCCCCCAGGTCCGCCAGGGTCTGCGTCGCCCACGGCCCGGCCAGAACCCGCGATAGGTCCAGCACGCGCACCCCGTGAAGCGGGCCATAAGAGGAAGGGGCGGGGGGAATCGAGGCGGCGTCAGACATGCCCGCCTTCTAGCAGAAACCGGGCGCAGCCGGATGGCCTCGCGCCGAGGCGCGACGATCATTCAATGCATGAAAAGAAGGAGACGATGGTGGGTGATCACAGGTTCGAACTGTGGACCCGCTGATTAAGAGTCAGCTGCTCTACCAACTGAGCTAATCACCCGTACCGTCGTCTGCGCCCTTGGTGTGGCGCCGGTCCTTCGCTCCGGCGCTGATGGCCTCGGCGAAGGGCGCTCCTATTACTCGCACCCGGGGGGAGGCGCAAGCGTCAAATGCGTCTTTTATCGTGATTGCATCGCGCGCTAAGGTCGCGCCTTGAATCAGCCGCCGGAAAGACGCGGCGAGGGGGAGTAAAGATTATGGCGTTCTGGAACCGTCGTCGCTCGATCGACGCGATGCTGGCCCCGCATTCGGGGCCAGGGCTCAAGAAAACCCTGGGTTGGCCGCACCTTATGGCGCTGGGCGTCGGCGCCATCGTCGGCACCGGCATCCTGACCCTGATCGGGGTCGGGGCGGGTCTGGCGGGCCCGGCGGTGCTGATCAGCTTCGCTCTGGCCGGTCTGGTGTGCGCCTGCGCCGCCCTGGCCTACGCCGAGCTGTCGACCATCATGCCCGCCTCGGGCAGCGCCTATACCTATTCCTACGCCGCGCTGGGCGAGATCTTCGCCTGGGTCGTGGGGTGGAGCCTGATCCTGGAATATTCGCTGGTCGTGTCGACGGTCGCTGTCGGCTGGTCCGGCTACGCCGTGCCCTTCCTGGCGGGGCTGGGCGTCGACCTGCCGTTCGCCCTGACCGTGGGGCCGCACGTCGAAGGCGGGCTGATCAACCTGCCGGCCATCTTCATCATCGCCGTGGTGACGGGCCTGCTGCTGCTGGGCACGCGCGAGAGCGCGACGCTGAACGCCATCCTGGTGTTCGTGAAGATCGCCGCCCTGGTGGTGTTCGTGGCCATCGCCATGCCGCACTTCGACACGGCCAACTTCACCCCCTTTATGCCCAACGGCTTCGGCGCGCCCTTCGTGCAGACGGGGGTGATGGCGGCCGCCGCCATCATCTTCTTCGCCTTCTACGGCTTCGACGCCATCGCCACGGCGGCCGAGGAAACTAAGAAGCCTGAGCGTGACCTGGCCATCGGCATCGTCGGCTCGATGGTGGTCTGCACCGTGCTGTATATCGCCGTCGCCGCCGCTGCGATCGGCGCCGCCCCGGTCGCCAGCTTCGCCGACAGCCCCGAGCCGCTGGCGCACATCATGCGTGGCCTGGGCCAGGGCGTCGCCGCCCAGTGGATCGCCGCCGCCGCCGTGATCGCCCTGCCGACCGTGCTGCTGGCCTTCCTGTTCGGTCAGAGCCGCATCTTCCTGGGCATGTCGCGCGACGGCCTGCTGCCCAACCGCCTCGCCAAGATCTCCAAGCGCGGGGTTCCGGCCGTGGTGACGGTGTTCACCGCCATCGTCGTGGCCTTCCTGGCCGGCATCATGCGCTTGGACGAACTGGCTTCGCTGGCCAACGCCGGCACCCTGATGGCCTTTATGGCCGTGGGCGTCAGCCTGATCGTGCTGCGCGTGCGCGACCCGAACCGCGAGCGCAAGTTCAAGGCGCCGCTGTGGCCGCTGGTCGGCGGCATCGCCATCATCGGCTGCATCGTCTTCTTCTTCAGCCTGAAGAGCTCGACGCAGATCTACTTCCTGCTGTGGAACCTGTTCGGCCTGGCCGTCTACCTGATCTGGTCGTCGCGCAACTCGCGCCTGGCCAAGGGTGAAGAGGCCGAGGCCTGATGGCCAGGCGCGATCTGTCGGGGGCGGTGGATTTCACCGTCCTCGAAGCCATGACGGCGGGCATGGATGATGTGACGGACGAAGTGCTGGGCCTGTTCGCCGAACAGGCCCGCATGTGGTCGGCCATGCTGGACGCCTCCAGCGAAGGCTGGCGGGACGCCGTCCACACCATCCGCGGCGCCGGGGCGGGCATCGGGGCCAAGGCCCTGGCCCAGGTCTGCGAAGAGGTGGAGTTCGGCGAGCAATCCGCCGCGCCCGCCGGGCTGGAGCGTGTGAAGACGGCGCTGGACGCGGCCCTGGCCGATGTCGCCGCCTATCGCCACGAACTGGCGTTGAAGAGCCTGAAAGGCTGAGGGCGACTGTCCTTCTCCCCTTGTGGGAGAAGGTGGCCCGCCAGGGCCGGATGAGGGGGTTCTCGACAGCCGAGCGTGGAACTGACGGATACGTGGGCGTGACCCCTCATCCGTCAGGCTTCGCCTGCCGCCTTCTCCCGCAAGGGGAGAAGGAAGCTCAGACCCGCGTCTTGTCCCAGGTTCCGAACTCGTGGGCGATGCAACGGTCGATGAGCAGGCGCCAGACCGGCTCGGCGATGTCCGGCGACAGGCCGGCGGGTTCGGCCGCCTTCAGCACCTTGGCCACCACGTCGTCGATGCGGGCCTGGTCGAAGACGGCGTCGCGGTTCGGCTTGATGCGGGCGGCGGCGTCCATGTAGCGCTGACGCTCGGCCAGCAGGGTGACGAGCGCCCGGTCCAGCGCATCCACGCCCTGACGCACGTCAGCCATGGTGGCGCAGTCTTCCGGGGCCTTGCGGTCGTCTATGGCGACGGCGGCGGGAGAGGTCATCAGGTCAGCCGACAAAGGCGCGCTCCAGAACATAGTCGCCGGGTTCGGCGTTCGACCCTTCTTTCAGGCCGTAGGATTCCAGCAGTTCGCCGGTCTCCTTGATCATGGCCATCGAGCCGCACAGCATGACGCGGTCGCTGTTGGGCGAGAAGCCGATGGGCAGTTGCAGGTCGGCGAAGACGTCGCCCGACTTGATGCGGTCGGTGATCCGGCCCGGCGTCTCGAAGCGCTCGCGGGTCACGGTGGGGTAATAGGTCAGCTGGGCCTTGGCTTCGTCGCCGATAAGCGGATCGTCGTGGATCTCGTGGCTGAAGAAGTCGCGATAGGCCAGGTCGGCGACGTTGCGCACCGTGTGGCAGACGATGACCTGCTTGAACCGCGAATAGGTCTCGGGATCGCGCGCCACCGACAGCCACGGCGCCAGGCCCGTGCCGGTGCCGATCAGCCACAGACGCTCGCCGCCGGTCAGGGCGTCCAGAACCAGGGTGCCGGTCGGCTTCTTGCCCATCAGCACGCTGTCGCCCGCGACGATCTTCTGAAGGCGCGAGGTCAGCGGCCCGTCCTCGACCTTGATGGAGAAGAACTCCAGCTCCTCGGCCCAGAAAGGGCTGGCGATCGAATAGGCGCGCAGCACGGGTTTGCCGCCGTCTTCGCCCGGCAGGCCGATCATGACGAACTCGCCCGAGCGGAAGCGGAAATCCTCGGGCCGTTTGACGCCGAAGCTGAACAACTGGTCGTTCCAGTGGCGGACCCACAGGACTTCCAACTCATGGAACGGACTGGCCTTGACGGGCGGCGCGGAGAGGGAGGCGTCGGACATGACGACTACCTAGGCCGTCAGGGGCGGTTGCGAAAGGGCGCCGCGGCGATCCTTCCGCTCCATGGGGAACAAGGGACCGATCACAATCGGCCAGCCTACCTATAAGCCTGTGCCATACTGCGCTTCGGCCCAGGAAGATGCGGCCGCAAGCCGCAGGGGATTTCAGACGATTCAGACGAATTGGACTCTCTTTTTCTCCCTTCTCCCCTTGTGGGAGAAGGTGGGCCCGAAGGGCTCGGATGAGGGGTTTCTCCGACAGGGGCCAAAGCCGCGTGGTCGGAAAGGTCGCGAGACCCCTCATCCGTCAGGCTTCGCCTGCCACCTTCTCCCGCAAGGGGAGAAGGACGAATTGCGGATGACGGCGGAAGATTCCGCCTCTAGCTTCGCCGCCATGCGCACTTTTCTTCTCGCCTCGACGATCCTGATGGCTGCGACCCCGGCGTTCGCACAATCGACCCCTCAGCCCGCTACGCCTCCCGCCGCCACGGCGCCCGCGTCCTCGATCCTGACGGTCGAGCGGGTGTTCGCCAATCCGTCACTGGCCGGGCCGGTGGCCAAGGGCGTCAGCCTGTCGCCCGACGGCGAACTGGTCGCCTTCCTGCGCTCGCGCGAGGACGACGTGGACGTGCTGGACCTGTGGGCCGCGCCGGTGAAGGGCGGCGAGCCGTTCAAGCTGATCGACGCCCGCGCCCTGGTTCCCGACGCGGGCGAACTGTCCGAGGCCGAGAAGGCGCGGCGCGAGCGGATGCGGATTTCCCAGCGCGGCGTGGTCGAATATTCGTGGGACGAGCAGGGCCGCTACATCCTGGCGCCGCTGGAAGGCGACGTCTTCCTGGCCAACCGCGCCGACGGCTCGGTGCGGCGCCTGACCGAGACGGCGGCCGATGAGATCGACGCCAAGGTGTCGCCCAAGGGGGCCTTCGTCAGCTTCGTGCGCGACCAGAACCTGTTCGTGGTCAATCTGGAGACGGGCGCCGAACAGGCCATCACCACCGACGGCAAGGACCTGATCACTTGGGGCGCCGCCGAGTTCATCGCCCAGGAGGAGCTGGACCGCGATACCGGCTACTGGTGGAGCCCGAACGAGCGCTACATCGCCCTGCAACGCACGGACGAGAGCCCCGTTGACGTGATCCCGCGTCTGGACATCACCGGCGGCGGCGCCTCGGTGGCCCAGCAGCGCTACCCTCGCGCCGGACGGCCCAATGCCGTCGTCGAACTGTATGTTCAGGACGTGCAGGGCGGTCAGCGGGTCAAGGTCGATCTGGGCGCTGACACGGACATCTATCTGGGTCGGGTGAACTGGGCGGCGGACGGCTCGGTCGCCTATGTCCAGCGCCTGTCGCGCGATCAGAAGCGGCTGGACCTGCTCAGCGTCGATCCGGCCACGGGCGCCAGCCGGGTGATCGCCAGCCAGACCTCGCCCGCCTGGGTCAACGTCACCCATGATTTCAAGGCGCTGAAGGACGGCAACTTCATCTGGTCCAGCGAGGAGAGCGGATGGCGTCACCTGTATCTCTACAACAAGGACGGGCGTCAGCTGCGGGCCGTCACGCGCGGCGACTATCCGGTCAAGGCGCTGGACGGCGTCAATCAGGACACGGGCGAGGTCTTCTTCACCGCCTCCATGCGCGACGGCAAGGAATATCCGATCGAGCAGCAGCTGTTCCGAACCAGCTACAGGCGGACGCTGAACCCGACCGAAGTCACCCCGCGCGGCGGCTGGTGGAGCGCCTCGGTCAACAACACCGGCACGGCCTATGTCGGCAACTATACCGACGTGAACACCCCGGCGCAGTCGGCGCTGTATTCGATCAACGGCCAGCGCGTGCGCTGGATCGAGGAGAACAAGCTCCAGCCCGGCCACCCCTTCTGGCCCTATGCCGAGCGCCAGCAGAAGCCGAGCTTCGGCACGCTGCAGAGCCACGGCGAGACGCTGATGTGGCAGATGACCACTCCGCCGGGCTTTGACCCGTCCAAACGCTATCCGGTCGTCATGCAGGTCTATGGCGGCCCGTCGGGCGGCGGGGTGAAGAACGCCTGGCAGCCGGCGACCAACCAGCTGCTGACCGAGGCGGGCTATATCGTCTTCCGTCTGGACAACCGGGGCGAAGGCGACCGTTCGGCCGCCTTCAAACAGGCCCTCTATCTGAAGATGGGGCAGCCCGAGATCGAGGATCAGGTCATCGGTGCCGACTATCTGCGCTCGCTGCCCTATGTCGACGCCGACCGCATCGCCATCATGGGCTGGTCCTATGGCGGCTTCATGAGCCTGATGGCCCTGACGGAGCCGAAGATGGGGCTGGCGGCGGCTCTGGCCGGGGCCCCGCCGACGGAATGGAGCCTGTATGACACCGCCTATACCGAACGCTATATGTCCACGCCGCAGGGCAATGTGGCGGGCTATGCGGCGTCTGACGTTCTGGGGCGTCTCGACAACATGACCGGGCGGCTGCTGCTGATGCACGGCATGGCCGACGACAACGTCATCTTCGAGAACACCACGCGGGTGCTGAACGCCCTGCAGGAAAAGAGCATCCCCTTCGAGACCATGCTCTATCCGGGCCAGCGCCACGGCATCCGGGGCAATGACCGCCAACTGCACCAGTGGCGCACCTATCTGGACTTCCTGGACCGCACCATCGGGACGCGTGCGCCCGCCGCCAGCGAATGAGCCTGATCCGGCGGAACCCGGCCCTGCGGCCGCCGTTCCGCCGGAATGGAAAAGCTGTTCAACCATCTGGCGAACACAACGGCCAAGCTGGCGGGACGGCCGTGGACCTTCATCATCTGCCTGGCGGTGGTGGTGCTGTGGGCCGTGACGGGGCCGCTGTTCCACTTTGACCAGACGTGGCAGCTGGTCATCAACACCGGCACCACCATCGTCACCTTCCTGATGGTTTTCCTGATCCAGAACACCCAGAACCGCGACGCCGCCGCCATGCACGCCAAGATGGACGAGTTGATCTATGCGGTGAAAAAGGCCGACGCGGGCTTCATCGGCATCGAGCATCTGACGGACAAGGAACTGGCGGTCATCCTGCGGGAGGTCGAACGCCGCGGGCGCGACATCCATGCCGGACAACCCGCGCGGGCGGTCAGGGGCCGCCCGGCGCCGCGCCTCGAGACCGACGCCAAGACGTGAAGACGCCGGGGCCGACGGGGCGAGACACGGCTGCGCGCCTGGCGGAGATTTTCGGCGACTGACGATCGAGGGGCCGTCAGCGCAACGGTTTGCGCATAGGCGGATTAATCGTCCATGCGCGGCGAACTGAAGACCTATCAGGCCAAGCGGCGTTTCGAGGAGACGCCGGAACCCAAGGGCGCTCGCCGAACCGGGGCCCAGGGCGCGCTTCGCTTCGTGATCCAGCGCCATGCGGCGACACGGCTGCACTACGACTTCCGCATCGAGGCGGACGGCGTGCTGAAGTCCTGGGCCGTGACCAAGGCCCCGTCGCGCGACCCTTCGGTCAAGCGCCTGGCGGTCGAGGTCGAGGATCATCCGCTGGACTACGGCGGGTTCGAGGGGACGATCCCGGCGGGCAACTACGGCGCGGGCACGGTGCAGCTCTGGGACGTCGGAACCTGGGAGCCGCAGGAGGCGGGCCTCGCAGCCGCCTGGGCGCGCGGCCAGATCAAGATGATGCTTCACGGCGAGCGGCTGAAGGGCAAATGGGCGCTGATCCGGCTGAAGAGCGACCGCGGCAAGCCGTCCAAGCGCAACAACTGGCTGCTGCTGAAGGAGAAGGACGAGCACGCCGTCGCCGGCGAGGGCGACGCCCTGGCCGAGATCGACGCCTCGGTGACGACCGGCCGCTCCCTGGCCCAGATCGCCGAGGGCGACGCGCAATGGACGTCCTCCAAGCCGACCCGCCGCAAGGCGCCGCCCAAGCCTGCATCGTCGAAGGCGGCGACCAGGGCGAAGCGGCCGCACGCCTTCGTCCCGATCCAACTGTGCAAGGCGGTCGATCACCCGCCCTCGGCGGCCGGTTGGGCGCATGAGATCAAGTTCGACGGCTATCGGCTGCAGATCGGGGTCGGCGGCGGCCAGGCGGTGCTGCGGACCCGCAAGGGCCTGGACTGGACCGATCGTTTTCCTGAGCTGGGGGCGGATGCGGCCGGCTGGCCCGATGCGGTGATCGACGGCGAACTATGCGCCCTCGACGACGACCACATGCCGGACTTCAGCGCCCTTCAGGCGGCGATATCCGAGGGGGATACGGGGCGGCTGGTCTACTTCGCCTTCGACCTGTTGTTCGAAGGGGCTGAGGACCTGCGCAAGCTGCCCCTGTCACATCGCAAGGCGCGGCTGCAGGCCTATATCGACCGGATCGGCGCAAAAGGAGCCGAGTGTCTGCGTTACGTCGAGCATTTCGCCTCTACGGGGCAGGCCGTGCTGGAAAGCGCCTGCCGGATGCATCTGGAGGGCGTGATCTCCAAGAAGCTGGATGCGCCCTATCACGCCGGGCGGTCCTCGACCTGGGTCAAGTCCAAGTGCCGGGGGCGCGACGAGGTCATCATCGGCGGCTGGTCGTCGGAGAGCGGCCGTCGGTTTCGGTCGCTGCTGGTCGGGGTGCGCGAGAAGGGCGGGCTGAGATACCTCGGCCGGGTGGGGACGGGCTTCGGCGAGGCGGCGACCCGGTTGCTCATCCCGGCGCTGAAGGCCGAGGCGGCGGACAAGAGCCCCTTTACCGGCGCAGGCGCGCCCGAAGGCGGCAAGGATATTCACTGGGTGAAGCCGAGGCTGGTCGCGGAGATCGAGCACGGCGGCTACACCGAGTCCGGGTCGCTGCGGCAGGCGGCCTTCAAGGGCCTGCGCGACGACAAGACCGCCGAGGACGTGACGGCGCCGCCCCAGCCGCCCGCGTCGCCGCCGGCTTCGAGGAAGGGCGACAAGGTCACCGTGGCGGGCGTCGTCATCTCCAGTCCCGACAAGGTGCTGTGGCCAGCGAGCGAAGGACGTCCGCCCATCACCAAGGCCGATCTGGCGCGCTACTTCGAGGCGGCGGCCGAGCGTCTGCTGCCTCACGTGGCGGATCGGCCCGTCTCCATCATCCGGGCGCCGGACGGCATTGAGGGCGAAACCTTCTTCCAGCGCCACGCCATGGCGGGCTCCAATCCTCGATTGAAGCTGATCGACGTCAAGGCGCGCACCCCATACGTCGCCGTGGTCGATGTCGGCGGCCTGGCCGCCGTCGCCCAGTCGGGCGGACTGGAGCTCCACCCCTGGGGCTGCAAGCCGGGCGATCCCGAGACGCCGGACCAGATCACCTTCGATCTGGACCCCGACGTGGGGCTGGAATTCGACGATGTGATCGCCGCATCCGGCGTGGTGAAGGCTAGGCTCGAGGCGCTGGGCCTCACCCCCTTCGTCAAGACGACGGGCGGCAAGGGCCTTCATGTGGTCGCGCCGATCCGCGCCGACGGCCGTTCCCGCGTGACATGGGAGCAGAACAAGGCCTTCGCCAAGGCCGTGTCCGAGGCGATCAGGGTCGAGGCGCCCGACCGCTTCACCACCACCCTGGCCAAGAAGGCGAGGGGCGGAAAGATCTTCATCGACTATCTGCGCAACGGCCGGATGGCTACCGCCGTGGCGCCCTGGTCCCCGCGTGCGCGGCCGACGGCGGGGATCGCCTTTCCCCTGTCGTGGGATCAGGTGAAACCGGGACTGAGGCCTGCGGACTACAATCTGTGGGTCTGGCCCGAACTGCTTGGGCGGCCCGATCCGTGGGCCGATTTCCGCGCCGCCGCCGTCAGCCTGAGACCCGCCCTGCGCAAGATGGGCGTGGAGTGACGCTCAGGCCGACTTCTTGCGCGGCGCCGGCTTCTTCACCGCCGGCTTGCGGGCCCCTCCCGCCGAACCCTTCAGGCTGTTCTTCAGCGCCGCCATCAGGTCGATGACGTTGGTGTCGTCCGGCTCGGCCACGTCGACCAGACCCTTGCCGCCCTTGGTCTTGGCCTTGATCATCTCGCGCAGGGCGTCGTCGTAGCGATCCTTGAAGGCGGTCGGGTCGAAGTCGGCCTCCTTCTGGGCGATGATGCGGGCGGCGATCTCGACCATGTCGGCGTCGGCCTTCACCTGGGGAATGTCGTCGAAATAGTCGTCGGCGTCGCGCACCTCGTCATGGGCGCGCAGGGTGTAGGCCAGCAGGCCCTTGCCGCGTACCTCCAGCGCCAGCTGGCGTTCCTTGCCGCGCAGGACAAGCTGGCCCAGCGCCACCTTGCCCTGTTTCTGCATGGCGTCGCGGATCACGGCGAAGGCCTCGACGCCGGCTCCCTTTTCCGGGACGACGAAGAAGGGATCGTCCCAATACAGGCGGTCGATCTCGGCCTCGTCCACGAACTTGTCGATGGCGATGGTCTTGGTGCTGTCCAGCCGCACCTTGTCGAAATCGGCGTCGTCGAACAGGACGTATTCGTCCTTGGACACCTCATAGCCGCGCACCAGGTGACTGCGCTCCACCGGACCGGCGTCGGGATCGGTCGGCACCATGCGGATGCGGTTGTGCGTATCCGGATTGATCAGGTGAAAGCGCACGTCGGCGGCGCTGGTCGTCGCGGTGTAGAGCGCCACCGGGCAGGTGACGAGCGACAGTTTCAGATGTCCTTGCCATGTCGGGCGAGCGGCCATGTCGGTTCTCCTCGACAGGCTAAATGCCCGGCGCGGAGATATGTTCGCGCTCAGGCGGAACGGTCGCGATAGGCCAGCAGGCGCAGGGCGTTGAACACCACCAGCAGGGTCGAACCCTCATGCAGGGCCACCGCCGGGCCGATGCCGAGGCCGAAGATGGTGGCCGGCACCAGGAAGGCGACCACGCCCAGGCTGACGACCAGGTTCTGACGGATGACCGCGCGGGTGCGGCGGCTCAGGCCCACGGTGAACGGAAGGTGTGACAGGTCGTCCGCCATCAGCGCTACATCGGCCGTTTCCAGCGCCACGTCCGACCCGGCCGCGCCCATGGCCACGCCGACCGTGGCCGTGGCCATGGCCGGGGCGTCGTTGACCCCGTCGCCGACCATGGCGACCTTGGACTCGGCGCGCAGGCGCTTGATCGCCTCGACCTTGTCGTCGGGCATCAGGTCGCCCCAGGCCTCGGTCAGGCCGACCTGGCCGGCGATGGCCTCGGCCGCCTTCTGATGGTCGCCCGAGATCATGATCATGCGCTTGACGCCCAGATCGCGCAGGCGGTCCAGCGCTGTGCGGGCGCTGGCGCGCGGCGTGTCCAATAGGCCGATGACGCCCAGATCACGCGCGCCCTGCCGCACGACCATCAGGGTGCGTCCCTGATCACGCAGCCGGTCCACGGCCATCGCCGTCGAAGAGGCGAGGGGAGCCACGCCGTCGGCGCCGAACATCTCGGGCTTGCCGATCAGAATGGTCTGGCCGTCCAGTTGGGCCGAGACGCCCTTGCCGGTCAGACTGTCCAGACTGGAAGCGGTCTGGATCGCGACGGCGCCCAGGCGTTCAGCGCCATCACGGGCGATGGCGGCGGCCAACGGGTGGTCGCTGAGGCGTTCGACCGCCACGGCGACCGACAGCAGCGTCGCCTCGTCGACGTCGTCGACCGGGACGACGTCGGTGATGCGCGGGCGGCCCTCGGTCAGGGTGCCGGTCTTGTC
>DGIZ01000066.1:0-228 GCA_002386585.1 Brevundimonas sp. UBA4609 | reverse complement strand
AGGGTGCCGGTCTTGTCGAAGGCGATGGCGTCGACCGAGCCCAGATTCTCCAGCGGGGCGCCGCCCTTGATCAACACCCCGGCGCGCGCGGCGCGGGCGACCCCGGACAGGACGGCGCTGGGCGTGGCGATCGCCAGGGCGCAGGGGCTGGCCGCGACCAGCACCGCCATGGCGCGATAGAAGCTGTCGCGGAACGGCTCATCCACCACCACCCAGGCGAACAGCAGG
>DGIZ01000043.1 GCA_002386585.1 Brevundimonas sp. UBA4609 | reverse complement strand
CAGCACCGCGCCGAACAGCGACGGCGCCAACTGGGCCAGGGCGGCGAAGGACACCAGGCCGATGGCCGCCAGTCCGCTGGTCCGGTCCATCGCCAGATAGTAGAGCCAGGCCAGCAGCAGCAGGCCGACGATGGCCAGGCGTCGGATGTTCAGCAGGGTTCTGGCCATGTCCGGGGGGGCCGCGCCGCGCCGCCGTCCGGCGCCCATCAGCGGCAGCACCAGATTGTTGGACACCATGGCCGACAGGGCCACGGCCTCGACGATGACCATGGCGGTGGCGGCCGAGAAGCCGCCGACGAAGACCACGGCGGTCAGGAGGCTCTGCCGCGCGCCCAGCGGCAGGGCCAGCACCAGCAGGTCGGGATTGGTCCGGGGCGTGAACAGCCCACCGGCCGCCACCAGCGGCAGGACGGCCAGGGTGGTCAGGATCAGATAAAGCGGGAAGATCCAGCGCGCGCGGCGCACCTGGGCCGGATCGCCGCCCTCGACGAAGGCGACGTGGAACTGACGCGGCAGGCAGAAGATGGCCAGGGTCGCCACCAGGGTGATGGCCATGAAGCGGGCGTCGATGTGCGGCCATCTTCCCAACTGCCCCAGACTGTCGGCCACGGCCTGCCGCGACGGCGAGGCGGCCAGCAGGACGACGGCGAAGACGGCGACGGCCAGCAGGGCGGCCAGTTTGACGATGGACTCGATGCCGATGGCCTGGATCAGGCCGCGGTTGTGCTCGGTCAGGTCGGGCCTTCGTGCGCCGAACAGGATGGCGAACCCCGCCAGCACCGCCGCCATGACCAGGACGGTCAGGCTCTCGGACCCGGCGACGGGGGTGCCGACCGTGATCATCTCGCCCGCCATCGACAGCGACTTGAGCTGAAGCGCGATGTAGGGGACCGAGCCCAGAATGGCGACGCCGGCCACCGCCGCGCCCAGCGCCGGGCTCTTGCCGTAGCGGGACGAGATGAAGTCGGCCATCGAGCCGACGTTCTCGCGCCGGGCGGCCGAGGCGATGCGCCGCCACAGCGGCAGCAGCAGGGTCAGCCCCAGGATCGGCCCGGCGTAGATGGGCAGATACTCCCACCCGTCGCGCGCCGCCGTGCCCACCGCCCCGTAATAGGTCCACGACGTGCAGTAGATGGCCAGCGACAGCGCATAGAGCGACGGCCCCAGCATCCCGCGCCGCGCCTTGATCTGCGGCCGCTCGTACCACCAGGCGACGCCGAACAGGGCGGCCATGTAGAAGGCTGTCAGGGCCAGGGTGGCGAGGCTGAACATGGCGTCATCTGGGCCGGGCGCGATCACGCGGGCAAGTGAAAAAAGAGGGCGGTCAGGCCGAAGCCGGACCGCCCCGCAGGTTGGCGAAAGTCAGTTGTTATGGAGGATCCCGATCAGTCGTGGATGTTCACGTCCTTGCCTTCCTTCACGAAGAGGACGCCGACGATCAGGGTCAGAACGGCGATGGCGATCGGATACCAGAGGCCGTAGTAGATGTTGCCCGTGGCGGCGACCATGGCGAAGGCCGTGGTCGGCAGGAAGCCGCCGAACCAGCCGTTGCCGATGTGATAGGGCAGCGACATGGAGGTGTAGCGCACCTTGGTCGGGAACATCTCGACCAGGGCGGCGGCGATCGGGCCGTAGACCATGGTCACATACAGCACCAGCAGGAACAGGATGCCGATCACCAGCGGCTTGTTGACCAGGGCGCTGTCGGCCTTGGCCGGATAGCCGGCTTCGGTCAGGGCGGCGGTCAGGCCGGCGTCCCAGGTCTTCTTCTGCGCGTCGAACTCGGCCTTGGGCATGATCTTGCCGTTGAAGCTGTCGACCACGCGGTCGCCGATGCGCACCTGGGCCACGGCTCCGGCGGGAGCGGCCTCATTGACGTAGGTGACGCCCGCCTTGGCCAGATGGGTCTTGGCGACGTCGCACGAGCTGTTGAAGACGGTCTTGCCGACGGGATCGAACTGGAAGTGGCAGTCGGCCGGGTCGGCGATGACGGTCACCGGGGACGACTCCGCCGCAGCGGCCAGGCGCGGATTGGCCGCCTCCGTCAGTGCCCCGAACAGCGGGAAGTAGGTCAGGGCGGCCAGCAGACAGCCCAGCAGGATGATCGGCTTGCGTCCCACCTTGTCCGACAGCCAGCCGAAGAAGACGAAGAAGGGCGTCGCCAGCGCCAGGGCCGCCGCTATCAGGATGTTGGCCAGAGACGGATCGACCTTCAGCGTCTTCTCGAGGAAGAACAGGGCGTAGAACTGACCCGTGTACCAGACCACGGCCTGACCGGCCGCCAGACCGAACAGGGCGATCAGCACCAGCTTCAGGTTCGGCCACTTCAGGAAGCTGTCCTTCAGCGGGGTGGTCGAGCCCTTGCCCTCGGCCTTCATGCGCTTGAACGCCGGGCTTTCCGACAGCTTCAGGCGGATCCACAGGGACACGCCCAGCAGCAGGATCGAGACCAGGAAGGGAATGCGCCAGCCCCATTCGACGAAGGCTTCCTCGCCCACGAAAAAGCGCACGCCCAGGATCACCATCAGGCTGAGCAGCAGGCCCACGGTGGCGGTGATCTGGATGAAGGAGGTGTAGAAGCCGCGCTTGCCGTGCGGGGCGTGCTCGGCGACGTAGGTGGCGGCGCCGCCGTATTCCCCGCCCAGCGCCAGGCCCTGAATCAAACGCATCAGCACCAGGATGATGGGCGCGGCGATGCCGATGGCCGCATAGGGCGGTAAAAGGCCGACCACGAAGGTCGAGATGCCCATCAGCAGCATGGTCACCAGGAAGGTGTTCTTGCGTCCCCACAGGTCGCCCATGCGGCCGAAGACGATGGCCCCGAACGGGCGCACCGCGAAACCGGCGGCGAAGGCCATCAGGGCGAAGATGAAGCCGGTGGTCTCGTTCACGCCCGAGAAGAACTGGGCGGAGATGATCGCGGCCAGCGAGCCGTAAAGATAGAAGTCGTACCATTCGATGACGGTGCCGACGGAGGAGGCGAGAATCACCAGCCGGTCGTTCTTGTCGACCGTGTGCTCGCCGTCGTCCGCCGCACCCATGGTGCGGTCGGTCATGGGCAGTCCCTTCCTGTGCGGCCGCAATGCGCGGCGCGTTTCCCTCGCGCCCGGCGTGCTTTGCGCCGAGCGTCGGAAGGGAGAGTGACAGCAGGAAACGCCGTTTGCGGAGAGCGACCTTGGTCGAATGGGAAGGCTGAGCAGCAGCCCCATCCGCTCATCCCCGCGGAGGCGGGGA
>DGIZ01000167.1:2215-45310 GCA_002386585.1 Brevundimonas sp. UBA4609 | reverse complement strand
GGCGCTGGGCCTGCTGACCGGGGCCGTCCTGTTCCGCGAGGAGATCGCCCGCGCCTTTCCGTCGGCGGCGGGGGTCTACCGGTCGCTGGGGCTGGACGTGAACACGGTCGGTCTTGAGGTCGAGGCGCTGCGAGGCCGCACCACGCCGCACGACCCTGGCCGCACCCTGGTTTCGGGCGCGCTCCGCAACATCCGCGACATTGAAATCGTCCCGCCGCCGCTGGTGGTCGTCCTCAAGGATGCTGGGGGCGTCGAGGTGACGCGCCGCATCGTGCGCCTGGACGGACCGCCCATCCTGCCGGGGAAGGTTCAGGGTTTCGCTGTCGTCATTCCCGATCCGCAAGGCCGGGTGGCGAAGTTGAGCGTCGACTATCTGCTCGAGCAAGCGCCCGGGCCCGCCGCCAAAGCGCCATCCGGGTCGGCTTCCGCGACCTCGCGCGCAAGGACCTCGGCCGATAGCGCCGTGCGCGAGGACGGCGGCCTGCGCCGCTGAGCCCCTCGACCTTCGTCCAGCCGCTTCGCCTCTCGACTCCGGCCGTGCGAAAAGGGTATCGCCGGGGCATGGCTGACACCCGACCGACGCCCGCCCCTACGGTTCTTCTGTCCCAGGCCGAGATCGAGGCCGTCGTGGCCGATCTGGCGCGCCGCATCGCCCCCCATGTCGATGACGAGACGGTAGCTTCTGTCCTGCTGACCGGGGGCCTGTGGTTCGCCGCCGATCTGACCCGCGCCCTGGCGCGCGAAGGCCGCAACGTCCGCTTCGACGCCCTGTGGCTGGCCTCCTACGGCGACGAGCAGACCAGCCGCGGCCGTATCGAGGTCCGCGCGCCCTATCAGCGCTCGCTGGACGGGCGGAAGGTGCTGATCCTGGACGACGTGTTCGACACCGGCCTGTCGCTGGCGGAAGCCGTGCGGATCACGCGCGAGGCGGGTGCCGCCGAGGTGCTGACCTGCGTCTTTGCTCGCAAGCCCTGGCCCAAGCCCCGCGCGCCCGAGCCCGACTTCGTCGGCTGGGAGGCGCCGAACCGCTTCCTAGTCGGCTACGGCCTGGACCACGCGGGCGGCCTGCGCGGCCTGCCGGACATCTGCGCTCTGGACTAGGTCTGGAGCCAGTCCGCCATCGGCTCGCGGGCGAACATCTCTTCATAGGTCGGGCGCGGGCGGATGACCGCGCTGCGGTCGCCGTCAACGAGGACTTCGGCGGCCAGGGGACGGGTGTTGTATTCGCCGCTCATGACCGCGCCATAGGCTCCGGCGCTCATGAAGACGACCAGATCGCCCGCCTTCAACGGCGGCAGGTCGCGGTCGCGCGCGAAGGTGTCCCCCGTCTCGCAGACCGGTCCGACGACGTCGTAAGGCAGCGCCTCGCCTGCGACCGGACGGACCGGCTTCAGGTCGTGGAAGGCGTCATAGAGGGCCGGGCGCATCAGATCGTTCATCGCCGCGTCCAGGACCAGGAAGCGGCGGCCGTCTGTCCGTTCATTGACCTGGATGACGCGGCTCAGCAGCACGCCCGCATTGGCGGCCATCAGGCGGCCGGGCTCGAAAGCGGCCTCGACGTTCAGCCCGTCCAGCACGCGCGCGGCCATGGCGACGTATTCGGCCGGAGCGGGCGTCGCCGCCTCGCCGTAATAGGGCACGCCCAGTCCGCCGCCGAGGTCGAGGCGGGTGACGCTGTGCCCCTCGGCGCGCAGGTCCTCCGTCATCTGGCGCAGCACGCGGAAGGCGGCCTCCAGCGGGCTCAGGTCCGTGATCTGGCTGCCGATGTGGCAGGCCAGGCCCACCGGCGTGACGTGGGGTGAGACCGAGGCGCGAGCGTACAGCGCCATCGCTTCCTCGACCGGGACGCCGAATTTGTCGCCGGCCCCGCCGGTGGTGATCTTGGCGTGGCCGCCCGCTCCGATCTTAGGATTGACCCGAATGGCGATGGCTGGAGACGCCGACTTCTGGGCGGCGACGGCGATCAGCCGGTCCAGTTCGGCCGAGGACTCGACGTTGATCTGGCGCACGCCCTGCTCGATGGCGAAGGCCAGTTCGGCGTTGGTCTTGCCCACGCCCGAGAAGATGAGGCGTTCGCCCGGAATGCCGACCGCCAGGGCGCGGCGGATCTCGCCTTCGGACACGGTGTCCGCACCGCAGCCGAGTTTGGCCAGCGTCGCCAGCACGGACAGATTGGAGTTGGCCTTGACTGCGAAGGCGATCAGGGCCTCGCCCAGCGCGCTCTTGTGCGCGTCGCACGCCTCGCGCAGCAGGCCGTGGTGGCGGCGCAGGGTGGCCGAGGAATAGACATAGGTCGGCGTGCCGACGCGGTCCGCCAGCGCCTCCAGAGAGACGCCCTCGGCATGCAGGACGCCGTCCTTGAGATCGAAATAGTGCACCGGCGGGGAGTCCAGTCAGAGAGAGGAGCGCGAAGGCTCAGTTCATCGGCGGCGGCTTGCCGAACGGGTCGGACGTGCCGTTGTCGATCGGCATCTGGCGCGGCGGCAGGTTCTGCATCGCCGGTTCCGGCAGGTGCTCGGCCGAGCGGTCGCGGATGGCGCGCTCGGTCTGCTTCTTCGGCGTAGCGCCCTGCGGCGGCTCCAGATCGGCCATGCGGCCGCAAGCCGAGAGCAGAAGGGCGGCGGCGCCCGCCAGGATCAGGGTCTTTTTCACAGGCGGCTTCTCCAGTCGGCGATGCGCGCGCGGACCTGTTCCGGCGCCGTGCCGCCGAAGCTCTGGCGGCTGGCGCAGGAGGCTTCGGGCGTCAGCACTTCATACACGCCTTCGGTGATCCGGCCATCCAGGGCCTGCAATTCGCTCAGCGGCAATTCGCCCAGACCCAGGCCCAGCGCCTCGGCCCGCTTCACGGCGGCGCCGGTGACGTGGTGCGCCTGGCGGAAGGGCAGGTTTAGTTCGCGCACCAGCCAGTCAGCCAGATCGGTGGCGGTTGAGAAGCCCGCGCCGGCGGCGGCGGCCATCTTTTCGGTATTGGGGCGGATCACGGCGACCATGGCGGTCATGGCCGTCAGCGCCAGATCCAGCGCGTCGAAGGCCTCGAACACCGGCGGCTTGTCCTCCTGCATGTCCTTGGAATAGGCCAGCGGCAGACCCTTCATCACCGTGGTCAGGGCGATCAGGGCGCCGTTGATGCGGCCGGTCTTGGCCCGCACCAGTTCGGCCGCGTCGGGGTTGCGCTTCTGCGGCATGATGGACGAGCCGGTCGTCAGGTCGTCGGGCAGCGTGGCGAAGCCGAACATCGGCGTCATCCACACCACGATCTCCTCGGCCAGACGCGACAGGTGGCCCGCCGCGATCGAGGCGGCGGCCAGGCTTTCCAGCGCAAAATCGCGATCCGACACGGCGTCCAGCGAGTTGGCCATCGGGCGGTCGAAGCCCAGCGCCCGCGCCGTCATGTGACGATCGATGGGGAAGGGCGAACCGGCCAGGGCGGCGGCGCCCAGCGGGTTCTCGTTCATGCGCGCGCGGGCGTCGGCGAAGCGGCCCGCGTCGCGGCCGAACATCTCGACATAGGCCATCAGGTGGTGGCCGAAGGTCACCGGCTGGGCCGTCTGCAGATGGGTGAAGCCCGGCATCAGGTCGCCCGTGTGCTGTTCCGCCCGGTCCAGCAGGGCGACCTGCAGGTCCTTCAGTTGCGCCACGGTGCGGTCGCAGGCGTCGCGCACCCACAGGCGGAAGTCCGTCGCCACCTGATCGTTGCGGCTGCGCGCGGTGTGCAGACGCCCCGACGGCTCGCCGATCAGCTCCGACAGGCGGGCCTCGACGTTCATGTGGATGTCTTCATAGGCGTCACGGAAGGGGAAGGTCCCGTCCTTGATCTCGCCCTCGATGACGTCCAGCCCGCCCAGAATGGCCTGCGCGTCCGCAGCGGCGATGATCCCCTGCGTCTCCAGCATGCGACAATGGGCCCGCGATCCGGCCAGGTCCTGCGCCCACAGGCGTTTGTCGACGCCGATGGAGACGTTGATGGCCTGCATGATGTCGGCGGGCTTGGCGCTGAAGCGCCCGCCCCATAGAGACTGCCCCTCAGACCCTTTCGAAGGGGAATTGTCAGACTGTGGTTTGGAAGGCGTATCAGACATGAGCGGCTCTGGACGGACTTGGGCGGGCGTAGCGACGTTCGCCCTGATCAGCGTGATCGGCGTGGGCGCGGCGTTGCTATACGTCAATCATCATAAGGGGCGCAAAGACTCGGCGCCCGTTGCGGCTGCATCGAAACAGCCGAGCACCCGCCTGATCGCGTATGCGCGGG
Source organism: Brevundimonas sp. UBA4609 (assembly GCA_002386585.1). Classification (GTDB taxonomy): domain Bacteria; phylum Pseudomonadota; class Alphaproteobacteria; order Caulobacterales; family Caulobacteraceae; genus Brevundimonas; species Brevundimonas olei. Next base: position 41,061 of record DGIZ01000167.1, on the reverse strand, counting down.
GCTCCCTCGCCCGTCTGCAGGCGCCGCCGCCCGCCCCGGCCACCGACTACGCCTTCCGTGACGCGGCCGGACGGGAGGTACGCTTCACCGATTTCGCGGGCAAGGTGACCGTGGTGAACCTGTGGGCCACCTGGTGCGCGCCGTGCCGGATCGAGATGCCGACCCTGGCCGCGCTGGCCGATCATTATAAGGAACGCGACGACCTCGTCGTGGCAGCCATCAGCATGGACGCGGAAAAGACGGCTGACGAGGCGCGCGCCTTCATCGCCGACCATGCGCCGCTGCAGTTCTACATCGACCCGAAGTTTCAGTTGGCCTTCGAATTCCCGGGCAAGGGCGCCATGCCCCAGACGATGGTGCTGGATCGCCGGGGCCAGGTTCGCGCCGTCCTGGTCGGCGAAGCCGACTGGGCCAGTCCCGAGGCTCGGGCGCTGATCGACGACCTTTTGGCAGACCAGTGACCCTTCTCCCACAAGGGGAGAAGGGATTGGATCAGTTCTTGGCCGGGACGCGCTGGTCGGTGGCCGGGTCGACGGCGCCGGGGCGGCCCTCGGCGGCGGCCTGGGCCTGTTTGTCTTCCAGCTTGTCGGCGACCTTGCCGGCGCCTTCCTCGACTGCCTGAGCGGCCTTCATGGCGCCGGATTCGACGACTTCGCCCGTCTGGGCGGCGACGTCGGCGGCCTTGTCGCCGGCGGCTTCGGCGTTGGCCTCGGCCTTGTTCTGTTCGGCCTGGGTGCAGGCGGCGGCGCCGAGCGCCAGGACCGAGGCGGCGGCGATGGTCAGGGTGCGGATACGCATGGGTGATAGCCCCTCTGAAATTTGAACCTTGGCCTTAACGCCGCTGACCCGCTGCGGTTGCGAACCGCGTCAGTCGAGGTCGACCGGAAGGGTCTGGCTGGCCAGCAGACGCTCCGTCGTCTTCCAGTGGTCCGGCCCCTGCCGCTCGACCCAGGCCTGCACCATGTCGCGGCCCAGGCCGTAGTTGATGACATAGGAGCGGTAGGTCTCGATGAAGCTCAGCCGCTGCGCCGCCCGGTCGCGCGCGACGAGGTTGTATTTCTGCAGCTGGTCCAGCGCCGTCTCTCGGTCGATGCGCCCGGCCAGATAGTCGTCGGCCACCGTGTATTCCGCCCGCGCCAGCTCGCGGGTCAGGGCCAGAAGCTGCGTCTGCGCCTCGGCCGTCGCCGGGTCCAGCCCCGCCAGCGGATACAGCACTCGCGCCTCGAATTCGGTCCGCTCATGGCCGGGGAAGGCCAGATCGATGCCGTAGTTGGCGCTGCCCTCGGCGATGAAGGACATGGGGCTGAACAGCGGATAGACGCTCATCTCGACCCATCCCTTGTCTTTGACGAAGGTCTGCTCCAGCAGGGCGTTGTAGACGTGGTGGCCGGGGTAGCCTTCGTGACAGCCCAGATCGACGGCCCGGTCGATATAGATGGGCAGGTCGGTGTTCACTTGGATCAGGCTGAAGGCGCCGCCCTTGAACCAGTTATAGCCCGACCACGGCTTGTCGTTGACGAACTCCAGCGTGAAGGTTTCGCCGGCAGGCAGGGTGATATGGCGTTCCGTGCGCGCCTTGCACTCCTTGATGGCGGCGCGCATCACCGTATCCAGCCGGTCCTTGGGGATCACATAGCGGGCGCGGAAGGCGGCGACCCGCTCGGCCAGCGGCCCCTCGCCGGGGACCAGGGCGTCGATGCGCGCCAGCACCGGATCATAGGACGACAGCGGCCGCAGTTCCGGCCGCACCCCGAACAGGGCCTGGGCCTCGTCGGCGAAGCCCAGCGTTTCGCCCTGCAGCATCCGCAGCCGCGCCGAGGCCGCCGAGACATGGGCCTTGAGATAGGCGCGGCGCTGGCGGCTCTGGGCGTCCAGTCCCCGCTCCGGCAGGATCTCGAGGCGTCGGGCCAGGTCAGCCGCGCCTTCGGCCAGCTGGGGCAGGGCGCGCGGATGGGCCTTGGCCGCTTCGGCCCACTCGGCCGGTCCGTAATAGGCGTCGACATAGCCCGGCTCTCGCTCGCCGATCTCCAGCGTCAGGGCGACATAGTCGCGCGCCACGGCGTCCAGACTGTCGGCGTCCTGTTTCTGGAACGCGGCGCAGCCGGTCAGAACAACGACAGCGCCGGCTAGGGCGGCGAAGGTGATGGCGCGCATGGAAATTCCCTCTTCTCGATCCGCGACGCTAGGCCGAGGGAGCCCCCGCGCCAAGAAGGAAGGCGCGGCCAGATTCGGGATTGAGACCGCCTCGTCCATGCTGTAAGCACCGCCGTCCGGCCTCAACGCCGCGCACGCACCCGTAGCTCAGCTGGATAGAGTGCTGCCCTCCGAAGGCAGAGGTCACAGGTTCGAATCCTGTCGGGTGCGCCACTTCTTCAAAACTCGTTGAAAACGTTGTGGAATTACCGTTCGCACGACCGTGTCCAGACGATTGCTACACAATTCGACCGACGATCATGAGCTAAAGTCTTATGATCATTCAAGAAAGCGGGCGGAGGGCTGCTACACAAAGTTGCTACACAATGTTCGAACGCATTTGGTCGAACGAGGTGATGGTCGCATCTGCTAAACGACGCCCATCGCCTTTCTGAAATAAAAAACAGTGTAAACTGCAGGCATGACCGCCGCGCGACAGCACCTTCCACGATCCGTGCTCGACACCAATCAGTTGCCGCAGCGGCAGCGGGCGCCGCTGTGGCGAGACAGCGCGACATCGGTCTGGGATGTGGAGCGCATTACCGACGACGGATTCTACGCCTATGTCGACGCCTTCCAGGCGGGCGACCTGATGTTCGGCACGGTCAAAAGCTCGGGTCAGGCGACCGAGCGGGCGCGCTCGCGCATCGCTTCGGACAGCCTCGACTACTATATGCTGCAGTTCTATGTGCGCGGGCAGCGCAGCGCGACCGCGCGCGGGCACGAGGTGCTAGCGCAGAATGGCGATCTGCTGGTCGTTGACATGACTCAGCAACTTCAGACGCGATCAACTGAGTATCAGAGCTTCGATCTGGTTCTGCCCCGGCGGTTGTTCGACCCCCTGCTGGGCGATCCGGATGCGTTCGGCGGCGCCCTGTTCGCGTCGCAGCAGCCGCTGGTCGCCCTGCTCCGCAGCCATCTTCGGGCGCTCTATCAGGCTGGGCCGGAGATGACGCAGGATCAGGCCATCGCCATGCAGGGGCCGACCCTGGCGCTGGCGGCGGCGGCCCTGAACGGAGCGGTTACAGAGGAAAAGGCCCAACCGGTGCGAACCGCCGCCTGGCTGGCGGTCCGGCGGCATCTGGAAGACCGTCTGTCGGACCCCGAACTCAGCGCTGAGCGCGTGGCCCGGCACTTCGGTTTTTCTCGCGCGACCCTTTATCGGATCATGGAGCCGGTTCACGGCTTTTCGGCCTATGTGCGCCTGCGTCGGCTGTATCGCTGTCGTGAAGACCTGGCGGACCGCGCCCAGCGCCACCGCCCGATCGCCGATATCGCCGCCGGGTGGGGATTTCACAACGCGGCGGCTTTCAGCGCCTTTTTTTCGAGAACCTTCGGCCTGCCGCCGCGTGACTATCGGCAGATGGCCTTCGGTCAGGAATTGGGCGCGACCCATTCGGCATCCGAACTTGACTGGAGCCGCTGGCTGTCAGCGATGCGATAAAAATCGTTCGATTTTCACTCCGATGCAGCGACGTGAGACGGAGAGAAAACGAAAACACCACACCCTGAGACGCTCGATATAGTGCATTAATTATCAAGCACTTTTGTCGTTTTGCCTCCGTTGACAATGTCGTCTGAGCGCCCCATCGAACGCCAAATTCGGATGCGCCGCTCTTCAGATCGGGCGGCCGTCCTCTTGGCGGATGATCGTTATCGCGCACGGCCCCAGTCCTGCGAAACGATCGCAACAGATCGGGGATCGACATGTCCAAAACCACTTTGCACGCGATGCGTTCGTTGCTGCGCAGTTCGACCGCCCTCGTCGCCGTAGCGGGCCGCGCGACGACGCAGCGCCCGCTTGTCCCGGCGGCGCTGGCCGTCTTCCTGTGCGTGAGCGTCGCGCCTCAACCCACATGGGCGCAAGCGACAGTGTCAGAATGGCTCCCTGCTGCCGGGGACTGGGATTTTCGTCACTACTGGAGCACTGGAATAGTCCCAGATAGTCCGGGAACAATAGTTGTAATTATAAACAACGGAACCGGAGGGCACAATAAAAATGTTAATCTTAATGGAAAAAGCTATACGATAGGCACTTTATTCTTAAGCAGATCGTATCAGAATGGATTATTTTTGCGGAATGGAACACTTATTTTTGATTCAAATTCTCCAGGCGAGGCAAGAATAACAGCAGTTGGAGACAATTATGACTATGACATTCAACCTGATGTTGACATCATACTTAATTCAAATATATCAATTGCTACAAACTTCATTAACTACAAACTTCGCATAGCAGGAAGTATCTCTGGCCAAGGATCTCTAATAAAAACTGGCTACGGATCTTTGTATCTAGACGGTAACAACACCTACACTGGCGGCACAACGATCAAATCGGGAAGTTTAGTCCTTACCGATGCAGGTCAGCTTAACCCCTCAGGCGAAGTCTCCCTGTCTGCTGCGGGCGCCGTGCTCGATATTTCTGGCGCACAGTCCGCTCAAACAATCGGCGCCTTATCCAGCGTAGCCGGAACCCAGATTCTACTCGGCTCCCGAAACCTGACCCTCGGCGACGCCAGCAGCACGACATTCAACGGTTCAATCACTGGCGCAGGCCGCATCATCAAACAGGGCTCAGGCACAACGACGCTGGGCGGAGCGAACAGCTTCACCGGCGGCGTTGACATCGCGGCAGGGACCCTGGCCCTGAGCGGTTCAGGAACGCTCGACGCGACGACCGCCATGTCTTTGAATAACGGGTCGACGTTCGACATATCCGCTGCATCCTCCACCCAGACGATCGGCTCTTTGGTCGGCGGCACAGGAACAAATGTTCTGCTGGGCGGAAACATTTTAACCTTCGGCTCGACCGCCAGCACGGCGTTCGCAGGATCGATCAGCGGCACAGGCGCCATCGTCAAACAGGGCTCAGGCGTCATGACGCTGAGCGGCGCGAACAGCTTCACCGGCGGTGTTACCGTCGCGGGAGGAACCCTGGCCCTGACCCATTCAGGCGCCCTGATGTCTGGAAACGATGTGAGCCTGACAGCGGCGAACGCGACGTTCGACATCTCAGGCCTGTCCAGCGGACAGACCATCGGCGCCCTGTCCGGCGTTGCTGGAACGGAAGTCCTTCTGGGCGCCAACTCTCTGACATTCGGCACCGGCGCCAATACGGTGTTTGCAGGTCAGTTCGACGGCGCCGGCGACATCATCAAACAGGGCGCCGGCACGATGACGCTGAGCGGCGACAGCTCCGCCTTCACGGGCGACACGCGCGTGACGAACGGCGCGCTGAAGATCACCGGCAGGCTGGGCGGCGACGCCGGTCATATCGAAGGCGCAGGCAGCGACCCGGCAAGTATCGAAGTCACAGGCCCGAACGCGGGCTGGGCGATGGATTACAATCTGACGGTCGGCGGAATCGGCCTGGGCGCTCTGCGTATTCTTGACGGCGCGACCGTATCCAACATTTTCGGCGACGTGGCGTCCAGTTCCGGCTCTGCGGCCAGCGTGACCGTATCGGGGCAAGGCTCCAGATGGGACAACGGCTTCGCCCTGCTGGCGGGCGTCAACCGTGGGCGGGGCGAGATTTACGCTCTGGACGGCGCCGTCATAACCAGCGTCGACGGCCACATCGGCGCTGGCTCGAACGCCCCCGGAGAGGGCCTGGTCGAAGTCTCAGGCGCCGGGTCCACGTGGACGAATGACGGCGAACTGAAGGTCGGGAACATGAACGCCCAGGGAACCCTGCGCATCGCCGACGGCGGCGTCGTGTCCAATACGACCAGCTATATCGGCAGCATGGGCGGCGGCGTCGGCACGGTCAGCGTCGCGGGCGCGGGGTCGCGCTGGAACAATACCGGCGACCTGAATGTCGGCTTCGGAGTATTCGGCAACTACGGCACGGGCGCCGTCTCCATTGCGGATGGAGCCCTCGTTACAGTCGGCGCAACGGGAACCGGCACGGTCTATCTGGCGAAAGATGGCCTGTTTCCGGGCTTCAGCACGACCGGCACGCTCAGCGTCGGTGCGGCCAGCGACAACGCCGCCGATGCGGTCGGGGCCGGAACCCTGCATGCCGGGCTGATTGAGTTCGGCAAGGGCGCAGCGACCCTGCGGTTCAATCATACCGACAACGCGTATCTGTTCGGCACGCGCCTGAAGGGCGGCGGCACGGGCAGCATCAATCAGATCGCCGGGACGACCGTGCTGACGGCTGACAACGCCGATTTCAAGGGCAAGACGACCGTGTCGGGCGGCAAGCTGATCGTTCAGGGCCCCCTGGCGGGTTCGGCCGCCGTTACGGGCGGCGTGCTGCAGTTCGGCAATGGAACGACCGGCGCCGCCAGCCGCCTGAGCGGCGATCTGAACGTCAGCGGGGTCGGCGCGACCCTTGCCGTCACTGGACCAGCGGCCCTGTCGGTCACGAATACGGTTGATCTGTCCGCTCAGACCCGCCTGAACATCGGCGCAGGCGCGACAGGGCCGTCATTGACCGCTGACCGCCTGAACATCGGCGCTGGCGTCGCCTTCAACCTCAGCGGCATCGATGACGAAGGCCAGTTGCCGAAGGTGCTGATCTCGACCGCCAATGGCATCAGTGGTGATTTCGCGAGCGTGAACATCGGCGGCTTCGCCGGTTCCGTCGACTATCTGAGCGTTCACACGGGCAAGTCGGCCGACGGGCTTGATTATCAGGCGACCTATGGACTGAGCTGGACAGGCGGCAACAGCCTGTCCCACGGAACATTCACCCTGACCAACGCCACGGACGACTTCACCCTGGGCGTGGCCTTGCGCGACCAGTCGCCCAATGCGGCGCTCGGCTGGGACGGACGCAGCCTGACCAAGGCTGGACAGGGAACCCTGATCCTGACCGGCGACAGCATCTATACCGGCGACACGACCATTCAGAGCGGCGTGCTTCAGATCGGCAACGGCGGCGCGACCGGCTCGGTCCTGGGCGACATCGTCAATCACGGAACCCTGGCCTTCCAGCGGTCCGACGACTTCGACTTCGACGGCATCGTTTCGGGCTCTGGCGGTATGATCAAGAACGGGGCCGGAACCCTGACCCTGAGCCGCGCCAACAGCTTCACCGGCGGCGTAACTCTGACGCAAGGTGCGCTGCGCGTGGCGTCGGACGCCAATCTGGGTGATGCGTCAGGCGCCCTGACGTTCAACGGCGGCGCGCTGGAAACAACGGACAGCTTCGCCACCAACCGCGAGATCCAACTGGCTCAGGAGGGCGTGTTCGACACGGCTGCGGGCACGCAGTTGCACCTGACCGGCGCCATTTCGGGCGCCGGCGCCCTTCGCAAACGCGGCGCAGGAACGCTGCGTCTCGATCAGGCCGCCGCCGTCCAGCAGACTCTGGTTGAGACCGGGACGTTGATCGGCCATGCCGGGTCCCTGTCCCGCCGGATCGAAAACGCCGCGACCGTCGTGTTCGATCAGGCGACAGATAGCGTCTTCGCGGGCAGTCTTACGGGTCTGAACGGCGTCTTCGGCACGATGAAAAAGCAAGGCGTCGGCAGGCTTAGCCTGAGCGGCGCGTCTCATCTGGACTGGTCTGTCGCCGAGGGAGAGTTAATCGCCGCCATCGACCGCTTCAGCGGCGATGTGGACATCGCCTTCCCCGCCGCATTCAGCTTCACAGACGCCGGAAACCAGACCTATGCAGGCGCCGTGTCGGGCGCCGGACGCTTCATTCTGAACCGTGACGGCGCGACCCTGCTGACCGGCGACAGCTCCACGTTTGGGGGCCTGACGACGCTTAACACCGGCAGGTTGCTGGTCGGCGACGCCTCAGGCTTCGGCAAGCTGGGCGGGTCGCTGAATGTGCTGAACGGCGCAACCCTCGGCGGATCGGGCGTGATCGGGTCGGGCGCAGGCTCGCACGTCAGCATCGCAGCAGGCGGCGTCCTGTCGCCCGGAAACTCCATCGGAACCCTGACCATCAACGGCGACCTGACGCTGGCGGCAGGTTCTACGGTCAATATGGAACTGGGCGCGCCCGGCTTCAGCGACCGCATCAACGTCAGCGGCGACCTGTCGCTGGACGGCGCGCTGAACCTGAGCCAGAGCCTGAACGCCGCTGATGGCGCGGCCGGGCTCGGCTATTATCGCCTGATGACCTATGGCGGCGTGCTGAGCGGCGCCGGTCTGACGGTCGGCCAGACCCCGACCATCAATGACCCCGCCGCTTTCGAGATCATGACCGGAAACGGCAATGTGGATCTGTTCATCGCTGCAGTCGGCGACAACACCCTGCAACACTGGCAAGGCGGCGACGGCATCTGGAGCGCCTCCAACCCGCAATGGAATAACAGGAACGGGACGGTTGCGGCCAACTGGAGCGGCCAGCACGCCGTCTTCCGTCATCAGCCGGGGGGCTACACCGGCGGCGTCATCACGGTCGACGGCGCCCAGACCTTCAAGGGGCTTCAGTTCGTTGACGACGGCTATCGTCTGGAAGGCCCCGGCTCCCTGGTCACCGACGCGAACGGCTCGGAAATCCGCGTGCTGGCCAACGGCGCCCGCATAGACACCACGATCACCGGTGCGGGCGGTCTGATCGTGACGCAGAGCGGCGTTCTGACCCTGTCCGGCGCCAGCAGCTATACTGGCGGAACCACCCTGCGCGGCGGCGTGGTCGCCGTTTCCCAGGACGCCAATCTGGGTCACGCCGACGGGGCCCTGCGCTTTGACGGCGGCGTGTTGCGCGTGACCGGAACCGGCTTCACCGGCACGAACCGCACCATCGCCTTGAGCGCCGCCGGCGGCGCGTTCGACATCGCCGACGCCGCCAACCGCTTCGAGGTCGGCGCCGACATCAACGGCTCAGGCGCCCTGATCAAGCGCGGTGAAGGCACGCTGGTCCTGTCTGGCGCCAACGCTTTTGGCGGCGCGCGCATCGAGGGCGGCGGTCTGATCGGCACGACCTCCTCCCTCTCCGGCGACATCGCCCTGATTGCATCATCAAGCCGACTGAGCTTCACCGACACGGACGCCGGTATCTTTGCCGGCGCCCTGTCCGGCGCCGGGCGCGTTTCGCTTGATGGTGCGGGTACCGTGCTGCTGACGGGCGACAGCTCTGGCTTCAGCGGTCTCACGACGCTGAACGCCGGGAAGTTGCTGGTCGGCGCCGCCGACGGAATCGGCAGGCTGGGCGGATCGCTGGATGTGCTGAGCGGCGCGGCCCTGGGCGGAGCGGGCGCGATCGGCTCGGGCGCAGGCTCACACGTCAGCATCGCCGCGGGCGGCGTCCTGTCGCCGGGCAACTCTATCGGAACCCTGACCATCAATGGCGACCTGATCTTTGCATCGGGCGCGCGCTTCGAGGTCGAGGTCAATCCGCTGGGCGCCGACAGCGACATGGTGCGCGTCACCGGCGCCGCCACGCTGAACGGCGGCACCGTCGCCCATATCGGCGCGAACGGGCACTATGATCCGCGCTCGACCTACACCATCCTGTCGGCGGCCAGCCTGACGGGCGCGTTTGATGACGTCACCTCGGACTTCGCCTTCCTGAATCCCAAACTGCACTACGACTACGGGGCAGGAACGGTTCAGATGGAGCTGCTGCGCAACAACATCGCGTTCGCTTCAGCCGCGCGCACTCGCAATCAGGCGGCCGCGGCCAACGCCATCGAGAGCATGGGTCTTGAGGCCGGTCACGCCGTCTATGACGCCATCGTTCAACTGGCGAATGAAGGCGACCAGATCCGCGCCAGCTTCGACCAGTTGTCGGGCGAGCTACATGTCTCGGCCCAGACGGCCATGATCGAGGACGCTCGCCTGATCCGCAACGCGGCCAACGACCGCCTGCGCGCCGCCTTCAGCCAGAGCGGCGCGTCGACAGCGCCGGCCTTTGCCTATGCCGCCAACGGCGCGCCGGTCGCGGTCAGCGCGGACCATGCCGGTCCGGCCTTCTGGGCGCAGGGCTTCGGCTCGTGGGGCGCATTCGATGGCGATGACGGCGGCAAGACTCTGGACCGCGACACCAGCGGCGTCCTGTTGGGCGGCGACGCCCTGCTAAACCGTTGGCGCGTGGGCGTAACCGGGGGCTACAGCCGGTCCAACATCAAGCCGTGCGACAGGGCGTCTTCGGTCTCATCCGATAACTACCACCTGGGCCTCTATGCCGGCACGCAGCACGGCGCCCTCGCCTTCCGCACCGGCCTCGCCCAGAGCTGGCACGAACTGGACGCGCGCCGCACCATCGCCATGCCCGGCCTGAGCGATCGCACCCGGGCCGAATATCGCGCCGACGCCTTACAGGCGTTTGGTGAGGTCGCTTATGGGTTGACTGCAGGCGACGGCGCACGCCTGGAGCCTTTCGCCAACCTGGCGCACATCCGTCTGAAATCGGACGCTTTCTCTGAAAGCGGCGGCGATGCCGCTCTGACCAGCGAAAAATCCAACGCCGACGCGACCTTCGCCACTCTGGGCCTACGCACCGAACAGGCGTTCGATCTGGGTGAAACGAAAGCGGCCCTTCGCGGGACAGTCGGGTGGAGGCGTGCTTTCGGCGACACCTCGCCGCAAAGCGTCCACGCCTTCACAGCAGGCGACGCCTTCACGATCACAGGCGCGCCGATCTCGGAGGACAGCGCCGTGCTCGAAGGTGGACTCGCCCTCTCCTTCGCGCCCGCCACAACCATGAGCCTTGGTTACGCTGGGCAGGTCTCAAACGGCGCCCAAGATCATGCCTTCACAGCCAGCTTCAGTCTAAAGTTCTAGGCTCTTCAACGAAATATCGGCTTGCACGCAGGCCGATGAAATCGCTTCGGCTCCTACTTATATTTGGACTCGCGGTCGTTCAGCAGGGCGATCTGCCATCTGTCGGGACTGTCGGCGGTTCGAGCTAAATGCTCATCGACGGCCTTCTCGGTCCGCCACTTCTTCGATCATAAGCGTGGGGCCAGATGTGTAGCAGTAGACGCAGGTCTGCATCTTACCGACAGAGGCGATGGCCGCGCTGGGGTATGGCCTTCAGGACCGCCCGATTACGCATGCTCCTGGCGCCTTCGAGACGTCAGCCCATCATCAGGATGCTCACGCAATAGTTCTCGGCATCATCCGTCGCGGCGCGGCGTCCACTTAGGGCTTCGGGACGTGAGACGTACTCTGACAGCTTCGTGGTCCGCCTTCGAGACTATGGCGGGCACAGCCATGATGGCGTGCTCGGACTCGGGCTTAGGGGTCTTGGTCTTGTGGTCGCGAGTGTTGAACCGGTGCTCGCCCATGTAGGTGGTGCGGGTCAGGATCTGATGGACGGCGCTGATGCCCCAACGCCCGCCGTCACGGGTGCGGACGTTTTGATCGTTCAGCCGAGTGGCGATGGTCTTCAAACCCATCGGTCCATGAGACCCATCGCCAGTCAGGGCCCAGCGGTAGATGGTCCGGACTGTCTCAGCCTGAAGGGGGTCGATCTCCAGCGTCTTCTTGATCTTCGCCCCGCGCTGCTCGGCAGCAACGATGCGGTAGCCGATGGGCGCACGCGCACCGTTCCAGAATCCCTGACGAGCATTCTCCTTCATGGCCCGCAGAGTGTGCTTGGCGTTTTCGCGCGACTGATACTCGTCGAAGAGCGTCATGATCTGGCGCATCATCACGCTCATGGGATCGTCGCCCAGCTCCTGGGTGATCGAGACGAGGCGGACGCCGTTCTTCGCGAGCTTCCGGACGTAGAACTCGAACTGAAACTGATCACGGAAGAAGCGCGAGAAGCTGTGCACCACGATCATGTCGAAGGCGGGTGGCTTGGTCAGCGCCGCCTCGATCATGGACTGGAAAGATGGGCGTCGGTCGTCAGTGGCCGTGTTGCCCGGCTCGACATACTCCGCCGTTGCCTCCCACCCCTTGGCCTCGCAGTAGGCTTCCAACTGACGGCGCTGATCCGGGATCGACAGATCGTTGACGGCCTGCCGTCCGGTAGAGACGCGGAGATAGAGGGCGGCGCGGGTCTGAACGCCTGCGGTGATGGCTTTGCGGGTCATGTCCTGCTCCTCTCAGAGGCGCGGACCCAGAACCTCGTCGAGCACCTCGCCAAGCCACGCCTCCACCGCCTGAAGTTCGGCCGGGGTGATCGGGAGATCATCGGGCCAGGTGTCGGTGACGCGGACGGCCGATTGTACGCCAACTGGCCGAGCTTGCGGAGTCCGGTGCCGACGCGCCTCCGGCTCTGATGACGGCTGGACGTACATGTGCGCCAAGCTGATCGCTCTAAAACCGCGCGCATACTCGTAACCTTCCCCTCGGAAATCTTCGGCCGCCGCTTTCTCGCAAAGCGGATCGATCCATCGATCACGCCCAGCCCTCAGCGGCGGCTGACCGGGTCAACGCCTGCGGCGCTGGCCGCAGCCCGTAGGGCGCGAAGCGGGGTTGAAGCGGGCAGGCGGCGCTGCTCCCCACATGGCAAATGAGGGTCAATACGGCTGAGCTTGTCAGACAATGACGTCGCAAAGCCTATCCTGCCCTAGGCCCTCACGAGCGCTCAGCATCCGCTCCACCGCTCGCCTCATCCACGGCGCGGGTTAACCGGACGAGCGCCTCTGCCAGACGCGTTTCGACCGCTCTCTTCTCGATGCCCAAGTGCTCGGCGATCTGCTCCAGAGCCATCCCGGCGAAGCGATGGAGGACGAAGACATCCCGACAGCGGCGAGGGAGTCGGCGGATCGCCCGAGCAAGAGCCCGGCGCTTGCGGTCCTCCTCGTCGGGTTGCGACGGCGGAGCGCTCATCGATCTGTCCCGCTGTCGATCCCTATCGCGGCCTCCACGGCGGTCAGGAGGTCACAGATGGCGTGATCGGCAGCTTCGGGCGGAAGCGGGAGGTTCGGCTTGATCCCAGAGCGAAGGGCGCCGGAGCCGTAAAGCGGACCGAGCACGGCAGCGAGTTCGGCAATGCCATCAGGAACGCCCTCGAACCCCAGCATCCGTACGCAGCGGAGCGTCTTGCTCAGATCGTGGCGGAGCCAAACGCGGGTCCAGTCGTCAGAGAAGCCGCGATGCAGGAGATAGGCTTTGAGGCCCAGTTCGATGGCGATGGCGGAGTGGTAGGCTGACTGAGCGCCGACGCGGTCGTCGTCGGTCCAAGCCATCGCGTGGAAGCCTCGGCCGTTATGGGCGAAGGCGATTGCGAGGCGGCGCTCTGGAGGCCACCGCCGCCACTTTCGCTGCCGAAATACAATGCCTCTGCGATGGGGCACGCGGTTTCTCCGTAGCGCCCACAAACCTGCCGCCGGCGAGAGTCGGCTAGCGTTTCGGCACAAGGTGCGCGAAGATGATCACACCGACCCGATAAAGTCAACACGGTGTACTCATATGGGAGCACGCTGTGCCGACAATTACTCCGCTACAGGTCAAGCTCGCGCGAACCGCAGTCGGAATGGGCGTGAGAGATCTCGCCGCAGCGGCGGGTGTCGCGCCATCGACCATCCAACGCTTCGAGTCCGGGCGTGGAGACATGCAGTCTCGGACACTGGATAAGGTACAGCAGACCCTGGAAGACGCTGGCGTAATTTTTATCCCTCCTGACTCGAGTGGTGGCTCCGGCATTCGGCTGAGGGCCTGACGTCCATAGCATTTGAAAGAGGCAAAAGCGGGAGTGGAAACAGGCCGTGGTGGTGAGAAAAGGCGTTCAAGTTCTAGTCCGTTCTGACGGTGGGCTGGGATCGGGCTGCCAAGGCGTACCATCCTCGTTGATAGGCCGGTTCATGCGAACTATCTGGTTGTGCCCCACGCAGGCCCCGCATATCCAAATACTGCCGATCTCGAACTGGTCTTCCCACAAGAAGGAAATCTCGCCGCACTCGGGGTGAGCGCACTTGATCGGGTGCTGCTTCGGTTCCCATCGGACTTGGCGATCTTCGGTGACAATGAGCTCGTAAGGCGCATCGCACTCGCGACACACGGCATGCAGCCTGTCTTTGTCGCGTGGTATCCGCCAACGAAATCCCTTCCCGCAACGGCTACAAGGCGCGGTCGAGAAGGTACCGAAGTTGATCGTGAAGATCGGCGAACTGAGCACCGCATCGACATACGCGATGATCTCATCCACCCGCGTCCGCAGCTTGCCGAGCGACATGTCGCCATCTGCCTGGAGCTGTTTGAGCGTAGGCATGTGAAGGTAGCTGCCGAGCGCGTTGTAGTGCTCCTTCAGCTTGCCCATATTGAGCACGGTCTCGTGTCCGAGATCCTGCATCTCGGTCGCAGGCACGCCGTAGGTTTGCTCCCGGCCAATGCGCAGTGAACTGTCGCGGTCGGCGTTGGGATCAATGTCCAAGAGAACCTGCATCAGCTTGCGAGGCTGCCAAGTCTCATAGGCACTTTCCGGCAGTTCTTTCCGGTAGCTGTGCGCACGCTCGTAGGTCAGTGCCTCCATTGCCATGCGCACATCGAGCGCGGCATATCGGAGGTGCTCGGGAGCCACCGAGTCCCCTTCGAGTATCGCCTTTGCCCGAGCGATTGCCTGTCGCGCTTGGTGCCGGAAGTTCATGGCCATTCGCTTGAGATAGGGTCCGACTGTAATAAGACGAGCCGCAAGATGTGCGCGGCAGTACCACGCTCATCTTGGCAAGGGGGGCGCTGCGCGCCCCCCTTGCATCCCCCCGGCCGGGCGGCGCTTCACCAAACCCTTGACAGTTTTGGCTTCTGAGCTGCGATTTCGTCTGTGTGGTTCTGATGCAGGCACCGCTGCAAGGCTCCGCCTTCTCCACTCCGTTTCGATCTTGGTGATGCACTAGGTCTGCACCTGATCGGCACGTCTCACATCGCGGCTCAATCCCGAGCCGCCACCAAGGAGGCGACGGTGTTCAAGCTGACCCCGAACTGTTTACACGCCAAATCCGAGACCGAACTGCGTGGCCTGTTCCGCGAAGCTAACCGCGCTGCCCGAGTCGGGCGTCTTGCAACTCATTTCAACGAAGCTGTGCGTGCATTCGAACTGATCCAGGCCGAACTCGTCAGCCGTGATCTCACGATCTAGCGAACGCCAGCAGCGGGCCGATGTCATGAGCATCGGCCGCTTTCAGCGCCGCCACGTAAGTGGCGCGCGTTTCATCGGCAGTCACGAGGTTGGCGCTTCCCCAGCTAAACCGCTCCTGGCCGAGTTGCACTGCCAACAGGTCGGCTGCCAAACGAGCATGACGCCCGTTCCCGTTCGGGAACGGGTGAATGAAGACAAGCCGGTGGTGGAAGCGGACGGCGATTTCATCTGGCGAGAACGTCTGGTGCTCCACCCAATAGCGCACGTCGTCTAGCAACTGCCGCAGTTCCACCCCGATCCGGTATGCCTGAATCCCGATATTGCGCTCGGTCTGGCGGAAGGAGCCCGCCCATTTCCAGACGCCATTCAGCATCCGCTTGTGGAGGTTCAGCAGAAAGGCCTCGTTCAGCACATCTCGCTTGCGCCTAAATGCCCACAGATCAGCGTCTGCGATATTCGCTTGCTCTGCCTCGTTCAGTTGTGCGCGGGTCGTGATGTAGGTCGGAATGAGCTGCGCCCGCTCGTCTGGGGTGAGCGGAGTCGCGGCATCATCCTCGGCATCAAACAGAGGATCGCTCACGCATCCTCCCACAAGCGACTGCCGCCAGTCCGCAGGATTTCATCGGTGAGCCTATCCAACTCGGCTTCGAGCTCGGGCTTTCTCACGCCCTGCGCCTCCAGGCTCATCGTATGATTGATGCGCCGGAGCCGCGCTTCGGCAGCTTTGCGAGCCTGCTTCCGCACCGTGGCGTCGAGGGAGTCCTTTGGCACGATGGCATAGACGAGTTGGCAGTCGAGTGCTTCGGCAGCCTCTCGCAAGCTCTTCAGCGTAATGGACTCTGTCGCCTCGTTCTTTTCGAGTGCGGTGATGCTGGGCTGCGCCTTGTTCATGCGCTCGGCAAGTTGGCGTGTCGTAAGCCCCAGCGCATCGCGCACTGCGCGCAACCAGCCTTTCGGCGGCTTGCTAAATGCGCCTAGCCGGATTTCGGAAAGCTGCTTGTCCAGATGCTTTCTGGCTAGTGCTTCGCGTTCGTTTTGATAGCTCATGATCTATCATCCTTCTAAGAGATAATAGCCCAACTCGTATCAAATGTCCATAGTTTGATAGTTTATGACCTATCATAAAAGATTTATCTGATAGCGCATAAACTATCAGATCTAGCGGTGATCCCCCAAGCCCTGAGAATGTGAGGCATAAGGCCTACTGAGCCGGAATCCTCCGGCTTGGAGACAAAGCCATGATCCGCGCTGTCCAAGCTGCAACGACCGCCCTGCTCGTTCTCATAACCGCTCAGACCCAACTCAGCAGCGTGTGCTGGGCACGCGAATAGCCCTAAACAACAACCGCCTACAGGCCGCCCAGCCCCAGACGGGCGGCTATTTCTTTGTCTGAAGGACAGGATTGCAGCCGCAATCCCTGCCTTTCGGCGAGAATAAGGTGCAAGTGTCCAAGATCCTTCGCGGGGACCCGGCTGGAAGCCGGGCGGAAAGCATCTTGAATGTGGGCTGGGGCAAAGCCCTAAGATTTGTTGCGAATTTCGGGCTACTTCAGGCAGAGTCAGAACATGAAGTTCCGAGACCGAAACATGAGAGCGCTAGCCGAAATGGTGATCGGCGATGCGGAGTATTTCACCTACCGCTCAAGCAGTTACATCACGCGCTTCTTTGAAGAGTGCGACCTTGAATATGTCCATGATGGCTCAACACGTTGGTCTTGGACAGTGGGTGTATTGACTGACCTTCTGGCAGAGCCCTCCCCATCTTCCAGCATTCTGCCAAATAACTTTTCCCGAGTGCTTCGTGTCCTATTGGACAAACGGGACCCCTCCGAAGGCGATGAGGACCGTTCGTTGGCGCTGGCCGCGATGAACATTCCGCTCAAACGTGAGGGTTTCGAGGTCTTCTACGACGAGAACGGGATTGCGCAGTTCCGGCACGTGGCGACCCGCACAATCTCGGAAGTGATCAATCCTCATCGTCCATTCACGCCATCCGAGCTGAAGAAGCGCGAACAGCTCACTGCCTACCTCGGGAAATGCTCTGAGGATGAGTTGATCGAGGAGGTGTTGCTTCCACTATTTCGTCAGCTTGGCTTCCACCGGATCACAGCGGCAGGGCACAAGGACAAGTCGCTGGAGTACGGCAAGGACGTGTGGATGAGATTCACACTGCCAACGCTCCATGTCATCTACTTCGGCCTTCAGGCGAAGAAGGGGAAGCTGGATTCAAGCGGCGTTTCCAAGGACGGAAACGCCAACATGGCCGAAATCTACAACCAGGTTCTCATGATGCTCGGCCATGAGATTTTCGATCCGGAAGTGAACCGCAAAGTGCTGGTCGATCACGCTCTGATCGTTGCGGGTGGAGAGATCACCAAGGCTGCTCGAAACTGGCTGGGCGGCAAGCTCGATCAGAACAAACGCAGCCAGATCATGTTCATGGATCGCGACGACATCCTGAACCTCTATGTGACCTCCAGCCTACCTCTTCCTCCCGGAGCACTTCCACCACCGCCCACAACCCAAACAGGGGCGTGGGACGACATCCCATTCTAGCCCTCGCTAGGGCGAGAGGATCACCCGGAAGTCTGCATTGGTGGTCTTGAAGAGATAGACCTCGGTGGTGGCCAGAAGCTTCAGCGCATCAGGGTTGATGTCCGATGCTGAACCGCCTGGCTGTACGAGAATCATCTCGAACTCCAGCTTCGCGCGGCGAGCTTTCTCGGTGAAGAACTGGAGGGTCTTGTAGTCGCCCTTGAGGAAGCGGGTGTTCCCCTCCCGTGCCCACGTCTCTTGCCTCCGCCGTAGATTGTCGGCCAGCCGCTTCATCCCACCGTGCTTCGCACCAATGCTCTTCTGGGCTTGGCCGCAGACATAGTAGAAATTCTCGATCCTGCGTGAGACCCGCCCGTCAACAGCGCCTTTGCAGTGCACGAGTGTGAGGCGGATTGTCTTCTCATCAACGTCCTTGAAGCACACAAGATCGGCGGCCTCGCCAGACCCATCGTCGTTGAAGATGAAATCGTAGTCGTCTCTGATTTTTTCGAAGGTGCGGTACTGGATCGTGTTGCGATCACCAGCCTTCCCCATTGACTCCTTATTGAGAGGAACGCCCCATTCCCAGCTTTCCAGTCTCGCGACGTCGAAGTCGCCTGCGTCGAGCTCCACGGGGATGTGGTAGCAATTGTAGGATGACGAGCCATCGACGTACCGAACGATGAACGGGTCTTTCCGCAGATACTCAATCAAGTCGATTGGGTCGGCCTTGTTCACTTTGAACTTCAGCGTCGGGCCGGAGACGTGCTCGTAGCGATAACCGCCCGGCAAACCATCCTCGATCTTCAAAATATACTCCGACCTCTGGCTCTCCGTCTGAAGGACAATTGGGATGGGCTTTCCTGCTTCCGCATCACCCAATGAAACATCGACTTGGAAGAGCGGCACTTCGACCGCGCCAAACAGGACGAATTGGGCTGCGATCCTGAGCTGTGCCTGCTCGCCCCACTGAGCCGATATGGGGTGAAGGGCGTATGCTTTTTTGAGCCGGATGGGTCGCAGGAAATCGTCGAGCAGATTGGTCGCAGGAGCCACCTCTGACGAAACCTTCGCCCAGTCGTTTTGGTCCACGTAATCCAATCTGCAATCGATCCGCCCTTCTGTTGCCAGATCTTTCCGCGCCGCTGCGCGCCGCCCCACAAAACCCTGTCGCCGTTCTCGTAGCCGATGCAGGCGAGGTTGTTCAGCGCGGATTCCTTCTTATCGATCTTGGTCAGCCCTTCGGTCACGTTCGATCCGAAGTACGAGGTGAAACTGATCGCCTCTCCCTTCTGCGACGATCCCAGGCTCTTCACCAAAGGGAGTTCAACATTGTTCAAGATGCGGAACACTGCGTCGCCTGAAACCAGCTCGGTTTCCTCGTCGGTCACCGCCACTGCCATCTTGTCGGATCGAAGGGCGTCATAGTCGCTTGCATAAAGCGCAAGCACCTTCTCCTCTTTGTCCCACCTCAGAATCAGCAGGTCATAGATCGTGTCCAAGACGTTCTGATAGCTGCCCCAATTCACGTCCGCCGCGCGACAGACGACCGCGACCAGAGTGTCGTCTTCCGGGCTGTAAGCGTACCAGCTCTCAGCCGTGGCAGGCAGAACCGTCTTGTACTCTAGCGGATTCCACTCATCGCATTTGGTACGAAAATATTGGCAGGACAGCGCTGGCCGTAGGTTCCAAAGGGAAAGCTGACTTCCAAGATCGCCATGCTCGCGCAGGCCGAACACCACGTCTTGAAGCCGAAGCTCCTCTTCGATCCGCTCTTCGCTCAGTCGCTTGATCAGCCCATCCCAATCCGCACCTTCTGCGTACAGATCAGCGAGTTTCTGCTCGGCTTTCGCGTCAGCGAGATTGGTGACGACGGTGGCTTCACCAATCTTCCCAGGATCACCCTTCCGCGTGAAGCGGCCGATGAACTGAAGGGTGATCGCCAAAGATTTATGGGTGTCGTGGAGCGCCGCGATCTTCAGGTAGGGCAGGTCATAACCTTCGCCCAGCATATCGACGCATACGACAATCCGCGCGCCGTCGTCGCCTCGATCATGGAGTTGATCGAGCGCTTCTCGGTTAGCTGTGACCCGGCCTGACCCGGAGTAAACCAAGACCGGCTTATATTCGGGTGCGAGCTCACGATAGATTTTCACGACCTCTTCGGCGCGCGGAATCGAGATGCACCTCGCCATCAGCAGGTGGTCTTTCTTCAGTACTTCCCGGTCATTTTTGAGAGCCTCAACCGCCGCCTTTGCAATGGCTCGGTCGCGGTTATTTTCATCGCCATATTCCTCAACCGTCTTCAGGTTGATCTGGCGGTAGTAGCCAGCCTCTTGAGCATCCCCAAGCTTGTAGTTGAAGATGATCTTCCCATCGATCCGCCGCTTGTCGTTCCGGAACGGGGTGGCTGTGAACTGAAGGATACGCTTCTTCGCGAAACGCTCCCGAACCTTTTCCCAGGTCTTGGCTGCGATGTGGTGCGCCTCATCCACGATGAGGTCGGAGCAGCCTTCAGTGAGAACCTTTAGCGCCTCTTCGGAAGACACCTCCATGACGTTGGGAAGCGCCACAATGACGTTGGCTTCCGCCAAAATCTGCCTGGCTTCGTCGGCGGTGCGAATGGCAGTCGTGATGACGGCTACGCGCGGTCGAGCGATCTCTACAGGTACGACGGCGGCTTCATACGGAAAGACGCCGAGGCTAAGGAACTTCTTAGAAATCTGCCCCCGCAGCGTATCGCTGGGCACTAGGACTAGCGTACGAGTAAGCTGGCGATAGATCTGCGTCGCCAGCATGGTCTCCGTTTTGCCGGTGCCGGTGGGAAGCACGACAGTCGCTGGCTCAAACTCCTTCCCGACTGAGAAGTGTGCGGCAATCGCGTGCAGCGCACCGATCTGGGGCGTTCGGAGTCCTAGAAGCCCTCTGGCCTCGTTCTCCGTATTGAACTCGAACTTGTTGTCCCACGCTTCAAGCACCGTTTCTGGCGTCAGGGCATAGGTCTCCAGTTCGCCATACGCCTCCCATTGGACGTTGAGCGTGGCGGGCAGTTCGGGACCTCCCAACGCGTCGGGCGAACGCAGGATTGGGAGTGGTGTCTCAGGTTTCCGGACGTTGGCTTTCCGTCGTAGCAGCGCCTGCTGATATGGAGGCTCCAGACTCGTCGTGACGAGATCGAAGTTAGGAAACGGTGACGGCCCGATGCGGGCTTTCGTGAGATGGCCGGGGAACAGCCGCTGATAGACGGTATTCCCTCCGACTTTGATTTTGCGCTCCGGCAGCGCAGGCAGGTCGATCTCGCCCCGCCACTCCGTAATCAGACTCACTTTCGTCTCCTAAGGCATCAGCATTCAACTTCTTGACTCTGTACTGATCTGTAATTTGGAGTGAGTCGGCCTGAGGAGTCTCAACCCTAGGGGCGCAAACTGGGATATTTCCACGTCAACTTCCGGTTCCATCCCCAAGAAGTCGAGGAATGGTCCCTCGTCGTGGTGCAAGACGCGAAAGTCCTGCCGGCATCCAATCCGCGGAGGGTTGGCACAGGGGCCATGGGCGGCGGGCGCCTTGGTAAGCCCAGAAGGCGGCGCTGAAGGCCCCTTCGGCCATGGGTGTTGAGAGTCCGGAGGCTCCGGCTGGTGATGCATCGGTCAAACGGTGCTGCGGCTCTGCAACGACCCTGAGCTTCCGGGATGTCCCGGAAAGCTGCCCATTAAGGAGCGCCAGAAAGCGCCCGCCCGAACTCGTATGGAACAACCAGAACAAAAGGTGCCCTAGAGGCTTGCCTTGAACGCATCCCGCATCACATTGATAGGCCAGACAGGAGCTAACTTGCCGAGCGTATTCTTCTCATACTCGCATGCTGATGAAGGGCTGAGGGATCAGCTCGAAAAGCAGCTCGCCATGCTCAAGCGCCAAGGCGTGATCGAGACCTGGCATGACCGCAGGATCGGCGCGGGCGAGAACATCGATCACGCCATCGATGAGCACATCAACAGCGACGAAATCATCCTCCTTCTCGTCAGCCCTGATTTCATCGCATCTGACTATTGCTACGAGATCGAGATGAAGCGGGCGATGGAGCGCCACGCGGCAGGAGAAGCCGTCGTCATCCCAGTAATTCTTCGAGCCTGCGATTGGCATCATGCGCCGTTCGGCAAACTCAATGCGACACCGCGCGACGGTAAGCCAATCACACAGTGGCCGGACACCGATGAGGCCTTCCTGCAAGTAGCGAAGGCAGTGCGAGGCGCTGTCGAAAATCTCGTCAAGAAGGCCAGCACTCCAGCAGCGCAAGTGTGTGCTCCGGCAGCACCGGCGGCTATGCCCGCCATCGAGTCCGGGCCTCGTTCCAGCAATCTGCGAATGGCAAAGTCATTCACGCAGAAAGACAAAGACCAGTTCCAGGCGGAAGCGTTCGATTTTATCGCCCGGTTCTTCGAGAACTCCCTCAATGAGCTCGGGCAACGAAACCGAGGCGTGGAAGGTTCGTTTCGGCGCGTTGACGCCAATCGCTTTCACGCGACGATCTACAGAAATGGAAAAGACGTCGCGCGCTGCACCATCTACATGGGAGGCGGCGCGCTGGGTGGCGGCATCAACTACCTGCAAGGCCATTCCTCAGACAGCAACTCCTTGAACGAGTCGCTATCCATTCAGGCTGATGACCAAGCGATGTATCTCCGTCCGATGGGTATGGCCTTCATGGGTGGTGAGCGCGATCCGAAGCTGTCGCTTGAGGGCGGAGCGGAATTCTTCTGGGACATGCTGATCCGTCCCCTTCAACAAGGCTGGTGAGATGCTGTCGCCCGAAGAATTTACCGTCGGAAACGTCGAAAATGCCCCACCGGGCAGCATCGTTCTGCCTCGGGGAAAGTACGAGTCGGTCGTCCTGATCTGTGAGGGTGAGGAAGAGCCAACGGCAGTAGTTCTTTGGCCTCAGGACGGGTTTCGGTTTTTCGCCGTCAAAGGCACTGACCGCTGGGGAGGAGTGATCGTCCCTGATGTCCGTATCGAGGTCGATGAAGCGAGCCTCTACAACCCCGAAGTCCACGGCAATCACGCGGGGGTTCTGGTCAGGGAAGGAACTAAGCTAACCATTCGCGGGACATCACAGCACTCTTTTGGCCGCTCTTTGCCCATTGCCGTGCGATCGGGTCTTCCTGAGGGAGAAGGCGGCGCGGCTTTCACTAAGTGGCAGGTCGTCATCGGATACGGAGATGAAAAGCGGGTGCTCCACAAGGTGGACCTAGGCGATCCGCCCAAGGTTTGACCTGGCTAAGGGTGCATAGCCAGAAGAGCCATGTTGTGACGATGGCTATGGCAGACAGAAGGACATTCCGTCATCGGTCATATGAGTTGGCAACGCGTCGCAGGTCCCTCGGAAGAAAGTAGATACTCCGCCAGTTCAAGCGGCCCAGACGACTGTGGCTGAATAGTTCTCGGCTCCTCCGTCACGGCGCACCTACGCTCGAACTCGCTAAGGTGCGCCAACGTGCGATCTTATCGGCCCGATCGACCCAACTCGGTCATCGGCGACATCCGAGTTCGGGCAGGGCCTCGGTCAACTACCGAATGCGCATATCTGACTCTAAGCTGACCCTCGGAAGTTCCGCGCAAAGGGCTCGTCGACGGCTTAAGTGGGAACACCACTAGGGGTACGATCAGGCCCCCGGAGCTGGTTGGCTGGCATTCGCCCAAGACGGGCTTCGAGCGGGCCTGTCTAGAAAACTGATCTCCGATTTCTGGCCGTGGCGCGGCTTGGAAGCTAGAGTATTGGCTCCATGTCCAAGCTCGGCCGAAATCAAAAATGCCATTGTGGTAGCGGGCGTAAGTTCAAGCACTGCTGCCTTGGCTTTGAGATGGAGCGGACAGCCCCGCCAGAAATGAAGCGCGCCTACGCGGCTCATTTGGCTGACGAGGCGATCCGCCGGCGACAGCAGGGCTTTGGGAAGCCCATCATCGCGGTTCAGCACGGCGATCATCAAATCGTCGCCGTCAACAACCGGATCATGTGGAGCAAGAAGTGGCAGACATTCCCAGATTTCCTGCTCGACTATATCAAGGACAAGCTGACGCTTGAATGGGGTGCGCGGGAGAACGAAAAGGCTCTCGCAGACCGCCATCCCATCATGCAGTGGCATGCCGCGTTCATCGAGTATCAAAAGCGGTTCAAGGCCAAGGCTGGGCAGATCAACAGCGCCCCGGTAACTGGCGTCGTCGTCTGCTATCTGGGCTTGGCCTACAGCCTCTACCTCATGGATCACAATGCGGACCTGCAAGCCAAGATGCTCGCGCGATTACGGGATCCTGCTCAGTTTCAGGGGGCTTTCTTTGAAATGATGATAGCCAGTGCGCTGATCCGTGCTGGCTATGAACTGTTGTTGGAAGACGAAGATAGCCGCCAGCAGCGGCACTGCGAGTTCGCCGCCGTAAAAACCGGCTCAGGCAAGCGTTACACGGTCGAAGCCAAGAGCCGGGCGGTGTCTGGCCTGCTTGGTCGAACAGACAATGATGGCGGCAGGGACAACCGACCGTTTAGCAAGCTGAAGACCCATCTGCACGACGCATTGGACAAGCCCAGCGACCACGAACGACTGGTGTTCATCGACATCAACGCCCCTTTGGGACCTGAGGGGGATTTGCCCAACGGCGCCCTGGTACTCCGAGCGGTTCAAATACTTGAGCAGTATGAGGGGCATCCTGACGCCCCAAAGGAGAGCGCCTATGTCTTCGTCGTCAACATGGCCTTCCACCGCGCCTTAGAGTCCGACGCCGTTCTGGCGTTGGCCCCCCTCGGCTTCCGCATCGATGATTTCAACAAGACGGGCGAAATCACCGTCATCGAGCAGTATCGGCGCAATCTCAAACACAGTGACGCGCTTGAGGTCGCCCGCAGCTTAGCCAGCCTTCACGAGTTTCCGATCACCTTCGACGGCTCTCTCGCCAGCGAAACGCTGCTTGGTGGAAAACCGCGGATCAAGATCGGCCAAGCCTACGATTTTGGCGGCCCCGATGAGCCGTTTGTGGGCATCGTGAGAAGCGCCACAGTCCTTGAGAACACCCGTGAGTGCTACATCGTGGCCGAAACAGCGAAGGGCAATCATATCCTTAGCGAGAAGATGGACGACGCATCCTTCGAGGATTGGCAGGCCAACAAGGCCGCCTATTTCGGTGAGATTCAGGACGTGCCCACAAATGCCCAAACGCCTTACGAAATGTATGAGCGGTTCATGGATATGTTTGCGGATTTCGACCGGAAGGGTCTCGCAACGCAGATTGGCAAAGCGCCCGACGACCCGTCTCTAGCGCATCTGGATGACAACGAGCTGCGCGAGTACATAAGCGATGGCTTCCTACGCACATTGCTCGCGAGAAGGCCCGCTAAGACGGTAGTGCCATGACCGATCCCTACCGCGAAAAATACGTCGCATTCGTTGACATGCTTGGCTTCAGCGCCCTCGTGCGGTCGACAGCCGATGATCCGAAAAAACGCGCGAAAATCGTCGCTGCCATGGATCGACTGAGTGTGAGTACCTGCGAAAACCCCGCGTTAGGTATGAATCTAACTTACTTCTCAGACTGCATCGTCATCTCGACAGATCGGACTGAGGCTGGGCTGTACGAAATCCTCGAAAGCCTTACGACGATCGCTGAAAATCTCTTGCAGATCGACATTTTGGTTCGAGGTGGTTTGACCCTCGGAAACATACACCACGACGGTCAATTCATGTTTGGCCCGGCTATGCTGGAGGCCTACGGGATGGAGTGTAGGGAGACCATTTTTCCTACGATTCTGGTGAGTGAGAGCGTCAAGGCGGATTGTGACAGGTACTCATGGGGGGGCTTTTGCCTCGTCCATGACAGCGAACAACCGGAACGCCAGTTCGTTCACTATCTGCGCCGCTTTGACGACTACGACCCGACGCCGGTTGCTGGAAAGGTCCTGCTCGACAAGCCTGCGAAGCTCATCCGTCATTACATTGCGAAGAGACTGGCGGCACCGCCGGGCGCGGTGAGAGATAAGGCTGTGTGGCTGAAAACCTACTGGGACGACACCGCAGGCAAAAGCCCAGTCCTAGGGAAGGTCAATCCGGTAGCTGACCTTGCGGAGCAGACCTATGAGGCGTCTGGTTACCGGATCGTGCGACGAATTCTGGGCTGAAGCAGTCGCCTTGAAGGGCACTGATTGGGCCGCGGCTGTTGTCCGAAGCTCGGCCTTCCGGAGCGGTGCTCGGCAGAGATGTAGGCTAGGATGATATGCGCCATCGCGTTCTGCTGACGAATGTCGCCTTCTCGGACTAGCGACAATGACCGCTCCTGGCGCCTCTCTGCCCTACGCGGCCCAACCGATGATAGCTGAATAGTTCTCAGGATCATCCACGGCGGCGCGCCATCTTCCTTTCAATGACTTGTCTTTTAGAGACGGCGGTTGCCGATAAGCGCTTTCGCGTTTAGCGAGTACATTCGTAGGCGAATTCACCCGTTTCGTCTCTAGAGCCTGCTTAGGTTAGCTTGCTAAAAGCCAGTGGGAGGCGAAATATACCTGCGATTGTCCATGAGCATTTTGGTTGACATCTTCAACCTTTCTTGGCGATCGGAAGGTGTGGAGGGCGAGGCCGCCGGGCTGTGAGCAGGACCATGCCGAAGCCGGCTGCCGCCAGCAGGCCGCCCGCGACGGGCACCGCCGCATAGCCCAGGTTCAGGCTGATGACGGCGGCGCCGACGGCCGCGCCGAGGGCGTTGCCCAGGTTGAACGCCCCCACATTGATGGAGGAGGCCAGGCCCGGCGCCTCGGACGCTGCTTCCATGACGCGCATCTGCACTGGAGGGACGATGGCGAACGCCGCGCCGCCCCAGAGCAGCAGGCCGATCGCGACGCCGACGGGACTGCTGAACACGAACGGCAGGACGAACATGATGAGCGCCAGGGCGCCGAGGAAGATCTTGGTCGCGCCGTCCAGCGACCAGTCGGCCAGTCGTCCGCCCAGCCAGTTGCCGATGGTGAAGCCGACCCCGATCAGGGCGAGGCTTAGCGTGACGAAACCGTTCGAGGCGCTGGTCAGGGTCTGAAGGGCCGGGGCGACATAGGTGTAGAGGGTGAACATGGCGCCGGCTCCCATGACGGTCGTCGCCATGGCCAGAAGCACAGGTCCGCGGGTGAGAACGCGCAGTTCGTGTCGCAGGTCCGGCATGGCGCCGCGTTCGCCCTTGGGCAGGGCGAACCACAGGGCCGCAATGGCGAGGACGCCGATCAGGGCCGTGCCGGCGAAAGCCATGCGCCAGCCGATCTGCTGGCCGATCCATGTCGCGGC
This sequence comes from Brevundimonas sp. UBA4609, assembly GCA_002386585.1. Lineage (GTDB taxonomy): Bacteria > Pseudomonadota > Alphaproteobacteria > Caulobacterales > Caulobacteraceae > Brevundimonas > Brevundimonas olei. The sequence goes on along the minus strand of DGIZ01000167.1, from coordinate 14,089 downwards.
GGGCACCCCTCCGATATTGGCGATGGTCAGGCCCATGAACATGGCGGCGACCGCGCTCGCCTGCTTGTCCTTGGGAACGACGCTGGCCGCCACGACGGCGCCCAGGCCGAAGAAGGCTCCGTGGTTGAGGCTTGTCACCAGACGCGCGGCCAGCAGGGTGAAGTAGCCGGGCGCCATGGCCGACATCAGGTTGCCGATGGTGAAGATCGACATCAGCAGGATGAGCGCCGTTCGCTTGCCGAAGCGGGTGAAGGCCAGCGTCATGATCGGGGCGCCGATCATGACGCCCATGGCGTAGGCGCTGATCAGCAGGCCGGCCTTGGGGATCGAGACGTCGACCCCCTGGGCGATCACGGGCAGCAGGCCCATGGGCGAGAACTCGGTGGTGCCGATGCCGAAGGCGCCCACGGCGAGCGCCAGCAGGGCCCAGCGGGCGTGCGCGGGTTGGGCGGCCGGCGTTGCGGTCGCGGAAGCGGTCATGTCCATCTTCATCTTCCTCAGGGCCCGGACTTTCCTAGGCGTCCCAGGCGGGGGCGAGGCCGGCGGGGCTGACGAGGCGGCCGCCGGGCCGAGCCAGGGCGGCGATGGCGGCCATGTCCGCGTCATCCAGGGCGAAGTCGAAGATGGCGATGTTCTCGGCCGCGCGCGCCGGGTTAGCGGTCTTGGACAGGGCGACGTAGCCCTGCTGGATCAGCCAGCGCAGGCCGACCTGGGCGGCGCTCTTGCCGTATCCGGCGCCGATCCGCTGCAGGACCTCGTCCTTGGGCACGGCGCCGTCCGCCATGCTGTAATAGGCGGTGACGGCCACGCCGGCTTCCTTGGCGGCGGCGGTCAGGGCGTGCTGCGGCAGATAGGGATGCAGTTCGACCTGATTGGTCACGATCGGGGCGGCCGAGCGTTCGATCGATTCCCGCATCTGCGCGATGTTCTGGTTGGACATGCCGATGAAACGCGTCTTGCCGGCCGCCTGGACGGCGTTCAGCCGTTCGATCTGTTCGGCGATCGAGACCTGATCGGCAGGCCAGTGCAGCAACAGGAGGTCGACTTGATCGACCTTCAGCCTGTCCAGGCTCTCGTCGACCGAGGCGGAGAAGGCGTCGGCGCTGTAGTTGTCGACCCAGACCTTGGTGGTCAGGAACAGGTCGTCGCGACGGGCTCCGGCGGCCTGCAGGGCGCGACCGAGCGCGGCTTCGTTCTGATAGATCTGGGCCGTGTCGAAGTGGCGGAAACCGGCTTCGAGCGCGGCGGGAACGACGCGTTCGACCTCCGCGTCGGACATGCGGAAGACGCCGAAACCAAGGGCCGGAACGGCGGCGCCGTGAGCGGTGACGGTCTGCATCTGAAGCTCCTCGCTGTTTCTGAAGGTGCAGCGGAAGTAGGGCTTCGGTTCAAACTTGATAATCGCGCTGAAATTCCCATCATCTGTGAAATAAAATCATGGATGATGCGGCGATGGATAACCGAGCCGGCGAAATGCAGGTCTTCCTGCGCGTGGTGGAGAGCGGCAGCTTTTCGGAAGCGGCCCGCCTTCTGGGCATGACGCCCTCCACCGTCAGCAAGCTGATCTCGCGCGTGGAGGATCGGCTCGGCGTTCGTCTGATCGAACGTTCGACGCGGCGCCTGTCCCTGACCGCTGAGGGCGAAATCTACTACGAACGCAGCCAGACCTTTTTGCAGGATCTCGACCAGATCGAGCAGGAATTGTCGCAGGGCGCGGCCGCCACGGGCGGGCGAGTTCGGGTCAACGTCTCGGTGGCGCTGGGCGTCCTGGGTCTGGAGCCGCTGCTGCCGGAGTTCTGGAAGGCCTATCCGAATATCGTCGTCGACCTGTCGTTGTCGGACGAGATCGTCGACCTCTATCTCGACCGCACCGATATCGCCTTTCGGGTCGGCCGACTGCCGGATTCAGGCATGGTCGCGCGTCGCATCGGGACGGCGCATCGCAAGATCGTCGCTTCGCCCGCCTATCTGGCGCGTCATGGCGCGCCCCGGACGGTCGATGAGCTATCCCGACACAACTGCCTGGGCTTCAACTTTCGTCGGGCCGTGCCCGTCTGGCCGCTCAAGGAACGAGGCCGTGTGGTCGAACGCGTCGTCCACGGCTCCTTGCTCGGCAACAACGGCGAGACGGTCCGGCGCATGGCCTTGGCCGATGTCGGATTGGCCCGCATGGGCGACTACCACGTCCGGGCCGATCTGGCCGCGGGCCGCCTGGTTGAGGTCCTGGGCGACGTGATCGAGCGGGACGAAGAAGAAATCCACGCCGTCTTCTTGGGCGGACCGCGCATGCCGGAGCGAGTTCGGGTCTTTCTCGACTTCGTCGTGCCGCGACTCCAGCAGTTCCTGAACGGCTGAGGCCTGGCCCCGACAGCCTTTTGAAAAGCCGTTTCTTGAGCGGGCCGACAGGCCGCGAACCGTCCCCCAGTCGATAGCGAAGGCCGGAGCGTCCAAGACAAGCGGGCTCTAGACGATCTTCTCCAGGGCGCGATCATACCGTTCTCGCGCAACCGCCAGGGTGGCGCGCGCCTGGGTCTTGGCCGACGGCTCGTCTAACTGGCGGCGGTACGCCTCATGCGCGGCGCGTAGGCCCTCAAGGGCGTTGTCCCACTCGACGTAGATGGGGGCGTTGTAGTCGATCATCCCTCTGATCCTCCCGTGGACATGGAGGGAGAACGGATGTCGGGGCGCCTCGGTCATGCGGCTAATCTTCGCGCCTCGCCTGACGCCGTTCGGCCATGCGGGACAAGCGGGGTCGGGCGAGGGCTTAGAACAGCAGGTAGGACCCGAGTTCGACGATGAAGACGACGTCCGCGATCACCAGCGCGGCGAGAATGGCGATCAGGATGTAGTGCGGTTCGGGGCGTGCTGCGTGGTCGTTCATGGCGCTCTCGTTCCGAGAAGCAATGCTCCAGCACGCCAACCGATCCGGACATTCTGCGAGAAGGGCCTTAGAACCAGGCCTTGACGCCGACGACGAGGCGCGTGTCCTCCGGATCCTGGCCTCTGGCCCTGGCGTAGTCGGCCGTCTCCCCCAGCGAACGGCTCCATTCGACGCCGATGTAGGGGGCGAACTCCTTGCGGATTTCATAGCGCAGACGCACCCCCGCCGTGACCGAAGTCAGGCCCGAGCCGATCTCCAGCTCCGGGATGTCGCTGGCCGACAAGGCCATCTCGATCGCCGGCTGCAGGATCCATTTCTGGGTGATGCGCTGGTCGTACTCGGCCTCGAAGCGGGCGGTCAGGTCGCCTTCGGTCGACAGGAATGCGGCCGCGCCCATCTCGAACCAATAGGGGGCGACGCCCTGGACGCCGACGGTCAGGTGGGTGGCGTCCTCGCCATCCGGACGGAAGTCCTGGCGCACGCCCGCCTGCACGTCCCAGAAGGGCGCGATGGCGCGGCTGTAGAGGGCCTGGACCTCGACTTCGTGCAGTTTGCCGTCGATCTCGCCTTCGCCCTCGGTCTTCCACCAGAAGCGATTGATGTCGCCGCCGGTCCAGCCCTGGCCGCCCCAGCTGTAGGTGTCGGCGCCGTCGCCGAACCCGGCCTCGAGGGAGTCGATCAGCACGGCCGTCGAGCGGATGTCGCCGTTCTCGGCCAGAAGCTGCTTGCGCGCCGCCGCCATGACAGCGGGGTCGAACAGCAGGTCGGCGGCGTGGGCCGGAGCCGAGCGAGCGGCGGCCGGAGGCGGCGTCTCGACCATGCGGCCGCCGACGGCGTCCACGCTGGTCGGGATGTTCGGCCCGCCGCGTGCGGCGCTCATGTCGTGACCCGCATGCGGATTTGCGGGCGCAGCGCTATGCCCGGCGTGCGGATCGGTCTGAGCCGCCGGAGTTGGAGCCATGTCGTGACCCGCGTGGGGGTCGGTCGGGGCCGCGTTGTGACCGGCATGCGGATCGGCTTGAGCGGCTTGGGTCTGGGTTTGGGCCATGTCGTGGCCGGCGTGGGGATCGGCCGCAGCCGCGCCATGTCCGGCATGGCTGCTCATGTCATGACCGGCGTGCGGATCGGCCTGAGCGTCGGAGGCGGCGGCGCCGTGCATGGGGCAGGGCTTTCCGTCGCGCATCATGGGACAGTCGGGCGCGGGTTTGGCGGCGGGCGTCTGGGCGGCAGGTGTCGGCGGCGCGGCGGGAGCATGACCGGCATGGTTCTGAGCGACGGCGGATCCGGCCGCGATCATCAGGGGCAGAGCCGCGACGGCGGCGAAAAGGGCGCGGCTCATCGGGCGGCTCCATCCAGCGGGCGAACGGTGACGACGTTGAACATGCCCGCGTGCATGTGCATCAGCAGGTGACAGTGGAAGGCCCAGTCGCCGGGCGCGTCTGCGGTCAGGTCGAAGGTGACCTTGCCGCCGGGGGCGACGTTGACCGTGTGCTTCAGCGGCTGATGGCCGTCGTGGCCGTTGACCAGTTCGAAGAAGTGGCCGTGCAGGTGGATGGGGTGGGCCATCATGGTGTCGTTGACTAGGGTCACGCGCACCCGCTCGTTCAGCTCGAAACGGATAGGCTCGACCAGTTCCGAGAATTTGCGGCCGTCAAAGCCCCACATGAACCGCTCCATATTGCCGGTCAGGTGGATTTCCATGGTGCGCGACGGCGCGCGACGGTCCCGGTTCGGCGTCAGGGCGCGCAGGTCGGCGTAGACCAGCACGCGGTGGTCGACGTCTTCCAGGCCCTGAGGCCGGTCGGCCAGCCGGTTGGACGGGGCGGGCGAGATCATGTCCACGCCGACGCCGACCGCCATGTCGGCCGGGGCGTTGTTCGGATCGCGCATGCTCATGCCGCCATGATCCATGCTTGCGTGATCCATGGGGGCGGCGGGGTCATGTCCCATGGCCGAATGATCCATCCCCGCCATTGAGCCGTGATCCATGCCGTCCATGCCCCCGCCCATGCCCATGTCCTTCATGGTCAGGTTCGGAACTTGGCGCAGGGGCGGAACCTCGGCCGTCATGCCTAGGCGGGGGGCCAGGGTGGCGCGACCCATGCCCGAGCGGTCTATGGCTTCGGAGACTATGGTGTAGGCGCGGTCCTCAAGCGGACGGACGATGACGTCATAGGTCTCGGCCACCGAAATCTGGAACTCGTCCACCTCGATCGGGCGGACGTGCTCGCCGTCGGCCTGGACCACGGTCATGGGCAGGCCGGGAATGCGGACGTTGAAGATCGACATGGCCGAGGCGTTGATGATGCGCAGGCGAACGCGCTCGCCGGGCCGGAACAGGCCGGTCCAGTTCTCGTCCGGGCCATGGCCGTTGACCAGATAGGTGTAGGTCGTGCCGTTGACGTCGAGGATGTCGCGCGGGTCCATCCGCATCGAGCCCCACATCCGCCGCTCGGACAGGCTCATGCGGTCCGAACCGTCCAGCAGGCCCGCCAGGGTCGTCTTCTGCTGGTTGAAGTAGCCGGGGCTCTTCTTAAGCTTGTCGAGGATGTCGTGCGGATGCAGGAAGCTCCAGTCCGACAGGACCAGGACGTGTTCGCGGTCATAGGCGACCGGGTCGGCGCCGGCCGGGTCGATGACGATGGGGCCGTAGTGGCCCATGGCCTCCTGAAGGCCCGAATGGCTGTGATACCAATAGGTGCCCGACTGCTTGATCGGGAACTCGTAGACGAAGGTCTCGTGCGGCTTGATGCCGGGGAAGCTGACGCCCGGCACGCCGTCCATCTGGAACGGCAGCAGCAGGCCGTGCCAGTGGATGGAGGTGTCCTCCTGCAGATGGTTGGTCACCGACAGGCGCACGTTCTGGCCTTCGCGCATACGAAGCAGGGGCGCGGGCAGCAGGCCGTTGACCATGAAGGCGTGGCCGGTGCGGCCGCCGACGGTGAAGTCGGCGTGGCCCACGCTCAGGTCGATGTTCGACCCCGTCAGCGTCGGCAGATCGGCGCGCAGGCCCGGCGATCCGGTCTGGGCCCAGGCGGGCAACAGGCCCTGCAGGCCCAGTATGCCGCCGCCCATGGCCGCGCCTCGCAGTAGGGTTCGCCGGTCCAGTGATGTTGTCGCCATGAGGGTCTCGGAGCAGGCCGCTCGCCGCGGGGCGGAGCGCAAAGGAGGGTTCGTCGGGAATACGCGGCCCTGGCCGTCATCCCTCATTCGACAGATGGCGTCAGGACGTCGCAGGTCCGACCTCAGCGTAGAAGCCGCAGATTCAACTTCTGCCGGGCGCGGGCGATGCGGGTTTCCACCGTCTTGGGCGTGACGCCCAGCACCTCGGCGATCTCGGCGTGGCTGCGACCCTCCAGCGCAGCCAGCAGCAGGGGCGCCTTGAGGTGGTCGGGCAGGTCGGCCAGGGCGCGGTCCATCGCGGCCATGCGGCGGCGGTCGTCCAAGCGGGTTTCGGCTTCCGGCGCATCCTCGCCCACAGCCATGGCTTCAGGCGTGTCGAGGCCCATAACGCCGCGCACGATGCGGCGCACCGCGCGCTTGCGACCCCAGTCGCGGCATTTGTTGACGGCGATCGAGCGCAGCCAGGTCGCGAAGGGTCGGGTCGGGTCGTAGCGCCGGATGGCCAGCCAGGCGGAGACATAGGCCTCCTGCAGCAGGTCGTGAGCCTCGTCCGCATCGCCGACATAGCGTCGAACGAAGCGATGCAGGTCGCCGCTGGTCGCGGCCATCAGGCGGGAGAAGGCCTGGCGGTCCCCGCGCGCGGCGCGCGCCTCGTCTGTGTCGTCGTCGGCCGCCACCTCGGCCTTACCGAGGCTCTTGCGTAAGAGCGCCGGCGATTTCCTTGTCGAAGACGCGGGCCTGTTCCGGCGTCAGGACTGCGCGCATCTCGAACACATGGGCGATGGTGGCCTTCTGCAAGGCGCCCATGGCGTCGTGGAAATGGTCGACCGCGGCGCGGACCTCGGGGCTGTCGCCCTGGCTGGCGGCGATCGCGTTGGCCAGTTCGCGATTGGCGGCGCGGACGTCGGCCTCCAGCTTTTCGCGTCGTTCGGCGAAGCCGGCCTCGATCTGGTCCAGGCGGGCGTCCTGGTCCGCAGTCAGCTCGAGCTTCCGGTGAACGATCTCGTGCAGGCCGGGGGTCTCATGCTGCCTCATCATCCAGCCTGCGCCCAGCCAGGCGCCGCCGGCGCTGGCCAGGGCGGCCAGGACGACCGTCAGGGCGATCGACTTCCAGTTGGTCGTCATCCGCCGACCTCGAAGCTGGTCATCGGCGACAGCCCCGCCGAAACGCTGAAGACGTGAATGTCCGAGGGGCGCGGCTTGAACGCCTGTCCCAGGACGCCGCCGTTTGTCACGCCGACCAGCAGGGCGACAGCCATGACCGCCAGCCGCACCTGCGCTGCGCTGCGCTGCGCCTGGCGCTCCTCGATCCGGCGCCAGACGCGCCCCTCCAGATCAGCCAGTCGGGCGTCGTCGTCGCCGGGAAGCGGTCTCGTCAGCATCCGCTCGATGTCGTCGGTCATTGCAAAATCCTCGCGGCCTCGACGGAGAATACGCGGCCTGTCGCTGTTTCCCTTGAAAGCGCATGAGGGCGCGCGCGTCGATAGGCGTATAGGTTTCATTCGGCCGTTGCGGCCGCGGCGCCTTGAGCTTGAGGGGAAGCGATGAAGGTTCTGCGTTACTCGACCCAGATCCACAAATGGGTGGGCCTGGTGGTGGGCCTGCAGGTGCTGTTCTGGGTCGGAGGCGGCCTGGTCACGACCGCGATCCCGATCGAAACGGTGCGCAGCGAACACCGGCTGAAGGCGTCGACGCCCGCCGCCCTGCCGCTGGAGCAAATTCTTCCGTTGGCTGAGGTTTCTCGTCTTTCCGGGGTGACGCCGGTGCGGGCCGAACTGAAGATGACGCAGCGCGGCCCCGCCTGGATCATGACGCCGGTTGAGGGCGCGCCCGTTACCCTGGACGCCGAGACCGGCCGGCCTTTCGCGGGGATGAGGGCGGACGAAGCCTCGGCCCTGGCCGCCGCAGCCTATCGTGGCGAGGCGGCGCCCAGGTCGGCCGTCCTGCTGGATCAGGCGCCAAAGGAAACCGGCCGCGACGGGCCGATCTGGCGCGTGGACTTCGACGATGCGGAACGCACGGCCTTCTATCTGTCGCCGCAGACGGGGGAGGTGGTCACGCGGCGCTCGGCGATCTGGCGCTTCTATGACTTCTTCTGGCGGCTCCACATCCTCGACTTCAAGGACGGCGACAACTTCAATCATCCGTTGCTGATCGGCCTGACCGTGCTGACGCTCAGCATGGTGGTGACGGGCTTCATCCTGTTGTGGATCCGGTTGGCGCGCGACCTGAAGACGGCGGGGGCGGTGCGGGCGGCCCGTCGCAAGGCCGCCCTCTAGGAAGACGTCGTTACAGCGCCGCTGGGGGCGGCAGGGCGCCCATGACGGCGATTACGGCCAGGATCGTCAGGGCCAGGACGAATTCGACCGCCAGGCTCCTTTTCAAGTGCGGCAAGGCCTGGCCGGCGTCCCTGGTCATCAGGGGCGCCAGGCGGAAGCGGTGAGCCGCCGCCAGGGCGACCATCAGGCCGAACAGCGCCAGCTTGACCATAAGAAGGACGCCGTAGGGGCTGTCGCCAAGGCTGAGCGCCCTGGACAGGCCGACCAGATAGGCGCTGTTGATCAGGCCGGTCACGACCAGGGCGCCGACGGCCGCCGCGCCGACCCCGGCGAAGCCGGTCAGGCTGCGCGCCACGCCCGCGTCCCAGGCGGCGTCCCCCGACGGCCGACGCAGGATCAGGACGGCGAAGGCGGCCAGGGCGCCGATCCAGACCGAGGCGGCGACGGCGTGGACGATGTCCGAGATCAGATGCACCGCATGGCCTGACCCTTCGGTCGCCGCGCCGTGGCCGGTCCAGGCGAAGCTGGCCGAGATGATGAGGCCCAGCAGCGTCAGCCCGCCCCACATCAGACGACCCGGTCGCAGCAGCAGGGCGGCGGCCAGCGCCAGAACGGCGGCCAGCGTCCGCACGACCATGGCCTTGCCCAGTCCCATGCCGGTGATCATGAAGCTCAGCGAGGCGGGTTTGACGGCCTCGCTCAACGACCCGGCCATCATGGCAGTCTGAGCCAGCAAGGCGGCGGGCGCGGCCAACGTCAGCGCGGCCGCCGCCCAGATCAGGGCGGAGCGCGGCCAGCGCAGATTTAGCGGCCCGATCGCTCGTGCGCTGTAGAGCATGAAGGCGGGCAGGCCGAGCAGCAATGCGCCGGCGGCGTATTGCACGCCGCGCAGGATGATGATCCAGACCTCGATCATTTCAGCGGACGACGAAGTCGTAGCTGCCGGTCATGCGGTGGCCGTCAACGGAGGCGATGCGCCAGTTGACGACATAGGCGCCGGCGGCCAGCGGACGCGCCAGCGCGCCGGTAATGGTCTTGCCGTCCTGGCTGACCTCGGTGCGGATCGTCGCCTTCGTCCCGGCGGCGTTGACCACGTCGAAGCTGGAAAAGGCCGGGGCCACACGCTCGCTGAAGATCAGGGTCACCGTGCGCGGCGCCGCGACGGTCGACTTGGCGGCGGGCGTGGCGCTGACCAGGCGAGCGTGCGCCTGAGCAGAGACGGGGGGCAGGACGACAGAAGCCAGGGCGACGGCGGCGGCCAGGCTGGGGTAGGCGAGGGGGCGAAGGAAGGACATGACAGGCTCCGGTTGAGAAGGGGGCTCAGTCAAACTACGCAGCGACACGGGGCGTCCCTCGCGAAGCTGCCTGTGGAGGTCAGCCTGAACCGGCGGCGTGGGGGAACTCCTTTCCGCGACGCGCGCTGCTCCGGGGAAGGAGGTCGTCGTGGCTCAAATTCCCTCGCCCGCGCACCCGGACGGCGACATCGGCCTCCTGAAGGCGGCGCCGGAGGCGTTCGACCTGATGCTTGGGCCTTCCCCGATGGAGAGCGGCGCTCACGGCGGGCCTGACCGCAGGTGAGCCGGGCGAGCGACAGGCCGGAGGGGGCGGGCGAGACCCATCCCCTCAAGGAGAACATCGTCCTCCTCGGCGCGCTGGCCGCCAATCTCGGCATCGCCGTCGCCAAGTTCGTCGCCTCGGCGATCAGCGGCTCCTCCTCCATGCTGACCGAGGGCGTGCATTCGCTCGTCGACAGCGGCAATCAGATCCTCTTGCTCTACGGCCAGCATCGCGCGAAGCGCCCTGCGGATGGGCTTCACCCCTTCGGCTACGGACGCGAGCTCTATTTCTGGGCCTTCGTCGTCGCCATCCTGATCTTCGCCGTGGGCGCCGGAGTGTCCCTCTATGAAGGCTGGCTCCACATTCGAGATCCGGAGCCACTGGGCGATCCGCGGATCAACTATGTGGTTCTCGCGGTGGCGGCCCTGCTCGAAGGCGGCTCCTGGGCCATCGCCGTGAAAGCGTTCAACGCCAAGCGGCAGGGGGCCGGCTGGTGGCGCGCGGTGCGACGTTCCAAGGATCCGGCGGGGTTCATCGTTCTGTTTGAGGACAGCGCCGCCCTTCTCGGCCTCGCCATCGCGGCGCTGGGCGTATGGACGAGCCATGCCCTGGACGAGCCGCGCATCGACGGCCTCGCCTCGATCGCCATCGGCCTGATCCTCGCCCTGGTCGCCGTCCTCCTGGCCCGCGAGGCCAAAGGGCTGCTGATCGGAGAAAGCGCCGATCCGGAACTGGTCCGCAGCATCTGGGCCGCCGTAGAGCAAAGCCCCGGCGTGGCGACGGTGAACCATGTGCGCACCATTCATACCTCGCCGGACGCGGTGTTCGTCGCGGTCAGCGCGGATTTCGAGGACGGCCTGGCGATGGGGGAGGCCGAGACCCTCATCGAGGCGCTCGAAACCGAATTGAAGCAGCGACATCCGCAGCTCACCTCGATCTATATCCGGCCTGAAAAGGCGGAACTGGCGCTGCGGCAGGCGCCGCCTACGGCCGCCCGGGTCGGCTAGAGGCTTGGGAACGGCGAGGCTAGGGTCTTGATGTCCGGTTGGCAGGCCCGCTTCCGGCGCCTAGTGGAAATCCCGCGATCCCGGCAGGATACGCACGTCCCGCGGATGCCGGTGCGACGGGCGTCGCGGCGGTTGCGGGTTAGCGACGACATCGGCGCGGGCGAGCTGAATGTCGGTCTCATGGTCCTCTGACAGGCGGGACAGTTCGGCGCTGCGGTCGATGACGCGGCGGGCGACGACGTGGACGACGCCTTCGGGGCTTTTCTCGACCACGCCTTCGACCTGCATCAGGCGGGCGCCCATGATCTCGCGGCGGAACTGGTCCAGCATCCGCGCCCACAGGACAACATTGGTGATGCCGGTCTCGTCTTCCAGGGTGACGAAGACGGCGTTGCCCTTGCCCGGTCGCTGACGCACCAAGACGACGCCCGCGACCTGCACCAGGGAGCCGCCGCGCTTCGCCTCGGTGGCGGCGCAGGTCAACACGTAGTCGGCGGCGAAGACGGGACGCAGGATGGCCATGGGATGGGCCTTCAGCGACAAGCGCGCCGTCTGATAGTCGGCGGCGACGTGCTCGCCCAGCGGCATCAGAGGCAGATGGGCGTCGGGCTCCGCGCCCAGTTCGCGGGCGCCGCGCTCGCGCGCCTCAGCGGCGGCGAACAGGGGCAGGGGATCGTCGTCGGGCAGGCGGCGCACCGCCCACAGGGCCTCGCGACGGTCCTGTCCCAGGGAGCGGAAGGCGTCGGCGTCGGCCAGCTTGCGCATGGCGGCGGCGGGCAGTTCGGCGCGCCGGGCCAGGGTTTCGACATCGGCGAAGGGCGCCTCGGTTCGCGTCTCCGACAGGGCCCTGGCCCAATCCTCCTTGAAGCCGTCGATCTGGCGTAGGCCCAGGCGCAGGGCGGGCGCTTTCTCCGGCCCCTCCAGACTGTTGTCCCAATCGCTGTGCGAGACGTCGATGGGGCGCACCTCGACCCCGCCGACTTCCTGCGCCTCGCGCACGATCTGAGCCGGGGCTTTGCTCTACGGC
>DGIZ01000167.1:1656-2144 GCA_002386585.1 Brevundimonas sp. UBA4609 | reverse complement strand
GCGCACGATCTGAGCCGGGGCGTAGAAGCCCATGGGCTGGCTGTTCAGCAGGGCGCAGGCGAAGGCCGCCGGGTGGCGGTGTTTGATCCAGGAAGAGACATAGACCAGCCGGGCGAAACTGGCGGCGTGGCTCTCGGGAAAGCCGTAGGAGCCGAAGCCCTTGATCTGTTCGAAGCAGCGCCGCGCGAAGTCTGGATCATAGCCGCGCGCGATCATCCGCCCGACCATGCGGTCTTCGTAGGTGTGCAAGGTCCCGTCGCCCCGGAACGTGCCCATGGCCTTGCGCAGGCCGTTGGCCTCGGCGTCGGAGAAACGGGCGGCGACCATGGCGACCTTCATCGCCTGTTCCTGGAACAGAGGGACGCCCAGGGTCCGGTGCAGCACCTGCTTCAACTCGTCCGGCGGACCATAGAGGCGGCCGGGCGGAGGATAGTGAACCTCTTCCACGCCGTTGCGGCGACGCAAATAGGGATGAACCATGTCGCCCT
>DGIZ01000167.1:780-1555 GCA_002386585.1 Brevundimonas sp. UBA4609 | reverse complement strand
AGGGATGAACCATGTCGCCCTGGATTGGGCCGGGACGCACGATGGCGACCTGGATCACCAGATCATAGAACTCTCGCGGCTTCAGCCGCGGCAGCATATTGATCTGGGCGCGGCTCTCGACCTGGAAGACGCCGATGGACTGGCCCCGGCACAGCATGTCGTAGACCTCGGCCTCCTCCGGCGGGACGGAGGCCAGGTCGTGCTCGACGCCCGAATGGGCCTTCATCAGGTCGAAGGCCTTACGGATGCAGGTCAGCATCCCCAGGGCGAGGACGTCGACCTTCATCAGGCCCAGGGCGTCGATGTCATCCTTGTCCCATTCGATGAAGGTGCGGTCCGGCATGGCGGCGTTGCCTATGGGGACGGTTTCGTCCAATCGCCCCTGGGTCAGGACGAAGCCGCCGACGTGCTGGGACAGGTGGCGCGGAAAGCCCAGCAGGCGCGTCGCCATGCGCACGGCGCGATCGACCATGGGATTGGCGGCGTCCAGACCGGCCTGTTCGATCTGGCGTCCACTGATCTCGGAGCCCCAGCTGCCCCACTGGGTCGAGGCCAGGCGCGCGGTGACATCCTCGGTCAGGCCCAGGACCTTGCCGACTTCGCGGATAGCGCTGCGGGGGCGATAGCGGATGACGGTGGCGGCGATGCCGGCGCGATGGCGGCCATAGCGCTCATAGACATACTGGATGATCTCCTCGCGCCGCTCGTGCTCGAAGTCCACGTCGATGTCAGGCGGCTCGTCGCGGTTGGAGGACAGGAAGCGCTCGAACAGCAG
>DGIZ01000167.1:0-636 GCA_002386585.1 Brevundimonas sp. UBA4609 | reverse complement strand
AGCGCTCGAACAGCAGGTCGTGGCGGGCTGGATCGACGCTGGTGATCCCCAGGACGTAGCAGACCGCCGAGTTGGCGGCTGATCCGCGCCCCTGGCACAGGATGCCCTTGTCCTCAGCCGTGCGGACGATGTCGTGGATGGTCAGGAAGTAGGGGGCCAGGCTGCGCTCGGCGATGAACTCCAACTCCCGCTTGAGTAGGGCTGCAACCTTAGGTGGTTCGCCGTCGGGATAGCGGACCAGGGTGCGACGGCGGACCAGCTCTTCTAGCCAGCTCTGAGGTTCCCATTCCGGGGGCACGGGCTCCTCAGGGTATTCATACTTCAGGTCGCCAAGATCGAAGGTCGCGCGGGACAGGAAGGCGGTCGTTTCGTTCACCGCCTCTGGCGCGTCCCTGAACAGACGGGCCATTTCGTCCACGGGCTTCAGCCAGCGTTCGGCGTTGGCTTCCAGCCGACGGCCGGCGGTTTCGATGGTCGCGCCTTCGCGGATGCAGGTCAGGACGTCCTGCAGGTCGCGGTCGTCGGGGGCGGCGTAGAGGACGTCGTTCAGCGCCAACAGCGGAACGTCCGCCCGCGCCGCCATGGCCTTCAGCCGGGCCAGCCGGCGCCGGTCGTCGCCGCGCCTGTGCAGGGCGG
>DGIZ01000164.1 GCA_002386585.1 Brevundimonas sp. UBA4609 | reverse complement strand
GCCCCGGCGCACGACAGGCGGCCTTCCAGATCGCTGAGCGCCCAGCGCAGGTCGGCCAGCACCGGGGTGGCGATTTCGGCCGCCCCGGTCGGGGTCGGCGCCCGGCGGTCCGACACGAAGTCGATCAAGGTGGTGTCGGTTTCGTGCCCGACGGCCGAGATGATGGGGATGCGGGCGGCCGCGACCGTGCGCGCCAGCCCTTCGTCGTTGAAGCACCACAGATCCTCGACCGAGCCGCCGCCGCGCGCGACGATCAGCAGGTCGGGGCGCGGGATCGGGCCGTCCGGCGTCATCTGGTCGAAGCCGCGGATGGCGTTGGACACCTGGCCGCAGGCGGCGTCGCCCTGAACCACCACCGGCCAGACGATGACGCGGCAGGGCCAGCGTTCGGCGATCCGGTGCAGGATGTCGCGGATCACGGCGCCGGTCGGGCTGGTGATGACGCCGATGGTCGCGGGGAAGGTCGGCAGAGTTTGCTTCTTCGCCGGGTCGAACAGGCCCTCGTCGCGCAAGCGGACCTTCAACCGCTCCAGCTGGGCCAGCAGGGCGCCTGCGCCCGCCGCTTCCATGCTCTCGATCACGATCTGATAGGAGGAGCGCGCCGGATAGGAGGTGATCTTGCCGGTGACGATGACCTCCAGCCCCGTCTCGGGCTGGACGCCCAGGCCGCGCACCACGCCCTTCCAGATCACGCCGTCGATGGCGGATTTGTCGTCTTTCAGCGTCAGATAGACGTGGCCCGAGGCGTGGCGGTTCACCTTGGAGATTTCGCCGCGAAGCCGCACATGGCCGAAGCGTTCCTCCAGCGTGCGCTTCAGCGCGAAGCTCAGCTCCGAGATCGACAGCGGCGGATTGTTGTCGCGGGCGGGCTGCGGGGCCGCGCCCTCGAAGGCGTAGTCGTCGTCGGAGGTCATGGCGCGCACCCTAGCCGTAGCCGACGCCCCCGCAAAGACGTCCGCCGATCCGCCGGGGCGCCGCGACAAGCGTGGCGGAACGGGCGCGTCCCCGCGCGCGTTCGCGAAACATGGTGCAGTCCCCAGACCCGCCCTCGGAGGAGGCCATGGCCGACGACGTACCGCCCGGTCAGGCGCGCGAGCGTGATCTGGCGCGGCGCAGTCACAATCCGGCGCTCAGCCCGTGGCTGGTTCTGGGGCTGATTCTTCTGGCCGGCGTCGGCGTCTATGTGGTGTCGGCCGTGATCTAGAGACAGGAGGGTTTGATGATGAGGATTTTGCTCGCCGCCGCCTCGACCGCCGCCTTGTTGGCCGCCTGTTCGCAGGCGCCGTCCAGGCCGGACAGGACGCCCGAGGCCTCGCCCGACGCGGCTTCGGCGCCGAAAACGGCGACTATGCCTGCGGCCGCACCGGCTGGGGCCATGGCCCTGGGCCTGACCGTCGCGCAACTGGAGGAGGCTGATCTCATCACGTCGGCCGGCGTCGATCTGGGCGATGTCCAGCGGGTTGACCTGGACGCATCGGGCGCGGTCACGGGCCTGATCATCGAGCCGGCAGGCGAGGGCGGCCCGCGTTGGGTGCGCATTCCGCTGGATGGTCTGACGCCACGAAAGGAAGGCGACGACTACGACCTGGTGTCGACCATGACGCTGGAGCAGTTGAAGGCCATGCCCGCCTGGATGCCCTGATTTCCATGATCCTGCGTCGGCTAACCGTTTCCGGCGCTTGACCGGGACGGCGCGCGCGGCCATTCCGCCCCCATGAACATTCTGCTCGTCGGATCGGGAGGGCGCGAACACGCCCTGGCCTGGAAGATCGCCCAGTCGCCGCTGGTGGAGCGGCTCGTCGTCGCGCCTGGTAATCCGGGCATGGCCAGGCTGGGCGAGATGCGGCCCGACCTGAAGGCGACCGACGCCGACGGTCTGGCGGCCCTGGCGCGCGAGATGAAGGCGGACCTGGTCGTCGTCGGTCCGGAATCGGCCCTGGCCGAGGGGCTGGCCGACCAGCTGCAGGCGGCGGGCATCCCCTGCTTCGGCCCGACCCAGGCGGCGGCGCAGCTGGAGACGTCCAAGGCATTCTCCAAGGCCTTCCTGCAACGTCACGGCATTCCGACGGCGGGCTATGGCGTCTATGAGGACGTCCCCTCGGCCAAGGCGGCGCTGGACCAGTATTCGGCCCCCTATGTCATCAAGGCCGACGGCCTTGCGGCGGGCAAGGGCGTGGCCATCAGCCCCGATCGCGCCGACGCCGAGGCCGAGATCGAGCGGATGCTGGGCGGCCGGTTCGGCGCGGCCGGATCGCGCGTGGTGATCGAGGAATTCATGGACGGGGAGGAGGGCTCCCTCTTCGCCCTGTCGGACGGGACGCGGGCCGTGCTGTTCGGCGGCGCCCAAGACCACAAGCGCGCCTTTGACGGCGACCTGGGACCGAACACCGGCGGCATGGGCGCCTATTCGCCCGCGCCTGTCTTTACGGCTGACTTCACCGAGGCGGCGAACGCGCGCGTCGTCGTTCCGACCATCCAGAAGATGGCCGAGGAAGGCGCGCCCTATCGCGGCGTCCTCTATGTCGGGCTGATGGCGACGGCCGAAGGCCCCAAGGTGGTCGAGTTCAACGCCCGCTTCGGCGACCCGGAATGCCAGGTGCTGATGATGCGGCTGGACGGCGACGTCGTGCCGCTGCTGCTGGCCTGCGCGCGCGGCGACCTGACCCAGGCGCCTGCGCCGGCGTTCAAGCCAGGCGTGGTGATCTGCGTGGTGCTGGCGGCCAAGGGCTATCCCGACAGTCCGCTGGAAGGCTCGGTCATTCGCGGCGCGGACCAGGACTTCGGCCCGCACGTCCAGGTCTTCCATGCCGGGACCAGGCTGCGGGACGACGGCGCCCTGGCGGCGGCGGGCGGTCGGGTGCTGAACGTCTGCGCCTATGGCCACGACGTGGCCCAGGCGCGCGAGCGCGCCTATGAGGCCATCGCCAAGATCGACTGGCCGGGCGGTTTCCACCGCACCGACATCGGCTGGCGGGCGCTGGAGCCGCGCTAAAATCACGTCACCCTCGGGCTCGTCCCGAGGGCCGATGGCGGCCGTTAGGCGCGGCGGTTGGCTCTTATGACGCGCTCTTAAGCCCGATGCGGCGCCTGTAGAACGATAGGCCCTCGGAACAAGTCCGAGGGTGACGATCTCGGTCAGGTCATGGCGAACAGAAGCCGGCCTTCGCCCATGCGCTCGCGCAGGGGGATCAGGTCGGCGTGGGACACGGAGAAGCAGCCGTAGGAGCGGCCCAGCTTGCCCTGACGCGCCAGGAAGGCGGGGTCGGCGTAGTCGGCGCCGTGGATGATGATGGCCCGTTCGCGCGCCAGGTTGTTGGAATACTCCAGCCCGTCCAGCAGGACGTTCGGTCCCTGCTGGCTGCCCCAGCCGGCGCCCGCCGTGGCGTAGGCGCCTATGGAGGACATATGGCTGTCCGGGCGGTTGGAGAACTGCTGCGCATAGCCTGAATGCGCCGGGTCCGAGCCGCGCCCGTGGCTGGTGCGGTAGGCCGTGACCCAGCCGCCTTCCAGATCGACTTCGTAGAGCCGGTCCTCGCCCGAGAATTTCTGGAAATCGACCAGATACATCCGGTCGCGCTTCGAAATCTTGTGGCCGTGCACGTCCATGGCGGCGCGCGCGCGTTCGAGCAGATCCTTGCGGACGACGCCGTGGGGATCGATCGTCGTCCCGACGTCCGCGATCTGGACAGCGGCCGGCGCTGCGCGATCCGGCAGGGTGGGAAGGTTTGGAGCCACGGCCCCGGCGACCTGAAGGCTGGAGGTGGAAGCGGCGGAGGAGCACCCCGCCAACAGGGCCGATCCGCCCAGAATCAAGCCACGTCTGGAAAGCCGCATGCGACGCCCCTCGCACGGTTAAACAACTGTATCGGCTTGTTTCATGAACCGTCCTTGCAAAGCAACCTTGGCCTTGGCGGGAAGATTGGAACGGTTATGTTGCGCGCCTCAGTAACGGGAGGGATGAATGAAAAAGCTTGCCCTGATTGTGACCGCGGCCGTTCTGGCCGCGACCGGCGCCGAAGCGCGCCAAACCCCGGCGCCTGCGTCGGTTTCCGCTGAACAGCCGACGAAGTTCGTTCAAGTGGGGCGGCTTTTGGCCGATCCGGCCAGCGGTCGGGTCCTGCGTGATAAAACTCTCGTGATCAGAGGGAACCAAGTCGTCGAGATCCGCGACGGCTTCGTCGGCGAAGGGGACGTCGTCGATCTGCGCTCGGCCTTCGTCCTGCCCGGCCTGATCGACAGCCATGTCCATCTGACGGGCGAATCCAGCCCGACGTCCCGCCTGGACGGGGTGACTCAGTCCGACGCGACCCAGGCCATGGTCGGCGCCCGCTATGCCCGTCGCACCCTGAACGCGGGCTTCACCACCGTGGCTGATCTGGGCGCCAGCAACGAAGCCATCTTCGCCTTGCGCGACGCCATTCGGCTCGGCGACGTGCCGGGCCCCCGCATCATCGCGTCCGGCTCGGCCGTGTCCGTTCATGGCGGGCATGGCGACGTCAACGGCTATCGGGACGATATCCTGCATCTCCTGTCGCCCGAGAGCATCTGCTCGGGACCGGAAGACTGCCGCCGCGCCGTGCGCATGCAGGTCCGCTCCGGCGCCGACATCATCAAGATCACCGCCACCGGCGGCGTCCTGTCCAACACGGCGGCTGGACTGGCGCAGCAGTTCACGGAGGATGAGCTGGCGTCGATCGTCGAGGTGGCCCACCGCATGGGCCGCCAGGTCACGGCGCACGCCCACGGCGTCGACGGCATCAACGCCTTCCTGAAGGCGGGCGGCGACTCCATCGAACACGGCACCTATCTGGACGATGCCTCCATTCAGCTGTTCAAGCAGCATAACGCCTGGCTGGTGCCGACGCTGATGGCGGGGGATTTCGTCGCGCGCATCGCATCCAGCCCCGACAACTTCTTCACTCCGGCCCAGACGGCCAAGGCGCTGGAAGCCGGACCCAAGATGCTGGACATGGCCGCCCGCGCCCATCGCGGCGGGGTCAGGATCGCGTTCGGCACCGACACCGGCGTCTCGGCCCACGGCGACAACGCCCAGGAGTTCGCCCTGCTGGTCCGCGCAGGACTGACGCCGCTTGAGGCGATCCAGGCGGCCACCGTCGGCGCCGCCGAGCACCTGCGCATCCAGAACGAAGCCGGGCGTCTGGCGCCGGGGATGCCGGCCGACCTGGTTGCGGTCAGCGGCGATCCGCTGACGGACGTCACCGAACTGGAGCGCGTGCGCTTCGTGATGAAGGGCGGCCAGGTGTTCCGGGCCGACTGATCCGACTGCCGTAGGAAGAGGCCGCCGCTCAGTCCTTGTCGCGGGCGGCGGCCTTGGCGGCGCGCTCGGCCTGGCCGCGCCAGCCATAGCCTTCGCCGTGCTTGCCGACGCTGACGAAGGTGGCTTCCTCGGCCTTGTGGAAATACTGCTCGGACACCATCCAGCCCTTGAAGGGCCGCAGCACCCACAGGCACATGGCCGCCAGGATCGGGAAGGTCACAAGGAAGTGGACCCAGACCGGCGGATGCAGGCTGAACTCGAAGATCATGAAGGCGATCATGCCGACGACGCCGACCGCGCACATGACGAAGAAGGCCGGGCCGTCGGCCGGATCGGCGAAGCTGTAGTCCAGCCCGCATTCAGGGCAGGATTCACGCAGGCTCAGGTAACCCTTGAAGACAGGGCCCTCGCCACAGCGCGGGCAGCGGGCGCGAAGGCCGGTCTTCAGCGGGCTGATCGGAGGATAGGCGGGATCGGACACGAAACGGTTCCTAGAAGAACGATGTCCATGATGTCGGCCGTTCGCCCTGGGGAAGCAAGCGGGTGTTTTGTCCTATCCGCGCGGATAGGCCCTGCAGGTCGGGCGAATTAGGCCCCGTTAACCGCGATTAAAGCCCTTCGCGCGAGCATGCGCGCGATATGTCCGGGGCCTCCGCCAAGAAGCGCGTTCTGCAGACGACCGTGGCGGCCGCCGCGGCGGGCGTGGTTGTCTTCGCGCCCCTGGCGCCCGCGTCGTCTCTGGCCCAGGCCGGCGCGCCGGTCGAGATCCGCATCGGCGCCAATGCGGACTTCACCAAGATCGAGTTCGCCGGGGTCGTGGGATCGCGCGCGCGGGTGCGCCAGGACGGCCGCACCGTCGTCGTCCGCATCGGCACGACCGCCGCCCCCGACGTCAGCCGCCTGCGCGTCGATCCGCCCAAGGGGCTGGAGAAGATCGAGACCCGCGCCGCTCAGGGAGCGACCGAACTGGTCCTGACCCTGGCCGAGGGGGCGGGCGCGACCAGCGGCGCCGCCGACGGCGCCGTCTGGCTGAACCTCTATGCGCCGGGCGCGCGCGCCGACGGTTCGCGACCCTCGCCCGTGCCGATCGGCGGGGCGGTGCCGGTGGCGGCCGAGGTCAAGGGCCAGCAGACGGTGATGCGTTTCGCCTGGAACGGGCCGGTCGGCGCCGCCGTCTTCCGGCGCGGGGAGGCGGTCTGGGCCGTCTTCGACCACGCCGCCCGCATGGAGATGAAGGGCGAGGGGCTGAACGGCGCCCGCTGGGCCGCCGGACCCGACTTCACCGCCGTGCGCATTCCTGTCGAGCCGGGCCAGGCCGTGGCCGCCCGCGCCGAAGGCTCGACCTGGGTCGTGACCATTGGCGGAACCGCGCCCTCGCCCAGCGGCGTGGACATCGAGCGTGACGACGCGGTCAAGGCGTCGCTGACCGCCCGCATGGCCGGGGCGACTCGCACCGTCTGGCTGACCGATCCGATGATCGGCGACCGCTTCGCCGCCGTCACCGCCCTGGCCCCCGGCAAGGGGCTGAAGACCGGGCGCCGCACGGTGGATGCGGGCTTCCTGCCCACCGCCCACGGCCTGGCGATCGAGACGCCGACCGACGATCTGAGCGTCACGGCCGACGGCGATCTGGTCACGGTGACGCGTCCGCGCGGCCTGACCCTGTCTTCGCCTACGGCCGGATTGGAGACGGCGGTCGAGGGCGCCGACGCGCCGCGCGCCGCGTCGCGCCCGGCCCTGATCCTGGCCGACT
>DGIZ01000222.1 GCA_002386585.1 Brevundimonas sp. UBA4609 | reverse complement strand
CGACACAGCCCGGCCCTTGAGCGAACGCGGCCGCCGCGACGCCGCCGCCATGGGCCGCGCCCTGGCCGAACGCGGCATGAGGCCGGACATGGCTCTGGTTTCGGGCGCCCAGCGCACGCGAGACACCTGGGACGGGGTCAGCGAGCATTTCGGCGATGTCGAGCTGCACGTCTCCGAGGCCCTCTACAACGCCCCCGCCGACGTCCTGCGCCGCGCGGTCGAGGCGGCCGAGGACCAGGCGGGCTGCCTGCTGCTGATCGCCCATAACCCCGGCGTGCATCAGCTGGCGGTCGAATACCTGATCGAGAGCGCCGCCTCGCCTGCGGTGCTGGACAAGATGAGCGGCGGCTTCCCCACCGGGGCGGCGGCGGTCTTCAGCGTCGATGTCGCCGGGCGCCCGTCCTATGAAGGCTGGCTGACCCCGGAGACGGTAGCGTGACCGACCGGCCCGACGTCGCCTTCAAGATCCTGAGCCGCGCCGACTGGCGCGCCGCCCTGGCCGAGGGCCGCTATGACGGCTCGGCGGCGGACCGGGCGGACGGCTACATCCACCTGTCCGCAGCCGATCAGCTGGAAGCCACGGCGGCCAAACACTACGCCGGTCAGGCCGAGCTGATGCTGGTCGAGGTGGATCTGACCGCCCTGGGCGACGCCCTGATCTGGGAGCCGTCGCGCGGCGGCGCCCTGTTTCCCCACATCTACGGCCCCCTGCCCATCGCAGCGACGCGCGCCGCGCGCGCCCTGTCGGTGACGGCCGACGGCCGCATGATCATCGACGAGACCGCCTGAACATGAGCCTGACCGACCTCGGCGCCTGGGCGCTGCGCCAACTCGATCCGGAAGCCGCGCACCGCCTGGCCATTCGCGCCCTGCAGATGACGCCCCTGCCCGCGCCCGGCGCCGACGATCCGATCCTGAAGACCACGATCACAGGGCTGGAGATGTCCAACCCCGTCGGTCTGGCCGCCGGTCTCGACAAGAACGGCGAGGCGCTGGAAGGCCTGTCGCGCCTGGGCTTCGGCGCGGTGGAGTGCGGCTCGGTCACCCCGCGCGCCCAACCCGGCAACCCCAGGCCGCGCCTGTTCCGCCTGGCGGAAGACCGGGCCATCATCAACCGCATGGGCTTCAACAACGAGGGGCTGGAGCCTTTCGCCGCCCGTCTGGCCCGGCGTCCGACCCGCACCGCCATCGGCGCCAATCTGGGCGCCAACAAGGATACCGAGGACAAGGCCGCCGACTATGTCGCGGGGCTGAAGCGGCTGGCGGGGCTGGCCGACTATTTCACCGTCAACATCTCGTCGCCCAACACGCCGGGCCTGCGCGCCCTTCAGGGACGCGAGGCGCTGGACGACCTGCTGGGCCGTATCCATGAGGCCCGCCCCGCCGACGGCGCGCCGGTCTTCCTGAAGATCGCGCCCGACCTCATCGGCGAGGAGATCGGCATGATCGTCGAGGCCTCCATCGCCCACCGCATCGACGCCCTGATCGTGTCCAATACGACGCTGGAGCGGCCCGCCTCGCTGCGGTCCGCCTATAAGGGCGAGGCGGGCGGCCTGTCGGGCGCCCCGCTGAAACCCTTCGCCCAGAAGGCGCTGGAGGCGGCGGCCGAGGCGGCGGGCGGGCGCCTGCCGCTGATCGCGGTGGGGGGAATCGCCGACGGCGCTGACGCCTGGGCCCGCATCCGCGCGGGCGCCTCGGCGGTCCAAGTCTACTCAGCCATGATCTATGAAGGCCCCGGCATGGTCGGCCGGATCAAGCGCGATCTGGCGGCCCGTCTGCGCGCCGAGGGCTTTTCCAGCGTGGC
The DNA here is from genome assembly GCA_002386585.1 of Brevundimonas sp. UBA4609. GTDB lineage: Bacteria > Pseudomonadota > Alphaproteobacteria > Caulobacterales > Caulobacteraceae > Brevundimonas > Brevundimonas olei. The sequence goes on along the minus strand of DGIZ01000222.1, from coordinate 49,222 downwards.
CGAAGCGGTCGGCTCCGGCCGTTGACGGAGCATTAGGTCTCCGTCGCCATGATGCAACGGAAGGGCGCCGTCGCCCGTTCGGATCGCCGCATGACGCAGACCGATGCATCCCGGAGCGGGTGGGCTTCCGCCATCCGACAGCGGCACAAGATGCTGCCCCAACGGCTCGTCGTGGGTCTGGCCTGCGCCCTGTTGTTCAGCCCCATTCTCGGCCTGTCGCTCTGCCTCGTCTGGCTGGCCGTCTATCTGCTGCTGCAACTGGCCGAGGCCGCCGCATTCGCATCGGTGACGCGCGGTCAGGCGATGACGCTCAAGGGCTGGCGCGGCGCCCTGGGCGACCTGGCCCTGACGGCCAACGCCGGCGTCTACGCCAGCATCGCCATCCCCCTGTGGACCATGGGCGGGCTGCCCGGCGGCGTGGTCGCCACCACTCTGCTGGCGGCGGGCGCGATCAATTCGGTCATCGCCTCGGCCGGCAATCTGCGGGTCTTCATCTGGACCGTCACGCCCCAGGTGGCGGTGCTGGCGCTGACGCCGTTCTTCATGGCCCAGTCAAACGTCCAGGGCCGCTTCATCCTGCCGGTGGCCGTCGGGGTTCTGGCCTTCGTCTTCTTCTGCCTGACCACGCGCAGCCGCCTCTACGCGGCGGGCGCGGCCGAGGCCCGCGCCCTCAAGGAGGCGGACGACAAGCGCCGCGAGGCCGAAAGCATCATGGCGGGACGCAGCGCCCTTCTGGCCGCCGTGGCCCACGATCTGCGCACCCCGATCGGCGCCATCCTGACCGGCGCGCATGAGCTGAGCCGCGTCGCTGCGCCCTCCTCCTCCTCGACCCGCCAGCAGACGGCCATGATCGAGGACGCCGGCCTGATGATGAAGGAGCTGCTGGACGACCTGCTCGATCACGCCCGCCTCGACGCCGGCCGCCTCAAGGTCGAGACGCGCGGGTTCGATCTGCGCGACCTGCTCAATCACACCTTCCGTCTGTGGCAGGGTCCCGTCCGCGCCAAGGGCCTGCGCCTGCGTCTCGACGGTTCGCGTTACATGCCTCGCGTCGTCCAGGGCGACGCCATGCGCCTGCGCCAGGTGCTCAACAACCTGATCTCCAACGCGGTGAAGTTCACCGACTCCGGCGCCGTCACCGTCCGACTGTGCGCCTGGCGGGACGAGGCCGGGCGCCATGTCCTGCTGATCGACGTGGCCGATACGGGGCCAGGCATGACGACCAGCCAGTTGGAGCGCCTCTTCACCCCCTTCGACCAGACCGCCGACGGCGTGGCCGCCCGCTACGGCGGCTCAGGCCTGGGCCTGGCGATCAGCCGCGACCTGATCGAACTGATGGGCGGTCGGCTGACGGTCCGCAGCGAGGCGGGCCAGGGATCGACCTTCACCGTCGCCCTCACCCTGTCGGAAGGCGAAGAAGACGGTGAAGTCGCCGCCTTCCTCGCCGCCCCTCCTCTGGCCGGCGCCTCGTCCGCCGCGACGCCGCCCCGGCGTCCGCTCCCAGTGGACGCCCCGCCTGCGCCGCGCGAAGAGACGGAAACGCCCCTCGCCGCCGCCCCAGCCGAGCCGGACCATGACGTCGAACGCCCGCTGCGGGTTCTGGTGGTGGACGACCACGCCATCAACCGCCGCGCCGTTCAGGTGATCCTGCAGGCCCTCGACTGCGAACTGACCATGGCCGAGGACGGCATGGCCGCCCTCAAGGCCTGTGACGCCGACGTCTTCGACGTCATCTTCATGGATGTGCGGATGCCCGAACTGGACGGTCGCGAGACGACGCGCCGCCTGCGCGCGGGCGGCGGACCGAACGCCGACGCCCCGGTCATCGCCGTAACCGCCGACACTTCTCCCGAGGACATCGCCGCCTGCCTGGAGGCCGGCATGAACCATTTCGTGGCCAAGCCGCTGACGCCGGCGGTGCTGCTCACCGCCCTGAGCGAAGTCCTGGCCCCCGCCGGCGACGCTGAACTCGGCGCCCAGGCCGTGGCCTAACCGGCGTCGGCTTCGCCCCGCACCTCAGCCAGCAGCCGCTCGCCCCAATCCGGCGTCTTCTGCTCGCACTCCCACAGGGTCAGCACACGCCAGCCCTCCGCCCCCAGCTCGGCGGCGACACGGGCGTCGCGCGCCCGGTTGCGATCGATCTTGGCCAACCAGTAGTCGGCGTTGGAACGGGGTTGGCGCGCGCCGCGCGGGCAGTCATGGCCGTGCCAGAAACAGCCGTGGATGAACAGGGCGACGCCTCGCCCCTTCATCACCACATCGGGTCGGCCGGGCAGGCCGCAGCCGCCCAGCCGATAGCCGATCCCGGCGCCCCGCAGCAGGCGCCGGACCTTCAGTTCGGGCGCGGTGTCGCGCCCCTTCACCCGCCGCATGACGGCGCTGCGCTTTTCCGGGGTGAAGACGTCGCCCATGGCTCAACCCGCCGTTCGGGCCGCCGTCCGGGCGACGCCGCTCATCACAGCTGGGCCAGCAGGTGCTCGGCAGAGGAGACCTTGAACTCGCCGCCCTGCTCGATGTTGAGCTGGTCGACCACGCCGTCCTTGACCAGCATGGAGTAACGCTGCGAGCGCTCGCCCATGCCGAAGCCCTTGGCGTCCAGCGACAGGCCCACGGCGCGGGTGAAGTCGCCGTTGCCGTCGGCCAGCATGACGATGTCGTCGGCGCCGTTCAGTTCATTGTCCTTGGCCCAGGCGCCCATGACGAAGGCGTCGTTGACCGAGACGCAGGCGACGGTGTCCACGCCCTTGCCCGCCAGATCGGCGCGATGGTCGACATAGCCCGGCAGGTGGCGCGCCGAACAGGTCGGGGTGAAGGCGCCCGGCACGGCGAACAGGGCGACCGTCTTGCCGCCGAACAGCTCGGCCGTCGTGACCGGCTTGGGGCCGTCGGGCGTCATGGTCGTCAGGGTGGCGTCGGGAATGCGGTCGCCGATCTGGATGGTCATGTCGGGGTCTCCGGGAGTTCGGCCCGGACGATCCAGGACGATGGGAGTCAGATAGAGACCCGCAGGGGGATCGCCAAGCGCGTGGAGCCTTGAGAATGGCTTGCGCCCGCCATCGTCCGCCCCGATGATAGAGGCATGACCGCCTTCTCCTCCCTGACCGGGCGTCTTCTGGTGGCGATGCCGGGTATCGACGACGATCGCTTCCGCCACGCCGTCATCCTGATCTGCGCCCACGACGATGAACACGCCCTGGGCCTGCGCCTGGACCAGCCCGCGCCGGGCGTCTCCCTGGCCGAGGTCCTTGAAAAGCTGGACACGCCGATCGACGACGCCGCGGGCGACCGTTCGGTGCTGATCGGCGGCCCGGTCGAGCGCGAGCGCGGCTTCGTTCTGCACACGGACGACTGGACCAGCGAGGACGCCAGCCTGACCTTCGGCGACGGCCTGGCCCTGACCGGCACCCGCGACGCCCTGACCGCCATGGCCGACGTCGAGGACGGACCCAGCCGCTCCATCCTGCTGCTGGGCTACGCCGGGTGGGGCGAGGGGCAGCTCGAGGAAGAGCTGAACGAGAACATCTGGCTGACGACGGACGCCGATCCGGCCCTGATCTTCGACGCCGACTACGACACCAAATGGAGCCGCGCCCTGGCCGCCCTCGGCGTCGACGCCGCCCGTCTGTCCAGCCAGAGCGGCCGGGCCTGAGCCCCGCTTCTAGACCGACCGCGCCTTGATCGGAGCGGCCCCGTCGGCGAGGGACTCGTTCAGATAGACCTCCGCCTCCTGGGCGGGCAGGGCCGGCGCATAGCCGAAGCCCTGGCCGTAGTGGCAACCGTCGTCGAGCAGCAGCTTGGCCAAGACCGCGTTCTCCACCCCTTCGGCCACCACCTCCAGCGCCAGGTCGCGCCCCAGGTTGACGACCGATTTGACGATCTTGGCCGAGCCCTCGTCCTTGTCCATCGTCAGCACGAAATAGCGGTCGATCTTCAGCGTGTCGAACGGCAGCTTGGCCAGGTAGGACAGGGACGAAAAGCCCGTGCCGAAGTCGTCCAGCGCCAGGCTGGCCCCCGCCTCGCGCAGGGCCTTCAGCACCTCGGCGGCGCGCGCGGTGTCGCGCATGATGTCGCCCTCGGTGACTTCCAGCTTCAGGGCGCCGCGCGGCAGGCCGGCTTCCTTGATGATGCGGGCCACGTCCTCGACCAGATGGGCGCGTTCGATCTCGCCCACCGACAGGTTGACGCTGCAGAACAGCCGCCCGGCGCCGGGATGGCGCTGCAGCCACTCGGCCAGCTGACGCGCGGCCTGGGTCATCATCAGCAGGCCGAGCTCGTTCATCAGGCCCATTTCATCGGCCAGGGTCAGGAACTCGTCCGGCGGCACCAGGCCGCGCCGGGGATGACGCCACCGGGCCAGGGCCTCGAAGCCGGCCACCGCGCCCGTGCCCAGGTTGACGATCGGCTGGTAGAAGGGCTCGATCTCGCCGCGCACGAAGGCGTTTCGCAGGTCCGCCTCCAGCGCCAGACGAGACAGGCTGTCGCTCTCCAGCGCCCGACCATAGGCCGCCGCCCCGCCGCGTCCGGCCTGCTTGGCCTGTTCGACCGCCAGTTCGACCCGGCGCAGCAGTTCGGCGGCGTCCGGCGCGTCCGGTCCGCCCTCGGCCGTCACGGCGCCGATCGACAGGGTGGGATAGATGTCGAAACCCGCCAGCCGCAGGGGCTGTTCGAGCGCCTCGCGCAGCCGTTCGCTGCCGCTGGCGCCGCTGCCGCCGCGCCGTACCAGGACGGCGAACTCGTCCTCGCCGATGCGGGCCGGGATGCAGTCCTCGGAGAAGGCCGCCGACAGGCGCGATCCCAGGGCCGACAGCACCAGATCGGCGCGCTCATGGCCCAAGGCTTCGTTGAGACGACGCAGCCGATCCAGATCGGCCACCACCATTTCATAGTCGCCCGCCGTCCCCAGCGTCTCGGCCACGCGCACCAGGAAGGTGCGTCGATCCAGCAACCCCGTCAGCGTGTCCCGGTCGGCGCCCGCGAACTTGGTCTCCAGGGCGACGATGCCCGCCGCGCGCAAGCCGTCCTCCAGCCAGACGCCGCGCCACAGGCAGGTCTCGCATCCGCGCATCCGCAGGCGCACGGCGATCTCCGTCCCCTCGGCCTGGGGCTTGAGCAGACGATCCGCCAGAGCCCGGTCCTGCGGCAGAGCCAGGGCGGTGAAGGCCGCGCCCGAGCATTGCGGCGCCAGCGGCCCCAGGCCGAGCGGCCGGGTGGCCCCGGTGAAGCGGATCTGATCCTCGGCGGGCGTCCATATCCACAGGGCGGCGTCCGCCGCCGCAAGGGCCTCGATCGCCGTGGTGGGGTCCCACGTCAGGGCTCTGGATCGTGTGCTCAAGACGGGTCCGATACTCTGACGGAATGGGCGATTCTGGCGTCGAACTCCTCCTGGAGGACGCCGAACAGCAAATGGTCTGCCCAACGGCCGTTAATTTTCAAATAAGCCCGGGCGACGCCTTCCTGACGAAAGCCCGCCTTTTCCAGCACACGGTGCGAAGCATGGTTGGTCGGCACGCAGGCCGCCTCGACCCGATGCAGTCCCAGGCTTCCAAAGGCGTGGGCCAGCATGGCCCGGACCGCCGCCGTGCCGACGCCCCGCCCCGCATAGGGGCGGCCGATCCAGTAGCCCAGGGTGCCGGTCTCGGCCACGCCGCGCCGGATGTTGGACAGGGTGATGGCGCCCAACAGGGCCTCGTCCGCCGGATCGCCCGAGGCGACGATGGTGAAGCGACCCGAGCGGTCGCTCTTCGGAAACTCGCGCTGACCCCAGGACGGCTGAGCGCCGGGCCGATCCGTCTCGATCCAGATCTGGAACAGGGTCGTGAGTTCGTTCTCCATGTTGTACTCGGCGTGGCGCACGCCGGTGCCTGCGCTCATCACCTGAACGTCCCCGGCCGCGGTGCGGCCCGTGTTGCCCATCGAGTCCTGATGGGTGATGGCTCCGGTGCGGACGTAGGTGATGATCTCCATGTCCGCGTGCGGATGAGGCGGGAAACCCGACTGAGCGGCGATCTCATCGTCGTTCCAGACGCGCAACCGGCCCCAACCCATGCGCTTCGCATCATAGTAGTTGGCGAACGAGAAGTGATGCTTGGCGTTCAGCCAGCCGTGGTTGGCGCCGCCGAGCGTCTTGAAAGGTCTGACGTCGATCATGGTGTGGTCTCCCATCTGAGGAATGCTTGAGACCTAGATAGGATCGCCGAAATCAATTGGCAACCGTGCCTGTTTCATATGGAACGGCTAACCCACTTGGGCCCGATGCCGCAGCTTGGCGTCGGCCAGCACGATGGCGGCCATGGCTTCGACCACCGGGACGCCGCGCAACGCGACGCAAGGATCGTGGCGGCCCTTGGTGCGAAGGTCGACCTCTTCGCCGTCGCGGTTGATCGTCTGTCGCAGGGTCAGGATGGAGGAGGTGGGCTTGAACGCCACGCGCGCCGTCAGCGGCTGTCCAGTGGAGATGCCGCCCAGCACGCCGCCCGCCTTGTTCGACAGGAAGACAGGCAGACCGTCGTCGCCCAGGCGCATCTGGTCGGCATTGTCTTCGCCCGACAGCTCGGCCGCGCCGAAGCCCGCGCCGATCTCGACGCCCTTGACGGCGTTGATGGACATCAGGCCCGCCGCCAGTTCGGCGTCCAGCTTGGCGTAGAGGGGCGCGCCCCATCCAGCCGGGACGCCGGTGACCTCCAGCGCCACCACGGCGCCGATGGAGGAGCCGGATTTTCGCACACCGTCCAGATACTGCTCCCACACGGGCACGATCTCGGCCGAGGCGGCGAACAGGGCGTTGTCATAGACGGCGTCGAAATCAATCGCTTCGTCAGAAATACGGTGCGGACCGAGTTGGACCACCCCGGCGCGGATGCGAACGTCGTCGCCCAGCACCTTCCTGGCCACGGCGCCCGCCGCCACGCGGCTGGCTGTCTCACGCGCCGAGGACCGACCGCCGCCACGAGGATCGCGTACGCCGTATTTGGTCTGGTAGACGTAGTCGGCGTGGCCGGGACGGTAGGCGCGGGCGATTTCGCCGTAATCCTTGGACCGTTGGTCGGTGTTCTCGATCATCAGGCTGATCGGCGTGCCGGTCGTGACCGGGCCGTTTCCGTCGTCGAAGACGCCGGACAGGATGCGGACCCGATCGGCCTCCTGCCGCTGGGTGACGAAGCGGCTGCCGCCGGGCTTGCGCTGGTCCAGCCAGGGCTGGATGTCGGCCTCGGTCAGCGGGATCAGCGGCGGGCACCCATCGACGACGCAGCCGATGGCCGGGCCGTGGCTTTCGCCCCAGGTGGTGATGCGGAACAGATGGCCGAAGGTGTTGTGCGACATGGCCTCTCGCTTAGGCCGCCATACGCTCCGGCGTCCAGACCCGAGTGAATCGAAGCAGCATGTCTTCCGCCGCCGACGGCAGGTCGTCCGACGGGATCAGCTTGACGAACAGGTCGCCTGCGGCGCGCTTGCCTCGGGCGGGCAGGCCGAGGCCGGGAAGGCGAAGCCGAACCGGCTCGACCATGTCCGGCACCAGCCAGGCGCTCTGGAGGCCGGCGTGCGTGTCGATCTCTATACGTCCGCCGTCCCGCATCAGGCGCGGCGCTATGGGCCAGTCCATGAACAGGTCGGCGCCCAGAACCGATAGTCCGTCGGCGGGCCGGATCAAGACGCGCAACAGGGACGGGCCATCCTTCAGCCGGATGCGATCAGCGGTCCGCACGCCCGGCGGGACGTGAACCAGAAGGCTGCGTCCCCAGGCTTTGACGATCACGCTGCCCCCAGTCAGAGCCTGCATCGGCGTCAACACGACGAGCGGTGGGGGAAGGGGGGCGGAACGGGCGCTCTGAGCATGAGAGGTTTCGGACCGTTTGCGCGGCGCCGGCAGCGCGCGAGTCTCCGTCTGCAGCAGACGGTAGGCGGCGATGACACGACGAAACCGATCTGCGTCTCCGCCGGCCTGATCCGGACGAGAGGCCTTTACGGCTATGCGAAATGCGGCGGCCAACGCCTGCGGGCCTGCCGGAGCGTCGAGGCCGAGCAGGCGCCGAGCGTCCATGAATGAGGGGCTGTCCGCGCGCATGGCGGCCACTGTGCAGACCACATGGTCAAGACAGGGTTAACCTTGTTTGCAAAGGCTGACACAGGTTTGAACGGCGTGCATGTGACGTGGGCCTGAAGCGGGACTATAGGGTCGGCATGACCCAGTCCGTGATCCCGCCCAGCCCGTCTCGGGAAGACTACGCCGCCCAACTCGAGGCGAATGCGGATGAGACCATCTTCGAGCGGGGCGACCCCATCGCCCTGTTCGTGGAATGGCTGGAGGTCGCGCGGGGATCGGAACCCAACGACCCGAACGCCATGGCGCTGGCGACGGTCGACGCCGAGGGCCATCCCGATGTGCGTATGGTCCTGCTGAAGGATGTCGATGCGCGAGGCTTCACCTTCTTCTCCAATCAGGAAAGCGCCAAGGGCGGTCAGTTGTGGGCCAATCCAAGCGCCGCCCTGCTGTTCCACTGGAAGAGTCTGCGTCGTCAGGTGCGGATCCGGGGGCCGGTGGAGCCAGTCAGCGTTGAGGAGGCCGACGCCTATTTCGCCAGCCGTGCGCGCGAAAGCCGCATCGGCGCCTGGGCTTCGGACCAGTCGCGTCCCCTGGCGGATCGAGCGGCTCTTGTGGCCAGAGTGGCCGAACAGACCGCGCGTTTCGACGGCCATGAGGTTCCGCGGCCGGATCGCTGGACCGGTTGGCGGGTCAGGCCGGTCCAGATCGAGTTCTGGCGCGATCGTCCTTTCCGCCTGCATGATCGTCTACGGTTTGACCGGACGGCCGAAGATCAGACGTGGCGTCGCGGCCGGCTCTGGCCCTGATCAAGCGGTCAGGCGGCGTAACGGGCCAGGAAGGTCTCCACCGCATCTTCGGCGATGGCCGCAGGCGAGCGGGCGGGAAGAACCCGATCCCCGGTCACCGTCGGCACGAAGAACAGCGGGTGTTCGACCATGCCCATCAACTGACTGGCGGCCCAGGACGGCTTGTGAAGCTTCAACTCGCCCTTTGCGTTCATGTCGGCGAGGGTTGAGACGAGCACCGCGCCGAAATCCTGCTTGGCCTGTTCATAGAAGGCTGTCGCCAGACTCTCGAAGCGACGACGCTCGGTCATGACCAGGCGAAAAATGGCCCTGACGAACGGGTCGCTGATGAATTCGGCATAGGCGGTCAGAAAGCCGTTCAATCGCGGCCGGGGCGCGCCGGCGCAGGTTTTCACCTTGGCCATCCGCTCGGCGAAGTCGGCGGAGGCTTCGTCGATGACGGCGGCGAACAGCGCCGCCTTGTTCTCGAACATGGCGTAGAGGGTCGCCGTGGATACGCCGGCCTCCCTGGCGATCGGCTCCATCTTGGTGCCGGCGTAACCTTCTTCGACGAAGTACAGCCGAGCCTGGCGCACCAGGGCGTCGCGTCGGGGGTCTTCGAGGGCGTGGACCGAGACGGTCATCGGATTGTCACCCAATCATTGGACGACGATCCTGCCTTTAATTTGCCACGATTGCAACGATCACGGTTAACGCCGTCAGCGACGCCGGTTAGCTCAACCAGGGTTCAAGCAACGGGTGGGCCAACACCGGCGCCGCCAGGCGCACCACGGCTTGAGGATCTTCCAAGCGAACCGCGGCGGTGGCGTCTGCGACAATGAAATCGGCATGGACCCGGGATGGTTCCGTCAGCCGCTCATGGCCGGGACGGACCGTGGCGAGATATTGCTGGATAACGGATTCGGCCGTGCGGCCGCGCTCGGTCTGGTCGCGCAGAAGGCGGCGGATGAAGCGGATGTCTGCGGGGGTGTCGACGAAGACCCGAATGTCGAACAGGGCCGCTAGGGCAGGGGTGCACAGCAGGTGCGTGCCTTCGACCACCACCACCTCAGCGGCCGGCACCGGCTCGCCGCCCGGCTCGCGTCCGTGGTGAATGAAGGAATAAAGCGGGGCGGTCACGCTGCATCCGGCCTTCAGGTCGCTCAGATCGGAAATCAGCAGATCGTGATCACGCGCGGCGACATCGTCGAAATCGTGCGTCGCCGCATCAAAACCGGGGACGGAAGCCGCGTCGAGATAATAGGAATCTTCTCGCAAAAGGGTGGCGACGCCCTCGGGCAGCGAGGAAATCAGGGCCTCGGCCAGGGTGCTCTTGCCGGAGCCCGAGCCGCCGGTGATGGCGATGATAATGGTCATGAGCGGCTCATTCACCTGGATGGCGCGCGATGCAAGCCTTGATGACGTGCAGGAACGGCGATCTGTCGCGGCCAGCCTTCCCTTGCGTCACGTTGCCTGTCGCGGTTCACCTGTCTTAGCGTGGATGCAAGCGCCGCTTTCAACCAAGGCGCATGGACGAGGGAAGACGCCGAATGCTGGGTATGATGCAGGACTGGCCGTTGACGGTCGACAAGATCCTCGATCACGCGAAGAACTGGCACGGACGGCGCGAGGTCGTGACGCGTTCGGTGGAAGGGCCGATCGTCCGCACCACCTACGCCGCCATTCACGAGCGGGCGCGTCGAGTGTCGAACGCCTTGCTGGCCTGGGGGATCAAGCCGGGCGACCGTGTCGGCACCATGGCCTGGAACACCGGCAATCATATCGAGACTTGGTACGGCATCATGGGCATCGGCGCCGTCTGCCACACGCTTAATCCGCGGCTGTTCCCAGAGCAACTGGCCTACATCATCAATCACGCCGAAGACCGGATCATCTTCACCGATCTGACTTTCGTGCCGCTGCTGGAGGCCATCCTCCCGCATTGCCCGACCGTCGAACGCGTCATCGTGATGACGGACGCCGCTCATATGCCTTCGGCCAAGCTGCCGAAGGGCGAGGCATATGAGGCCGTGCTGGAGCAGGCGTCGAGCGACGTGGTCTGGGGCGGGTTCGACGAACAGACGGCCTGCGGTCTCTGTTACACCTCGGGCACCACAGGTAATCCGAAGGGCGTGCTGTATTCGCACCGCTCGAACTTCATCCACACCTTGCTGGGCCTTCAGTCCACGGTGATGGGAGCGACGCCCAATGAGGTGATCCTTCCGGTCGTTCCCATGTTCCACGCCAACGCCTGGGGTATCGCCTTCGGGGGGCCGGCGGCAGGCTCGAAACTGGTCATGCCGGGCGCCAGGATGGACGGCGCGGCGCTCTATGAGCTGATCGAGACTGAAGGGGTCACCTTCTCGGCCGCCGTGCCCACCGTATGGCAGGGGCTGTTCGGACATATGATCGAGAACGGACTGAAGTTCTCCACCTTGAAAAAGGTTCTGATCGGCGGCTCAGCCTGCCCGGAGGCCCTGATCCGCGGCTTCCAGGAGAAGTTCGGCGTCGAGGTGGTCCATGCCTGGGGCATGACGGAAACCTCTCCGATCGGCACCATCGCCAACCTGACGCCCGAACTGAAGGCTCTGCCTTATGATCAGCAGATGGCTTGGCGCATGAAACAGGGCACGCCGCCGCTGGGGGTCGAGCTCAAGATCAAGAACTACGGCGGTCAGGAGATGCCGCATGACGGCAAGACCTTCGGCCGGGTCATGGTCAAGGGGCCGACCATCGCCGGCGCCTATTTCAAGGGCGAGGGCGGCGACATTCTGGATCACGAAGGTTTCTTCGACACGGGCGACATCGCCAGCGTCGACCCCGAAGGCTTCATGCAGATCACCGACCGCGCCAAGGACGTCATCAAGTCGGGCGGGGAGTGGATCAGCTCCATCGACATCGAGAACATCGCCGTCGGTCACCCCAAGGTCGCCCTGGCGGCCGTCATCGGCGCGGCGCACCCCAAATGGGACGAGCGGCCGGTGCTGCTGGTCAAGCTCAAGCAGGGCGAGGTCGAGGACAAGCAGGAACATCTGGACTTCCTGCAGGGCAAGATCGCCAAATGGTGGATGCCGGACGATGTGGTCTTCGTCGATGACATCCCTCTGGGCGCCACGGGCAAGATCGACAAGAAGACCCTGCGTGAGCGAATGACGGACTACCGGCTGCCCACAGCCGGTTGATTCGACGGAGGACGCCGTGTCGACAACCCGCCCCAAGGGCCAGTCTCTGGCCGTGCTGTTGCTTCTGGTTGCGCTGCTCGCGCCGGTCTTGTTGCTGGTCGCGGTCTGCGGCGCGCGCCTGGGCGTGTGGAGCGCGGAATTCAGCCTGGGCGTGCTGGCCTTGAAAATTGGTCGGATCCTGGCCTTCGCGGGATTGTCGGCCGCTCTGGTCGCCTGCCTTCTGGCGTTCCGTGAGCGGCGCTTGGTCGGGATCGCCGGCGCGGCTTTGGCGATCGCCGGGGTGACGGTAGGCGGCTATCTGGTTCAGGAGCGGCGTTTCACCGCCGCCCCGCTCGACGTCGCGACGGACCCGTCGGATCCGCCCGCCTTCGCCCGCATCCTGGCGGCGGAGAGGCGCCTGGCGGGCGTGACGGAAAGACAGCCTCAGGGCTGCGAAGGCCTGACCCACGCGCCGACCCAGGTTGCGCCGGAGACGGCGGCCTGGGCTCTCGAAAAGGCCGGGTTCACTGTTCTAGGCACCGCGCCCTTTCGTGTGGATGGACGCAAGGAAGGCGCCTGGTTCGGCCTGACGTATGATGTCAGCGTTCGTATTCGCCCTGGGCGCACGGACGTGCGTGTCGCGGGACGGGACGACCTGGAGGTCGGGGATGAGGCCTGTCGTCTAGCCAGGGCCGTAGTCGCGCACCTGGCTCCTTAAGCTTCAGAGCGCCGGGTCGACCAACCGCCAGGTCGCGGCCAGTTCAGCCCCGGGCGAGGCGCGAACTCGGCCTTCCTTCTCCAGCTTGATCAGGTGCGCCAGCACCGAAAGGCTGGCGGCCGGCCAGAGGCGCTGGTCAACCCCGGCGTAGAGGGCGGGAACCATGTCGGCGACCCTCCGATTCCCCGCGGCCAGTCGAGCCATGATCTGAGCCTCCCGTTCCAGTCGGTGGGCGCGATAGGCCTTCAGGAAGGGCGCGACCTGGGTGATCGCCGGGCCGTGCGTGGGCCAGATCGTCGAGAACCCACGGGCGAGAACGGCGTCCAGGCTCTTCATGTAGTCCGCCATGTCTCCGTCCGGCGGCGCCACTACCGTCGTCGACCAGCCCATGATGTGGTCGCCGCTGAACAGGGCGTTTTCCTCGCGCAGGACGAAGGCCATATGGTTGGAGGCGTGGCCCGGCGTCGCCAGGGCCTCCAGCGTCCAGCCGTCCCCTTCGATCCGCTCGCCGCCGACCAGGATCACGTCCGGCTGAAAGTCGGCGTCGTCGTCCTCATCCAGCGCGCCGGAGGCGTGCACGGTCCGCTCCGGCGGACGAGCCGCCAGGATGGGCGCGCCGCCGACAGCCTCGGCCAGGGGGCGGGCGAGGGGCGCATGGTCCCGATGGGTATGCGTCACCAGGATATGACTGACCGTTCGGCCTTCAATCGCGCGAAGCAGGGCCGAAAGATGAGCCTCGTCCATCGGCCCAGGATCGATCACAGCGACCTCGGCGCCCGGCCGGTCGCGTCCGACGATGTAGACGCCCGTGCCGGTGAAGGTGAAAGGCCCCGGATTGTCTGCGACCACGCGCTGGATCAGAGGCGAGACCTGATCCCGACGTCCATAGGCGAAATCGAACTGGCGGAGGTAGGGGATCATGACGGTGCTTCGTTCTCAATATGGACGATCTTTCCCGACATTTCGCGCCTATTTCGCTGCTGTCAGGCTGTGCTCACTGTCTCTTCACTCGAATGGCGCGAGCACCGCCCACATTCATAAGGTAACTGCCAAAGGCTGCGCGGCGAATACGAACCTCAACGCCGCTTTGGTCACGAACACTCGGCGTTTCCTTGTCGATCTGCTTCCACTCGCTCCCGTCGGCGAGATGGAAGGTCCATTGTCCGTTACCGTCTCTGGACGCCCTCCTCAGAGTGGTCTGGATCGACGATATCTCCTCGCGATCGGGGCCTCCTCCTAGGAATGACGGCAAGGTCACGCCGTTGAAGCCGAAGAGGTTGCGCTGCGCCTCTCGTACCTGAGAGCCGTCGATGATTGTCAGTTCTCCCGTCTTATGGGCTTGGAGCAGCCTTTCTGACGCGAGATCCAGGCAGGGTAGACGTAGGATGGGGTCGGCAATTGAACGGCAGGCTTCAAGCTCCTCCACCGGTGAACGATGATCGGCGGCGAAAGCTTGCGAACTCCACAGGGGAATGCTGGCGATAATCACCAGTCGGATAGAAATTTTTGCGGAAATTTTCTGTTTTTCTGACATTTCTTCGAAGCTTCATTCAAGGCAAAAAGGAGGCGTTTGGCCGCCGATGGAGAGTTATCCATGAATGGCCGTGGCTATTTTGTGACATGAATGAGGTGGATTCGTTGCGCGAAAGTAATTGTCCTAGAATTCCTTCCTCGTGGACGGTTATGGGTCGTCTAGCCGTTCGCTCGATTCTCCCTGTGGGGAGGTGAGGGTGAGGGGGCCGCGCCGGCAGATGGAGTAAGAACTCCGTTGGGGGCCAGGTGCAACACAGGAGGATTTATCTTGAAGGTCCATTTGAAGCGTGAGCGCCTGCTTGCGTCGACTATGATAGCCGGAGCGGCGCTGATTGGTTTCGCCGCCCCCGCAATGGCGCAAAGCACGAGCGGCGAAGAGCAGGCGAGCCAAGTTTCGGACATTGTCGTTACTGGCTCGCGTATTCGCGTGCGTGACACGACGGGCAGCAGCCCGATCGTGACGGTTGGCGCAGAGCAACTGGAGGAGATCGGCACTGCGACGATCGAAACCTACCTGAATGCGCTGCCACAATTGTCGCCCAGCCTGACCAAGACGAACAACAACCCCTCTTCGGGTGGTGCGGCCTTCCTGGACCTGCGCCAACTGGGTACGTCGCGCGGCTTGACCCTCGTCAACGGCCGTCGTCTGGTCCCTGGCTCGTCGAGCGGCGCAGTCGATATCTCCATCCTGCCCTCGGGCCTGATGGATCGCGTTGAAATCATCACCGGCGGCGCGTCGGCGGTGTACGGCGCCGACGCTGTCTCGGGCGTGGTCAACTTCATCCTGAAGGACGACTTCGAGGGCGCTCAGGTTTCGGCTCAGTACGGCATCTCGCAAGAGAATGACGGCAAGGAAGTCCAGTACAATCTGCTCTTGGGCGGCGCTTTCGCCGGTGGTCGCGGTCACTTGACCTTTGCCGCGTCGCACAACACCCGCGACGGCATCCCGCAGACGGCGCGTGAAATCTCGCGTACGGCTCAGTATTGCTTCAACGACGGCAGCTGTGTGCCGGACGGTTCGCCCACGACCGGCGACGGCACCTTTTCGATTTCGCCCTCGGCGACGGACGCGCAACTGGGTCAATACCTAGCCTACTTTACGGCGCGCGGCCTGACGAATCCTGACCTGATTTACGGTGGGCAGCGGCTCGGCTTTAACCCCGATGGTTCGCTGTTTATCGCCGGCACCGGCGACGGCACCTTCGGTTACCAGGGGCCGAATACCGAGGGCTGGAATCCGGACGAGATGTTCCTGTACGATTTCAACCCGGTGAACCTGCTGCAGTCGCCGTACGAGCGTACGAACTTCTACAGCCAGATGAAGTATGACCTGACGGATCGGATCCAGTTCTACGGTGACGCGCTGTTCAGCACATACAGCAGCTCGAATGAGCTGGCTGAATCGCCGGCTGGCTTTGTCATTCCCGTCGCGACGACGGGGACGCTGTCGCCGGAAGTGAGGGCGCTGCTCACCAGCGCAGGGGTTGATAGGTTCTCCCTTTCGCGCCGGACGAATGAGCTGGGACCGCGTAAGTATAACTACGACACCACGGCCTATCAGGCGACGGGTGGTTTCCGTGGCACGCTCCCGCCGATCAATGGCAAGGAATGGGCCTACGACGTCTATGCGTCGTACGGTAAGTACCGGAATACTCAAGAGTATCTCGGCTTCCCGGAAGCCAACCGGATTAGCGCCGCTCTCGCTGGGTGCCCGGATGGGTCGCCGACGGGGCCGGTCGGCAGCCTTGGGAGCCCGACCACTTGCGTGCCTCTGAATCCTTTCGGGGCAAACAATATCACGCCGGAACAGGCTGAATATATCGCCGCCAAGGGGCAACTCGGCAGCACCGAGATTGTGCAGAAGAACGTCGTCGCTTCGGTGACGGGGGATCTGTTCACCCTGCCGGCGGGGCCTGTCAGCTTCGCGTTCGGCGGCGAATATCGTGATCTCGCCTATGACGACATGCCGCCGGAAGGCGTCCAAACCGGCACTCTGCTGGGCGGGAACTCGGCCGGCCCGGTCAAGGGCGCCTACGACGTTTGGGAAGTCTTCGGCGAACTCCGTGTTCCGATCTTAGCCGAACAACCATTCGCGCACTATCTCGGGTTGGAAGGCGGCTATCGCTGGTCTGATTATTCGACCGGCCAGACCACTGAGACCTGGAAGTATGGTGGTGAATGGGCTCCGGTTGATTGGATGCGGTTCCGCGCGCTGCAACAACGTGCGGTGCGAGCGCCTTCCCTGGGTGAGTTGTACGCCACGCGCGCAGAGGGCTATCCCGGTGTAACGACCGGTAATCTGGACCCTTGCGACAAGGACAGCGCTGCCCGTACGGGCGCTAATGCGTCCCAAGTACTGGCTCTCTGCCAGGCCCAATCCTCCATGATCAATGCGACGTGGGATTCGGTTGGGACGCAATACCGCACGTTCTCGGGTGGTAACCTGAATTTGAATCCGGAAACGGCTGACTCCACCACGATCGGTGCGGTTTTCCGTGCACCGGCTTCGGTTCCGTCCTGGGCGTCGAGTCTGACGGCGACGATCGACTACTTTGATATCCAGATCGACGACGTCATCAGTTCGATCGGCTTCTCGACCTCGCTTTCGCGCTGCTTCAACGCCGACTTCAACCCGACCTTCAGCAACTCGAATGTCTACTGCCAGAACCTGCATCGCGATGCGGATACCGGCTATCTGACGAGCACGGGCCTGAACGGCTTCATCACCGCGACCAACGCCAACTTGGCCACCTTCAAGGCCTCGGGCGTCGACTTGGCGATCAACTACAACATCACGCCAGCTGACTATGGTGCGCCGTCCTGGCTAGGCCGCCTCGGCTTCTCGACCCAGGGCACCTGGTACGAGAACCAGCAGTTCCAGTCCGATGCGGCGAGCCCGATGAGCGATAGCTTTGTCGGCGGCATCGGCGATGGTACGCCGGGTGAGACCACTCTGCCGGAATGGAAGTTCAACACGCGCTTCTCGTGGGCGTATGAAAACTTCTCGGCTTCGCTGCGCTGGACCTATATCAGCAGCGTGGTGGACGATGCGGCGGACGTGGCTGCTGGCGACATTGGGGAGATCGATGCGTACAGCTACTTCTACCTGAACGCGTCGTGGGCGGTGAACGATACGCTGGAGTTCTTCGGCGGTGTCGATAACCTGTTCGACAAGGATCCGCCGCGTTATGCGAGCGGCTTCCAGTACCAAACCGATCCGTCGACCTATGACGTCATCGGTCGTTACTTCTACATCGGCGCTCGCGCCCGCTTCTAAGAAGCGCTCAGCGTTGCATCTAGGGCGGCGGGTCTATCGACCCGCCGCTTTTTTGCGCCGAGACAAAAGGGTGTCGTGGACGCCGGCCGCCGCACGGTTCCAATCGCGCAACGGGCAGCCGAAAGGGGTGATGATTAGCTAATCATCACCGAATGAAGATTCATCAATGCTAATGAAAGGGGCGGCGCGCCACTCCCTCAGAGCCCTGAGAGGAGTGGCGCGAGTGACGGGGCTCGAACCCGCGACCTCCGGCGTGACAGGCCGGCACTCTAACCAACTGAGCTACACCCGCGTTTCTCTCCCCACGCGGAGGAGAGGAGGGGCGAATACGGTTCGTCGCGCCCGGGGTCAAGCGCATTGTGGCGCTTCTGCAAAAAATCTGCGAATTCAGACTCTAGCGGCCGCAATCCAGGCCAGCGGCGTCGGGCGGCGTCGCCCCTCCGGGACCCAGCGCCTTCTGCATGAAGACGACATCGCGCCAGCCGTCGAATTTCCAGCCGGCGTCGCGAAAGGCGCCGACGTGGACGAAGCCTGAAGCCTCGTGCAGGGCGATGGAGCCGGCGTTGGCGCTGTCGCCGATCACCGCCACAACCTGACGCATTCCCAAGGTCGTGCAGGTCTCGAGCAGGGCGTCCAGCAGGGCTTTCCCGACGCCACGTCCCCGGCATGCTTGAGCGACGTAAATCGAGTCCTCGACCATGAAGCGATAGGCGGCGCGCAGGCGATAGGGAGCGGCATAGGCGTAGCCGGCGACCCGTCTAAGTCCGTCGGGGCCGTCGACTTCAGCGACCAGGACGGGCAAGCCCAAGGCGGCCGGCGCGGCCAGACGCGTCCGCATCTCGTCGGCTGAGGGGACGTCCAGTTCGAACGTCCCTGTGCCGTTCAGCACGCTGTCGGCGTAGATGGCCGTCACGGCCGCCAGGTCGGCTTCCGCAAACGGTCGGACGATCACGCCTTTTCCCATCCCTTCTCCACCGCCCAGACGGCGAAGGCGTAGTCGTGGGCGATGTCCTTCAGATAATCGAACCGGCCGGACGAGGCGAAGTGGCCTGCCTCCATATTGATCTTCAGCAGCACAGGCTTGCCCGATGTGGAGGCCGGGCGCAGCTTGGCCACCCACTTCTCAGGCTCCCAATAGGTCACGCGCGGGTCGGACAGGCCCCCGGTCGCCAGCAGGGCGGGATAGGGCTTGGCCTCGATCTGATCATAGGGGCTGTAGGAATACATGTAGTCGTAGGCGTCGGCGTCCTCGATCGGATTGCCCCACTCAGGCCACTCGGGCGGGGTCAGGGGCAGGGTGGTGTCGGACATGGTGTTGATCAGGTCGACAAAGGGCACGCCGCCGATCACGCCGGCCCACAATTCCGGCCGCATATTGGTGATCACGCCCATCAGAAGCCCGCCGGCCGACCGGCCTTCGGCGACGATATTGCCCGACCGGGCGTAATTCTCGGCGATCAGGTGGTCAGCGGCGGCGATGAAGTCGGTGAAGGTGTTCTTCTTGGTGAAGCGCCGGGCGTCGAGGAACCAGTTCCAGCCCTTGTCCGAGCCGCCGCGGATGTGAGCGATGGCGTAGATGAAGCCCCGATCCACCAGAGACAGCCGGTTCGTCGCGAAGCTGGCCGCCATCGGAATGCCGTAGGAGCCGTAACCGTAGAGCAGAAGCGGCGCCGAACCGTCGACCGGCGTGTCCTTGCGGCGCAGCACCGTCACCGGCACCAGTTCGCCGTCCGAGGCGGGGGCGTTCAGGCGCTCGACCACATAGTCGGCCGGGTTATGGCCCGAGGGGATTTCCTGGACCTTGCGCAGGGCGCGCTCGCGCATCCTCAGGTCGTAGTCATAGGTCGAAGTGGGGGTCGACGGCGAATTGTAGCCATATCGCATGACCGTGGTGTCGAACTCCGACGCTCCGCCCAGCGACAGGGCGTAGGCCGGTTCATCGACGGCGATCTCATGCTCAGCGCCGGCGCGGTCGCGGATGACGATCTTGGTGTTGGCGTCGGCGCGTTCCTGACGGCCGAGATAGTCCTTGACCAGGGCCACGCCCTCGATGAAGCGGCCCGGCGTATGCGGGATCAGGTCCTTCCAGTTCGCCTTGGCGGGGGAGGCGGTCGGCGCCTCCACCACCTTGAAGTCGACGGCGTCGTCGGCATTGGTGCGGATCACCCAGCGGTCGCCCCAATGGTCCAGGTCGTACAGGCGGCCCACGTGGCGCGGCTCGACCACCACGGGCGTCGCCGTCGGATCGGAAGCCGGAATGATGCGGCTTTCCGAGGTCTCCTGATTGGCGATGTTGATGACCAGGAAGGCGTCGTCGGCGGTGCGGCCGATGCCCTGGAACATGCCCTCGTCGGCTTCCTCGTTAACCAGGGCGGTCTCGCCGCCGCGCGCCGGGCGACGGAAGATCTTGTCCGGACGACCGTTGTCGTCGCGGTTGGTCCAGAAGATCCACTGGCTGTCCGGCGAGAAGGTGAAGTTGGCGCTGGCCGATTCGATCGGGTTGGGCAGCACTTCGCCGGTCGCCAGATCCTTCACATAGATCTTGTAGACTTCCGAACCCTGGGCGTCCTCGGCATAGGCGAACAGGGCGTGGTCGGGGCTGTGTTCGGTCGCCGAGACCTCCGAATAAGCCTTGCCCTCGGCCAGGGCGTTGCAGTCCAGCAGCAGCTCAGGCGTCGGGGCCTTGACGAAGTTCTTGGTCACGGGCTGACCGTCGACCATCCAGGTCCCCTGGCGCTCGACCCGCATATAGCGGGGATGCTGCTCGCCGGTGCGGTACTCGGTGAAGTATTCCCACGGGCCGTCAGCGGCGGGCACGGAGCTGTCGTCCTCCTTGATGCGGCCCTTCATCTCCTCGAACATCGCGGCCTGCAGCGGCAGGGTCGAGGCCATCATGGCTTCGCGATAGGCGTTCTCGGCGGTCAGGTGCTCCTTGACGTCAGCCTTGATCAGCGACGGGTCGCGCAGCACGGCCTGCCAGTTGTCGTCCTTCATCCACTGATAGTCGTCGGTGCGGACCCGGCCCAATTGTTCGATGCGAACGGGGACCTTCTTGGCGACGGGCGGCGTGGGTTTGGACATCGAGGCTCCGGTAGTCTGGCGGGCAAGGGCGGGGGAGGCGGCGACCACGCCGATGGCGGCGGTCGAGGCGATCAGTTCGCGACGGTTCATGATGATGGCGTGCCCCAAGCGTATGATTTGAGCTGGACCTTGTGCCCGGCGACGCTCGGCGTCAAATGGCGTCATGGTCATTCAGGATCTTCCGCCCGAACAACCGGCTGTCGTCGCCGCGCCGCCGCCCGAATGGGACCTGACGGTCGGCGTTATCAACGCCACGGTGCAACTGGACCAGCCGATCAGCGGCAGTCAGAGGAAGGTCGGCACAGGCTTTCTGATCGCCGCGCCTAGACCTGACGGCGCGCCGCGCGTGGTGCTGGTGACGGCGCGGCACGTCCTGGACGTCATGCCGGGTAATGAGGCACGGATTGGCTGGCGCACGGCCGAGGCCGACGGCGCCTGGAAGTTCACGCCCGGAACCCTGACCATCCGCGACGCGGCCGGCGCGCCGCTGTGGACCGCCCACCCTGAGCGCGACGTGGCGGTGATGGAGATCACGGCGCCGCCCGCTTTCGCCCAGGCGGCGATCCCGGTCGGCTGGCTGGCGGAAGCTGACGCCTTCGACCGCTGGCGGATGGGGCCGGGCGACGAACTTCTGGCGCTGGGGTATCCGCACGGCTTGTCGGCGAATCGAGCGGGCTTTCCGATCCTGCGCCTGGGCCGGATCAGTTCCTGGCCGCTGACCCCGATCCGGCATTTCCCGATCTTCCTGCTCGATTTCGTGGTGGCCCAGGGCAATTCCGGCGGGCCGGTTTTCTGGACCCCGGCGGCGCGGCGCGTGCCTGGCGCGCCCGTACCTGACCATCCCTTCATCGCGGGGGTGCTGGTGCAAGAGGTGCAGGGCGGCGGCGAAGGCCTGGACCTCGGCGTCGTGGCCCACGCCGATTATGTGCGCGAGACCATAGCCTTGCTGGATCAGTCGGCGGCCGCACCAGAAGCGCAGTCGAACGCTTCACAATAGCGCCGGCGCATCTCGTTCCTGATCAGAGCCGGGTCTTCCGGGCTGGCCTGTGTGACTTGAGCGTACCAGACATCCCATCCGATGGGTTTCTGGGTCGGCAGATAGTCCAGGCCGTGTCGAGCCAGAACGCGAGCGACCCCCGCGGCGTACAAGGCCTTCTCGGCTTTAAGGTCAGGGTATAGTTCGGCCATCCAGGCGCGTAGAAGCGCTGCCTTCTCAGGCGGCATTTCGTTGACTTTCCAGTCACGGATCGAGCGTTCGGCCGCAGACCGGCTGCCGCCATAGAAGCTGTCGGTAAAGGCTTGGGCGGCCTGGATATGTTCTGGGCCTGGTTCAGGGCCTTCCCACGGTTGACGCAGCGGTTCGTCGCCTTCGGTCAGGATGTCGAAGGGCAGTTCGATCATGAAAGGAACGCCGGCGGGCCGGGCGACGCGCCCGCGGAACACGATCGCCAGCGCCGCTTGCTGGAAACCCATGTCGGCGGGTCTGGCGAACACGGCGCCGCAACGGGTCAAGGCGCCGTCGTCGTTGTTGACGCATTCGAGGGTGACGGTTCCGTTGACTCGAAGATCCTTGGCCATGGGCGGATAATCGTGGCGTTCAACGATGGGACGTGTCTCCCACTGAACAGGCTCCGCCAATAGGGCCAGGCTCGCCAAAAGCGTGATCATCTAAAGGTTTTCCGTGGGTTTTCAGGGCGCGACGCCAGCCGTCGGCCCACAGTCATAACGGGCGCAGTAGCGGCGACGAAGTTCGATCATCGGCTCACGAGGAAAGACATCGCGTCCGGCCTCTCGCAGTTGAGGAGTCCAGGCTTCGCTCCAGTCATCGGGCTGCTTGGGCGGCAAGGCGTCCAACTCGCGAAGAGCAAGGATGCGGGCCATGACCAGGCCCCGCCTTTGGCGCTCTGTTTCCAGATTGCCGAACAGTTCGGCGATCCAGCCTTCGGTCGTCCTGCGCATCTCGAGCGGCATCCGGTCCAGCCGCCAATGACGTCTAAGGCGAACGACAGGCTCGACGCTGCGTCGGGCGAAACGGCGGCCCCCTTCCATTTGCGCGGCGTTGGGCGTCGGACCGGACCAGGGCGTCGGCGCCTCCGTGTCGAATGGCGGAACGTTGAAGGGCACGCGCACCGTGAACTCGCGTTTTTCAGGCGAGGCGTCGGGTGCGGCGGGCGTTAGCCTTGCGCGCTCGATGATGCGGACCGCGGCTTCGGCGAAGCCCAGCCCGTCGGGACGCGCGCGCATGGCGGTGCAGGCGTTCGGCAGCCCTTCCGGCGTCACCAGGCAGTTCACCTCGACCCAGCCGCCGATGTTCATGGCGGCGGCGAAGGGTGGGAAATCTTCTGGCGTCGGAACAGGGCGCGTGACCCAGGCGACCGGCTCTTCCGTTGTCGCGAAAGAGGCTCCGCTGAAAAAAGCAGCCAGGATAAAACTGGCAGCGCCAACCGCTCGATTCATACGAAACGCCTCCCGAGCCTAGCTGACACGGGAGGCGCTTCACGCTCAAGCCATAGAACGGCGATCAGCCGGCCAGGGCCTCCACACTCATGCGTTGCAGCAGGTCGCCGCCCTGGCCGACGGCGGCCAGGCGACTGGAGACGTGGCCCAGGACGTTGGCGGCGTAGACTTCATAGAGGTCCAGCTTGCCCTGCAGCCATGTGGCGTCGCCGTCGCCAGCCTCCAGCTTGGCCTTGGCGGCCAGGGCGCCCTTGGCCAGCATCCAGCCGCCGACCACGTCGCCCATCAGCTTCAGATAGGCGTCGGCGCCCGCCAGCACGTCGGCGGCGCGGGCCGCGTCCGACTTGGCGTCCAGAAGCCACAGGGTGGCGTCCTCGACCGCCTCGATGGCGGTGGCGAAGCGCTCGACCGGCTTGCCGGTATAGAGGCGGTCGATCTGGGCCAGCGTGGTCTTCATCTCGGCGATCAGGGCCTTGGCCGACTCGCCGCCGTCCATCGACAGCTTGCGGCCTACAAGGTCCATCGCCTGAATGCCGTTGGTGCCTTCATAGATCGGGGTGATGCGGGCGTCGCGATAGTATTGGGCCGCGCCGGTCTCTTCGATGAAGCCCATGCCGCCGTGGACCTGAACGCCCATGGAGGCGACCTCGCAGCCGACGTCCGTGGACCAGGCCTTGGCGATCGGGGTGAACAGGTCTTCGCGACCCTTCCACGCCTTGCGCTCTTCCTCGGTCGCGGCGTGACGGGCCAGGTCGGCGGCGACGCCGGTCGACAGGCAGATGGCGCGGGCGGCGGCGACCTTCGCCTTCATCACCGCCAGCATCCGCCGCACGTCGGGGTGGTCGAAGATTGGGGCGTCCTTCTGGCCGGTCCAGACGCTGCGGCCCTGACGGCGTTCCAGCGCATAGGCCAGGGCGTGCTGATAGGCGCGCTCGGCGACGCCGACGCCTTCGACGCCGACGGCCAGACGGGCGGCGTTCATCATGACGAACATATGGGCCAGACCCTGGTTCGGCTGGCCGACCAGTTCGGCGCGGGCGCCCTCATAGCTCATGACGCAGGTGGGGGAGGCGTGGATGCCCAGCTTGTGCTCGACGCCGACCGGGCGGAAGGCGTTGCGCTCGCCCAGCGAACCGTCGGCGTTGACCGCGAACTTGGGCGTCAGGAACAGGCTGATGCCCTTCGGCCCGGCAGGGGCGTCGGGCAGGCGGGCCAGCACCAGGTGGACGATGTTGTCGGCCGCGTCGTGGTCGCCCCAGGTGATGAAGATCTTCTGGCCGGTCAGGGCGTAGGTCCCGTCGCCGTTAGGAACCGCCGTGGCCGTCAGGGCGCCCAGGTCGGAACCTGCGTGCGGCTCGGTCAGCACCATGGCGCCGGTCCATTCGCCGCTGACCAGCTTGGGCAGGTAGGTGGCCTTCTGATATTCGTTTCCGACCTGCTCCAGCGCTTCGATGGAGGCCAGCGACAGCATGGGGCACAGGCCGAAGGCCATGTTGGCGGCGTGGACGGTTTCATAGGCCGCCAGCTCCAGCGCCTTGGGCAGGGCCTGGCCGCCAGCCTCGACCGAGGCGGTCAGGCTGGTCCAGCCGCCCGCCGCGAACTGTTGATAGGCGTCGGCGAAACCGGGGGCGGCGGTCACGGCGCCGTTGGCGTATTTGGCGCCCGCCAGGTCGCCGGGACGGTTCAGCGGAGCCAGAACCTCTTCCGAAAACTGACCGGCGGCGTCCAGCACGGCCGAGGCGACGTCGGCGTCGTAATCGGGAAAGGCGCCGGTCGCCGCCACCTGACCAATTCCGGCCACGGCGTCGAGGGCGAAGGCGATGTCACGGACGGGGGCGCGGTAGCTCATCGGTTATCCTCAGAAAGACGTCGCGCTTCTGTCGGCCGCCGCGCTTCGGGGCGCAAGCCCGCTTGGACTTTGGTCGAGTTTCCGCGCACTCTACGCGCCTGTTTGAACGGCTGACGCCGCGTAAGGAAAGAGCGACCGTGCCCGCCGACCGACCCGCCAGGGGCGACAGCCCCGAAATCGCCGCCGAGGCGTTGAAGACGGGACGCCTGGTCATCCTGCCGACCGAGACGGTCTATGGGCTGGCGGCGGACGCCTCCAACCCCCAGGCGGTGGCGCGTATCTTCGAGGCCAAGGGCAGACCGCGCTTCAATCCCCTGATCGCCCATGTCGCCAATGCGCTGGATGCCGAAGCGATCGCGGTGTTCGACGGGCGCGCGCGAGCCTTGGCCGAAGCCTTCTGGCCGGGGCCGTTGACCATCGTGGCGCCGGTGCGGGATCGCGATCGGGTATGCGACTTGGCGCGGGCGGGGCTGGACAGCGTGGCCGTGCGCGTGCCGGGCCATCCGCGCGCGCGCGCGGTCATCGGCGCCTTCGGCGGGCCGGTCGTCGCGCCATCGGCCAACCGCTCAGGGCGGCCCAGCCCGACGACTTTCGACGACGCCATGGAAGAGACGGGCCATGCCGTGGGCGCGGCGGTCGATGGCGGACCCTGCCCCGTAGGAGTCGAAAGCACGGTCGTCTCGGTGCTGGACGGGCGGGTGGCCCTGCTGCGTCCGGGTTCCGTCACCCGCGAAGAGATCGAGGCGGTCGCCGGGCCGTTGGCCGAAGGCGGGCAGGGGCATCGCTCGCCGGGCCGCCTGGCCCTCCATTATGCGCCTGACGCGCCGGTGCGCATCGAGGCGGAAGGCGCCAGGGAGGACGAAATCCTGTTGGGCTTCGGCGCTGGCGTCGGCGATCCGCGCTGGAGCCTCAGCCCAAGCGGCGACCTGCGCGAGGCGGCGGCCAATCTGTTCCGCCTGTTGCGCGAGGCGGATCGCGCCAAACCCGCCGGGATCGCCGTGTCGCCCATTCCAGCCAAAGGACTGGGCGAGGCGATCAACGACCGTCTGCGCCGTGCGGCGGGCTTCGTCGGCTAGAGGAAGCGCGCCTTCACGTCCACGCTGGACGCCTTACCGACCTTGGGCAGGCAGTTTTCCAGCCAGGCGTCAGCCGCCGTCCGGCCATGCTGCTTCAGCTCGTTCAGATAGCTCCACTCCGTATCGAATTTTGAGTGCAGAGACTCACCGCCCAGCCATTCGTCGGCTTCGATGACGTGGATGCGGACGCCGCGTCGGCGATCCTCACCGGGTTTCAGCTTGCCCTCGGCGATCAGGTCCTGAACGAAGGCGACGGCCCGCAGTTCGGCGACGAGCGGGGCGTTGAAGACGATCTCATTCAGCCGGTCGTTGATCTCGCCCGCTTCGCGCGGCGTCTCATCGCGCTGGAACGGATTGAGGGGCAACAGCAGAATATCGTCCGGTGTGTCGGTGTAGAACAGCGGCCACAGCGCCGGATTGGCCAGATAGCCGCCGTCCCAATAGGGCTCGCCGTCGATCTCGATCGCCTGAAACAATTGGGGCAGGCAGGCCGAGGCCAGCAGCACCTCGGGCGCCATTTCGTCGGACCTGAAGATGCGGGAGCGACCTGCGCGCACCGCCGTCGTCGACACGAACATCTTGATGTTGGAGGCGCGCAGGGCCTCGAAATCCACCGCCGTCTCCAGCACCCGGCGCAGCGGGTTCAGGTTGAAGGGGTTGAAGGAATAGGGGCTCATCGACAGAGCCAGGGTCTGGCCCGCCTGCCACATCGGCGTCCCCTTCAGCCATTCGGGCGCCAGGGCCTTGGACCAGACGGCGCTGTCGCCGAAGACGTTGCGGCCGCCGGACTGGTTCACCTCGCGCCACAGGTGGTCCAGCGCCTCGCGTCCGCCCTCGGCTCCGCCGCGTTCCAGTCCGGTGATCAGGGCGGCGGCGTTCATCGCTCCCGCCGAGGCGGCGGTGACGGCGCGCACGTCCAGAACATCAGCCTCCAGCAACCGGTCCAGCACGCCCCATTGAAAGGCGCCGTGAGCTCCGCCGCCCTGCAGGGCCAGACAGACCGGTTTGCGTTTCGCCGCCATCAGCCTCTCCGTCTTTCGAGCCGTGCGGCTGCGGTGAAGCCTATTGAGCCGTCCAGCCGCCGTCGACGGAGAAGTGGGCGCCGTTGGCCGAGGCGCCGAGGTCCGACGCCAGATAGAGGAAGACGCCCGCCAGTTCATCGGTCGTGACGAAACGCTTGGTCGGCTGCGAGCCGAGAATGACATTCTTCATCACGTCTTCCTCGCTCATGCCGCGGGTGCGCGCCTGGTCCTGGATCTGCTTCGAGACGATCGGCGTCTCGACGAAGCCGGGGCAGATGGCGTTGCAGGTGATGTTGTCCTGCGCCAGCTCCAACGCCACCGTCTTGGTGAAGCCGATCACGCCGTGCTTGGCGGCGACATAGGCCGACTTGAACGGGCTGGCGACCAGGCCGTGAGCCGAGGCGATGTTGATGATTCGGCCGCGCCCTTGCGCCTTCATGATCGGGATCGCCGCCTTGGTGGCGTAGAAGGTCGAGGACAGGTTGACGGCGATGATCTTTTCCCACGCATCGGCGGGGAAGTTCTCGACCGCTTCGACGTGCTGGATGCCGGCGTTGTTGACCAGGATGTCGAGGCGGCCCAGGTCCCGATGCGCCGTGGCGATCATGTCCTCGATCTGATCCGGCCGGGTCATGTCGGCGGGGTGATAGAGGACGCGCACGCCGGTTTCAGCGGCTAGATCGGCGCGCGTCTTCTCGATGGCGTCCGCGTCGCCCAGACCGTTCAGCATCACATCGCCGCCGCACAGGGCCACGGCCCGCGCCAGCGCCAGCCCGATGCCCGAGGTCGAGCCGGAAACGACCGCGACGCGGCCCTTGAGATCGTTCATCGCGAACATGACAGAAAGAACCCGTTGGATAGTGATGCTGCAACGCAACCTAACCGCAGTCGTTCAATCTGGCGATCAGGAATTTCCTTCCCTGATGAATATCCAGTCCGTATCTGTCGAAAGATTTTTGTCGAAGCGGTAGCCGTCGCGATCGTAAGCCTTAAGGTCCTCGACCTTTTCGAGGCGGTTCTCGATGGCGAAGCGGGCCATGCCGCCGCGCGCCTTCTTGGCGTAGAAGGAGATGATGCGGGCTTCGCCGTCCTTCTTTTCCTTGAAGTGCGGTGTCACGACCGGCAGCTTCAGCGCCTTGGCGTCCACCGCGCCGAAATACTCGTGGCTGGCCAGGTTCACCAGGGTGCGTTCAGACAGCTTCTCGGCGTCTTCGTTGAGGCGCAGGGAAATCCGCTCGCCCCAGAAATCATAGAGGGTGGCGCCACGCTTGGTCTTCAGCCGGACGCCCATCTCCAGGCGGTACGGTTGGATCGCATCCAACGGCCGCAGCAGGCCGTAGAAACCCGACAGGATTCGCAGGTGATCCTGGGCCCAGTTCAGGTCGTCGGTCGACAGGGTGCGCGCCGACAATCCCTCATAGACATCGCCGGCGAAGGCGAAGACGGCCTGAAGCGCGCCGTCCGAGGTTTCGTTGTCGAAGGCCTGGAAACGTTGGTAGTTCAGTTCGGCCAGGGCGTCGGAGATGGACATCAGGCGACGCAGATCGGCCCGGCTGAGCTTCTGCGTCACCTTGGCCAATTCGGCGGTCTCGTCCGCGCATCGTCGCTGCGTCACGGGGGCGTCGATAGCGGGCGGGTTGAAGTCCAGCTTTTTGGCCGGGGACAGGACGATCAGCAAGACGATCGACTCCCTATGCGTCTCAAGAGCGGGCCTCATAGGCCGCTTCCATGACGTTTTGAACCGCCTGAAACGTCACAGACGGTCGCAAGTCATCAGAAGAGGACCGCCGGATTCATGATGCGCCTGGGGTCGAGGGCCTGTCGGATCGCCTGCATGGTCGCGATCTCGAGCGGGGATTTGTATCGCCGCGCCTCACCGGTTTTCAGCCGCCCCAGGCCGTGTTCAGCGGAAATCGACCCGTCGTAACGGGCGACCACATCGTGGACGACTTCTGACCCCTCCATCCAGCGGGCGATGAAGGCCGAGACATCCTCGCCCACGCCGGGGATCACATCATAGTGAAGATTGCCGTCGCCGACGTGGCCGAACACCGACACGCGGCAGCCTGGATGGAAGCGTTCGACTGCGGCGGTCGCCTCGTCGATGAAGTCGGCGATTCGCGATACGGGGACTGACACGTCGTGCTTCCAGCCGCCGCCTTCGGGTTTGAGGGCCGCAGAGTGTTCTTCGCGCAGACGCCAGAACTCGGCCTTCTGGGCGTCGTTCTGGGCGATGGCGGCGTCCACGATCAGCCCTTCCTCGAAAGCGGTTGTCAGCAGCCGCTCCATCGCAGCCTCGGCGCCGTCCGGCTCGCCCGAGGCCAGTTCGATCAGCACATACCAGGGCGGCGTCGATTCCAGCGGTTCGCGCGTGTCGGGGATGTTTTTCAGCACCAGGCTCATGCCCAGCCGCTTCATCAGCTCGAACGCCTCGACTCCGCCGCCGGTCTCGGCCTTTGCGCGAGCCAGAAGAACCACAGCGTCGTGGTGGCTCTCCAGACCGACGATGGCCGTGGCGCGGCTGCGCATGATGGGGAACAGCTTCAGCGTCGCCGCCGTGACGACGCCCAGGGTGCCTTCGGCGCCGATGAAGAGCTGCTTCAGGTCATAGCCGGTGTTGTCCTTGCGCAGCCGCTTCAGGCCGTTGAACACCTGACCGTCGGGCATGACGGCCTCGATGCCCAGCACCAGATCGCGCATCATGCCGTAGCGCAGAACCGCCGTGCCGCCCGCGTTGGTCGAGATGACGCCGCCGATGGTGGCCGAGCCCTCGGCCGCGAGGCTGAGCGGGAAGAAGCGGTCCTTCTCCTTGGCCAGCTCCTGGGCCTCGAGCAGGGTCACGCCCGCCTCGACGGTCATGGCGTCGTCCAGGGGCGTCACGTCGCGCACGGTCCGCAGCTTGCGCGTGGACAGCAGGACCTCGCCATAGGGAATCTGGCCGCCGACCAGGCCGGTGCCGCCGCCTTGGGTCACCATGGCCACGCCGTGATGGGCGCAAATCTCGACGGCGCGGGCGACCTCTTCGGTCGTGCGCGGTTGCAGCAGAAGCGGCGTCTCGCCCGTCCAGCGGCCGCGCCATTCGGTCAGCCACGGCGCCATTTCGGCGGCGTCCTGGGTCCAGGCGCCGGGCAGGACGGCCTTGAGTTCAGCGAGCGATTCTGGCGTCGGGAGGGTCATATCGGCCTTGTGGCAAAAGGCGCGCCGTGGTGGAAGCGCAAAACCTTGCCTTCTGGCGGTCAATTCAAGGGCAAAACATGATTCCGACGCCGGCTGTGGGCGTGGTGTGCCTGAAAGGCGATGATGTGCTGCTGATCCGTCGCGGCACGCCGCCGCGCGTGGGGGAATGGAGTCTGCCCGGCGGGCGTCTGGAGCCGGGCGAACGTCTGGCTGACGCAGCCCTGCGCGAACTGCGGGAGGAAACCGGCGTCGAGGCGGAATTGATCGGTCTGGTCGATGTGGTGGACGGGCTCTTTCCGGAGGCGGGGCGACATTACGTTCTGATCGACTATGCGGCCCGGTGGCTGTCTGGCGCGCCAGTCGCGGGCGACGATGCGGCCGAGGCGGCCTTCTTTCCGTTCGAGACCGCCCTGGCCAAGGTGGACTGGGAAGAGACGCGCCGCATTATCGGGATCGCGCGCACGATGGCTGACGCGGATGTCATGCTGACGGAACCGGATTCTGTAGCGCGCCGTCGTCGGGGCGGTTAAGCTCTCCTTCCAACTGGAGGGCCTTATGAATTTTTCGCTGATATTCTTTGTGATGTTCGCGGTCTTCGCGCTCATCTTCCTGTTCAGCGTGATCAAGATCGTGCCGCAAGGCCGTGAATTCACGGTGGAACGGTTCGGCAAATACACCAAGACCCTGACGCCGGGCATCCACATCCTGACTCCGTTCGTCGAGCGTATCGGCCGTCGCATGAACATGATGGAGCAGGTCCTGGACGTGCCGACCCAGGAGGTCATCACCCGCGACAACGCCATGGTGAAGGTCGACGGCATCGTCTTCATCCAGGTGATGGATGCGGCCAAGGCGGCCTATCGCGTCGACGACCTGACCTACGCCATCGCCCAGCTGTGCATGACCAACTTGCGGACCGTGGTCGGCTCGATGGAGCTGGACGAGGTGCTGAGCCAGCGCGACAGCATCAACACCCGCCTGCTGCATGTCATCGACGCCGCGACCGAGCCGTGGGGCATCAAGGCCAACCGCATCGAGATCAAGGACCTGACGCCGCCGGTCGACATCACCAACGCCATGGCCCGTCAGATGAAGGCCGAGCGCGAGCGTCGCGCCGTCATCACCGAGGCGGACGGCGAGAAGCAGGCCGCCATCGCCCGCGCCGAAGGCGCCAAGCAGGCGGCGATCCTGGAGGCCGAGGGCCGACGCGAAGCGGCGTTCCGCGACGCGGAGGCTCGCGAACGTGAAGCCGAGGCCGAGGCCAAGGCCACCGCCATGGTGTCGGAGGCCATCGCCCGGGGCGACGTCAACGCCATCAACTACTTCGTGGCCCAGAAGTATGTGGAGGCCTTCGCCGAACTGGCGCGCAGCCCGCAACAGAAGACGGTCATCGTGCCGTCGGAAATGGGCGCCCTGGTCGGCACCATCGCCGGCGTCGGCGAATTGGTCGGTCTGGCCAAGGAGCAGCAGCAGGTCCGCACGGACGCGCGTCAGGCTGCGCCGCGCGCCGCGCGTCGTTCGGGCGGCGCCGTGCCGACGACGGAGTAGGCCATGGACTGGTTCGTCTCCCTCTACGCCGCCCAGCCGTTCTGGCTATGGCTGGCGGTCGGCGTCGTCCTGCTGGGGATCGAGGCTACGGCTTCGACCGAGTGGCTGTTGTGGCCGGCGGTGTCGGCGGGGCTGACGGCCCTGCTGTCGGCGCTGGCGCCGCAACTGGGCCTGCCGGTCGAGATCGGCGTCTTCGCCGCGTTGACCGTGGCGTCCACCGTCCTGTCGCGTCGTCTGATCAAGCGGGTGAACCCCAAGGATCAGCCCGACATCAATGATCGCGACATCCGTCTGGTTGGCGAACGCGCCCGCGTGGTCGAAGCCTTCGTCGGCGGTCGCGGCCGGGTCTTCGTGTCCGGCTCTGAATGGCCGGCTGAAATCGAGGGCGCCTCGCCCCTCGCGGGCGAGAGCGTCATCATCGAATCAGTATCCGGTCCCCTTCTGAAGGTGCGGGCGGTCTAGCGCCCGCGCATCTCCGCCACCCCGCGATTGGCCAGGCCGTCGGCGCGTTCGTTCAGGGCATGGCCGGCGTGACCTTTGACCCAGTGCCATTTCACCTCGTGGCGGCTGCGGGCTTCGTCCAGGCGCCGCCACAGGTCCTCGTTCTTGACCGGTTTCTTGTCGGCCGTCTTCCAGCCGCGCGCCTTCCAGCCGCGAATCCACTCGGTCACGCCCTGCATGACGTATTTGCTGTCGGTGTGCAGGTCGACGCGGCAGGGGCGCTTCAGCGCCTCCAGGGCCATGATCGCCGCCATCAGCTCCATGCGGTTGTTGGTTGTCAGGGGCTCGCCGCCCCAGAGTTCCTTTTCGTGCCCGCCGGCGGTTTGCAGGATCGCCCCCCAGCCGCCAGGGCCGGGATTGCCCTTGCAGGCGCCGTCGGTATGGATGATGACGTGATCGTTGAGACTCATGGCCGCGATGCGTACAGCGTCCCTTGGCGCGTCGCCATCACTCAGCCTATATGACGCACAACAATCAGTTGGTGGGGCCGCGTCTCGGTGAGTCCCCTTGAGGAGGTATCGCCATGGGCTCCATGAGCATCTGGCACTGGGCCATCGTCGTCGTCGTCGTGCTGGTCCTTTTCGGCGGCCGCGGCAAGCTGTCGGGCATTATGGGCGACGCCGCCAAGGGCATTCGCGCCTTCAAGGACGGCCTGAAGGACGACACGGACGCCAAGGGCAAGGAAGCCCCGGGCGCCTTGCCGCGCACCGAGGCCGAAAAAGAAGAACTGAACCGCTGATCCTCGCCGAAAGACGCTGAATCATGGGTGGTCTTGGCCCCGGAATCGGCGGGTTCGAAATCCTTGTCATCGGTCTGGTGGCCCTGCTTGTCGTGGGGCCAAAGGACTTGCCTGTGCTGATGCGCAAGGTCGGCCAGTTCGTCGCGAAGGCGCGCGGCATGGCCAATGAATTCCGCGCCAGCTTCGACGAGATGGCGCGCCAGTCCGAGTTGGACGACCTGCGCAAGGAGGTCGAGGCGCTGCGATCGGGGCAGGGGATGTACGCCCTCGGCGCCGAGGCGGACGAAGCCTTCAAGGATATCCGCAAGGAGCTGGAGGCGCCGATCGAGACGCCGGCCGTCGCCACGTCCGCCGCAACCAAGACGGACGAGGCGGCCCAAACCGTGGCCACGGGCGTCGATGAGTGGCCGGATACGGCGGCGGCGCCTGCCGTCCTGAATCCTGAGCCCAAGCCCGCTCCAAAACCGCGCGCCAAGAAGGCGAGCGCCGCTTCTGCGGACGGCGCCGCCAAGGCCAGGACGCGAAAGACGGCCGCAAAGCCTGACGCTAAGACATCCTCGCTGAAACCGCCGGCTTCACGGCCCAAGGTCGCGCGTACCAAGAAGGTCGACCTATGAGCCGCGCCGACCACGATGAAGCCGAGATCGAGGCTTCGCGCGCGCCCCTGATGGATCACCTGATCGAGCTGCGTTCGCGGCTGATGATCTGCGTGGTCGCCTTCATCATCGCCTTCATCGGCTGTTTCGCCTTTTCGGAGACGCTCTACCTGTTCCTAGTGAAGCCCTATGTGGTTTCGGCCGCATTTCATCAGACGGTAGGCGCGCACGGCCATGTGTCGCCGTTCAACCTGATCTTGGGCACCGCCGGTCTGATCCCGGTGCCGGACGTGGACCACAACAGCGTGCGCCTGATCTACACAGCGCCGCTGGAGATCCTGTTCACCAAGATGAAACTGGCGGGCCTGGGCGCCGTCATCGTGGCCTTCCCGGTTCTGGCCTGGCAGTTGTACCGCTTCGTCGCGCCGGGCCTTTACCGCAACGAGAAGGGCGCCTTCCTGCCTTTCCTGATCGCGGCGCCGGTTCTGTTCCTGCTGGGCGCGGCGCTGGTCTATTACGTCATGCTGCCCTTCGTGATGTGGTTCTCGTTGAGCCAGCAGATCATCGGCGAAGGCGTGGCGGCTGAATTGTTGCCCAAGGTGTCGGATTATCTGAACCTGGTGACGGCGCTGATCCTGGCCTTCGGCCTGTGCTTCCAGTTGCCGGTCGTGATGACCCTGCTGGGTCTGGCGGGCCTGATCAACAGCCAGATGATGGCCAAGGGCCGTCGATACGCCATCGTCGCCGTGGTCGTGGTCGCCGCCGTGGTGACGCCGCCCGATCCGATCAGCCAACTGATGCTGGCGGTGCCGATGGTCCTGCTCTACGAGGTCTCCATCTGGTGCGTCCGCATCATCGAGCTGCGCCGCAAAAAGGCCGATCAGGCCGAGGGACTGACGGACTGATCCATGGAGCGGTGAGGCGATCCGGACGCTGACAAGCATCTTGAGGTCGCTTCATGTCCCATACCGCCCCGGACCGGCACTGGTCCAAGGTTGAGCTGCTGCACGAGACGGTCGCCAACCCGAACATCCACATCAAGGGCCGGCGCAGCTACTACAGCAACGCCTGGAGCGGCTCCTTCGAGGAAAGCGTCGTCCGCTATCTCTATGGCGATGCGTACAGCCTCAAGGCGTGGACGCCGCAGTGGCCGATCGACCAACTGTTCATCGGCGATTGCGTCTGCATCGGCGCAGAGGCGGTGATCCTGCTGGGCGGCAACCATACGCACCGAACGGACTGGTTCAGCCTCTACCCCTTCGCAGAGGTCATCCTCGACGCCTATCAGGGCAAGGGCGACACCGTCATCAAGGACGGCGCTTGGATTGGGATGCGCGCCATGATCATGCCCGGCGTGACGATCGGCGAGGGCGCTGTCGTCGCCTCAGGAGCCATCGTCACCAAGGACGTGGCGCCTTACGCCATCGTGGCGGGCAATCCAGCGGTTCCGATCCGCAAGCGGTTCCCGGACGCCGTGATCGAGGCTCTGCTGGCGCTCGACGTCTATGGCTGGTCCGAAAGGAAGTTCGAGGCCCTGCGCCCCCTGTTGTGTGCTGACGACATTGAGGCTCTGATCGAAGCGTCGGCCCGCTACGACCAAGCGTAAGAAAAAGCCCCGGCGGCGAACCGTCCGGGGCTTCTGCATCAGACTGATCCGAGGATCAGCAGCTATAGTACATGTCGAACTCGACCGGGTGCGGGTGCAACTGCAGCCGGGCGACTTCCTGCTGCTTCAGCTCGATGTAGGCGTCGATGAAGTCGTCATCCATGACGCCGCCCTTCTTGAGGAAGGCGCGATCGGCGTCGAGGGCGTCCAGGGCTTCCCGCAGCGAACCGGCGACCTCCGGGATCGAGTGACGCTCTTCGGGCGGCAGGTCGTACAGGTTCTTGTCGGCGGCCGCACCGGGATCGATGCGGTTCTCGATGCCGTCCAGGCCCGCCATCAGCAGCGCGACGAACGTCAGATAGGGGTTGCCCATCGGATCGGGGAAGCGGGCCTCGATACGCTTGGCCTTGGGCGACGAGACATGCGGGATGCGGATCGAGGCCGAACGGTTGCTGGCGGAATAGGCCAGCTTCACCGGCGCCTCATAGCCGGGCACCAGACGCTTGTAGGAGTTGGTGGTCGAGTTGGCGAAGGCGTTGATGGCCTTGGCGTGCTTGATGATGCCGCCGATGTACCACAGGCATTCCTGCGACAGGCCGGCGTACTTGTCGCCGGCGAACTGAGGCTTGCCGTCCTTCCAGATCGACATGTGGACGTGCATGCCCGAGCCGTTGTCGCCGAACATCGGCTTGGCCATGAAGGTCGCCGACTTGCCATAGGCGTGGGCCACATTGTGGATCACGTACTTATACAGCTGCATCCGGTCGGCCATGGTCAGCAGGTCGCTGAACTTCAGGCCCAGCTCGTGCTGCGCGGGGGCGACCTCGTGGTGGTGCTTTTCCGGATCCAGGCCCAGGTCCTTCATAACCGCCAGCATCTCGCCGCGCAGGTCCTGACCCGAGTCGACCGGATTGACCGGGAAATAGCCGCCCTTGGCGCCCGGGCGGTGCCCCAGATTGCCCTCTGCGTATTCAGCGCCGGTGTTGGCGGGCAGTTCGGTCGAGTCGAAGCTGTAGCGGGTGTCGTGGGCGGCCGTGCTCCAGCGCACGTCGTCGAAGACGAAGAACTCGGCTTCGGGGCCGAAGTAGACGGTGTCGCCCACGCCCGACGATTGGACGTAGGCCAGGGCCTTCTTGGCCATGGAGCGGCTGTCCCGGTTGTAAGGCTCGGCCGTGTCGGGGCTCAGCACGTCGCAGAACAGGAACAGCGTCGTCTGCTGATAGAAGGGGTCGATGAAGGCCGTCGCCAGGTCGGGCTTCAACAGCATGTCGGACTCATTGATGGTCTTCCAGCCGGAGATGGAGGAACCGTCGAACATGGTGCCTTCTTCGAGGAAATCCTCATCGACCATGCCGATGTCGAAGGTCACGTGATGGACCCGCCCACGCGTGTCGGTGAAACGGAGATCGACGTACTGGACGTCCTTGTCCTTGATGTCTTGCAGGATCTTTTGGGCGGCGCTCATGGGGAGGAGGTCCTGTAGCTGGAGAATTGAAATCGGCCGCCCCGAGAGGCGGCCGTTGGTCTAGATGGCCTGGGCGCCGGTTTCACCGGTGCGAATGCGGATGACATCTTCAAGCGTGGTGATGAAGATTTTGCCATCCCCGATCTTGCCGGTGCGGGCGGCGTTTTGAATCGTCTCGACCACGGCGGGGGCCAGGTCATCCGACACCACGACCTCGATCTTGATCTTGGGCAGGAAGTCGATGACGTACTCGGCGCCGCGATAGAGTTCCGAATGGCCTTTCTGGCGGCCGTATCCCTTGGCCTCCAGCACGGTCATGCCCTGCACTCCGATATCCTGGAGAGCGTCTTTTACTTCATCGAGCTTGAATGGCTTGATGACGGCTTCGATCTTCTTCATGGCGGATCCCGAGGCGGCTCCTTGTTTGGTCCGACGCTCGGGCGGTAAAGGGACATTGCATCGCACAATTTGGCAAGCGATTTTCGTACCCAGAGGCCATCCGTGAACGGAAATCCACATGAAGTTCGGTAACACCCCTTCGGAATGGCGCCATCTGCTCCCTCAGCCGGGGCCGCAGAGCCACAAACACGTGCGTGGGCGGCTGGGCGTCGTCTCGGGCGGCCCCTTGTCCACCGGCGCGGCGCGGCTATCGGCCAAGGCCGGGCTGAGGATCGGCGCGGGTCTGGTCAAGGTCTTCTGCCCGCCGGACGCGGCTGCGGTTCTGGCTCCCACGCTGGAGGCGGTGATGCTGGCCAGTTTCGCGACGCCGGACCAGCTTCAGATCATGGCCGACCCGATGGACGCCGTCGTGATCGGCCCGGCCGCCGGGTTGCACGAGAGCACGGCGCTGAACCTGGCTGCTCTGGCGCGTACGGGCGCGGCTCTGGTGGTCGATGCGGACGCGCTGACGCTGTTTCGCGACAGGCCTGAGCAGTTGTTCGCCTGGCTGGACCGAGACGACGTCCTGACGCCGCATGAAGGCGAATTCGAGCGGCTGTTTCCCGGCCTGCTGGAGAGACAGGGACGGGAAGGCGCGGCGCAGGAGGCGGCGCGGCTGGCAGGCGCGATCATCGTGCTGAAGGGCGCCGCGACGGTCATCGCAGCGCCGGACGGCCGCCTGGCGGTCAACGGCGACGGCTCCCCCTGGCTGGCGACGGCGGGCAGCGGCGATGTGTTGGCCGGGATGATCGGCGGTCTGATCGCCCAGCACATGGACAGCTTCGACGCGGCGCGGGCGGCGGTGTGGATGCATTCGGAAGCCGCGCGACGCTTTGGGCCGGGGCTGATCTCCGAGGATCTGCCGCAAGGGCTTCCGGCGGTCCTGGCTGATCTTATGAACGGCTGAAAAGCCTGGTGCGGATGAGAGGACTCGAACCTCCACGCCTCTCGGCGCCAGAACCTAAATCTGGTGCGTCTACCAGTTCCGCCACATCCGCATAGGTTCGCCGGAGGCTGTAGGCGAGGGCGGCGGTTTCGGCAATCCCGCGCGAGCATGAAAAAGGCCCCGGATCGCTCCGGGGCCTTTCTCATTATTTGGCCTATCGCGCTTTGCGCTGCTTGAGGCCGAAGGACCGACCGGGATCAGTCCTTCTTGTTGTCGACGCCGTGGCCCAAGGCCTCGACCGCCGATTCAAGCGTGGTGTCCTCGGTGATGTCCACGCCCTTGGCCAGCTTCGAGTGGGCGAAGCCGTACAGGCCGTAGATCAGGGCGCCGACCAGGGCGTAGACGCCCAGGATGGTCAGCGGCAGGGGGTTGTCGTTCAGCGCGTGCTGCACCATCGGCACGAAGTTGAACGACGCCAGCGTCAGACAGGCCAGAATGCCCAGAACGGCGGTGACCATGCCGCCCGGAACGCGGAACGGACGCTCCATCTCCGGGTGCTTGATACGCAGGACGATGACCGACAGGCATACGATGGCGAAGGCCGTCGCAGTGCCCAGCGACACCAGGTCGCCCAGGATCGAGATGGGCAGGAAGGACGCCGCGATGGCGATGACGATGCCCAGCAGGATGGTGCCGATCCACGGAGTGCGGAACTTCGGGTGCACCACGGCGAACGCCTTGGGCAGCAGGCCGTCGCGCGCCATGGTGTAGAAGATACGCGTCTGGCCGTAGCACAGCACCAGCATGACGGAGGACAGGCCGGTGATGGCGCCGATCTTGATCAGGAAGGCGATCATGTTCAGCTTGCCGCCCGGCGCGCCGGCCAGCGGAACGTCGGCCCAGCTGAGCGCCATGCGGTCGATGGCGACGGCGATCGGGGCCGGCGAAGCCAGCTCCAGGTAGGGCACCACGCCGGTCATGACGGCGGCGACGACCATGTAGATCAAGGTACAGACGAACAAGGCGCCCAGAATGCCGATCGGAACGTCCTTCGATGGGTTCTTGGCCTCGGCGGCGGCGGTCGAAACCGCTTCAAAGCCGACATAGGCGAAGAAGATGATCGAGGCGCCGCGGAAGATGCCGCCCACGCCGAACTGGTCCCAGCTGTCGCCCTGCGGCGGGATGAAGGGGTCCCAGTTGGCCGGGTTGATGTACTGCAGGCCCACGGCGATGAAGGTCAGCAGGACGATGATTTTGATGACGACGATGGCGTTGTTAATGTTCGCCGATTCCGACACGCCGAGCACCAGCAGACCGCACACGGCGGCGATGCCGACGGCCGCCACCAGGTTGAAGGTGCCCGTCAGCGGGAAGCCCGCATCGGCGCCCGAAGCGACGTACTGGATCAGCGGAGTGGCCCACTGGGGCCCTTCGCCGCCGGGATAACTTATTGTCGGGAACAGACTGGCGCTGACTCCGAAGTCGCTCAGGATCGATACGACGTAGCCGGACCAGCCGACCGCGACGGTCGAAGCCGCCACGCCGTACTCCAGCACCAGAAGCCAGCCCATGATCCAGGCGAAGATCTCGCCCAGGGTGCCGTAGGCATAGGTGTAGGCTGAACCCGACACCGGCATGGTCGACGCCAGTTCGGCGTAGCACAGGCCCGCCAGACCGCAGGCGATGCCGGCGATGACGAAGGAGAACATGATGGCCGGGCCGGCATGGGCCGAAGCCACCTGACCCGTCAGCACGAAGATGCCCGCGCCGATGATGGCGCCGATGCCCAGGCTCATCAGATTGAGCGGACCGAGGGTCCGTTTCAGCTCGCTCTTGGCGGCTTCCTTCTGAATCTGGGCGATGGATTTTTTAAGAAATAGCCGGTTTCCGGCAGGCTTTACGCCGTCTGCAGACATGCAGGTGCGCCCCCAACATTTATGCGACGACCCCTCCCGGGTCGCCTTCTTGGGCGGGGACGCTAGCCATCTGAGGGCCTCGGCGCAACGCGGTTTACGAAGGATGACGCGCCGACGACGCTTTCGTGACCCCGGCCGAAGGCGCTACAGCCCGTGTCATGTTGCCGATTCACGCCGTTCTGGAGGCCCTCAAGGCCGCCCTGGCTCAGACCTCTGCGGTCGTGCTGGCCGCGCCGCCGGGCGCGGGCAAAACGACGGTCGTGCCTCTGGCGTTGCTGGATCAGCCGTGGCTGGGCGGCGGCAGGATTCTGGTGCTGGAGCCGCGACGACTGGCCGCGCGCGCCGCCGCCGACCGCATGGCAGCCAGCCTGGGCCAGAAAGCGGGAGGAACCGTCGGATACCGCACTCGTCTGCAAAGCCGGATCGGCCCGGACACCCGAATCGAGGTGGTGACCGAGGGCGTCTTCACGCGGATGATCCTGGACGATCCGGGGCTGGAAGGCGTCGGCGCCGTCCTGTTCGACGAATTCCACGAACGCAGTCTGGACGCTGATCTGGGGTTGGCGCTGGCGCGTGACAGCCAGACCGTGCTGCGCGACGATCTGCGCCTGTTGGTCATGTCGGCGACGCTCGACATCGCGGGCGTGTCCAAGCTGTTGGGCGGCGCCCCCGTCATCGAGGCCGAGGGGCGGATGTTCCCGGTCGAGACCCGCTATCTGGGCCGCAACCCGGTCGAACGTTTCGAAGATGCCATGGCCAAGGCCGTGGTTCAGGCCCTGCATGACGAGACCGGCTCGGTCCTGGCCTTCCTGCCGGGGCAGGGGGAGCTTCACCGCACGGTCCAGCGCCTGAAAGAGCGGCTGCGTGATCCGTCGGTCGACGTGGTCGCCCTGTATGGCGCGCTGGACAAGGGCGAGCAGCACCGGGCCATCGAGCCCGCCGCACATGGTCGCCGCAAGGTGGTGTTGGCGACCTCGGTGGCTGAGACCAGTCTGACGATTGAGGGGGTGCGCGTCGTCATTGACGGCGGCCTGTCGCGCGTGCCGCGTTTCGAGCCGTCCAGCGGCCTGACCCGCCTGGCCACCGTCAAGGTCAGCAGATCCTCGGCGGAGCAGCGGCGCGGCCGGGCGGGGCGTGTCGAGCCCGGCGTCTGTTACCGCCTGTGGGACGAGGAGCAGACGCGTGGTCTGGTCGCGCATCAGCGGCCTGAGATTCAGGAGGCGGACCTGACCGCGTTCGCCCTCGATCTGGCGCGCTGGGGGGCGAAGTCGGTGGAAGGGCTGGCCCTGCTGGACCCGCCGCCCGCCGGAGCGATGGCCGAGGCGCGCAAGGCGCTCACACGTCTCGGGGCGCTGGACGCAAAGGGCGATCTGACGGCCCATGGTCGACGCCTGACTCGCATCCCCCTGGCGCCGCGCCTGGCGCACATGGCGGCCGTCGCCTCGGATCAGGGCGATGCGCTTTGCGGAGCGAGGATCGCGGCGGTGCTCAGCGAGCCGGGCCTGGGCGGAAACGGGGTCGATCTGCACGACCGGCTCAAGGGGCTGGAGCGGGACCGGTCGCCGCGTGGACGCGACGCGATGAAGCTGGCCGAGCGCTGGGCGCGGGCCGCGGGTGGAGGGCGGGACGGCGAGGCCGATGCGGGGCTGCTGCTG
The DNA here is from genome assembly GCA_002386585.1 of Brevundimonas sp. UBA4609. Classification (GTDB taxonomy): domain Bacteria; phylum Pseudomonadota; class Alphaproteobacteria; order Caulobacterales; family Caulobacteraceae; genus Brevundimonas; species Brevundimonas olei. The sequence continues at coordinate 7,695 of DGIZ01000222.1, read as the reverse complement.
GCCGAGGCTTTTCCGGAACGCATCGCGCGCGCCAGGGGCAAACCGGGCGAGCTGTTGCTGGCCTCGGGGCGCGGGGCCTTCATCGAACCCACGGATCATCTGGCGCGCGAGGCCTGGCTGGCCGTAGCGGAACTGGGCGGCGGCGACACGCGTGATCGCGTCCGCCTGGCGGCGGCGCTGGATGCGGCGACGCTGGAGCGTAACCTGGCGCATCTGATCGAGGTCGAGGATCGGCTGACGCGTGAGCCGTCAGGCAAGCCGGTGATCCGCCGCATTCGCCGCATCGGCGCCCTTGTGCTGGATGAAAAGATCGTCGGCGCGCCGGATCGGGCGACGATGACGGCGGCGCTGAAGGCGGAGATCGAGACGGACGGCCTCGGCGTCCTGAACTGGGGCGAACAGGCGAGGGCGCTGCGGGCGCGCCTGGCTTTCCTGCGGGGGCTGGATGAGGCTTGGCCTGACATTTCGGACGAAGGACTGCTGGCGTCGCGCGAGGACTGGCTGTGGCCGCTGCTGGACGGGGCGCGGTCGTTGGCCGACATCAGCGACGGTCGGCTGGCGGAGGCTCTGCGCGGCCTGATCCCCTGGGACCTGCAGCGCAAGCTGGATGATCTGGCTCCCACGCGCCTGACCACGCCGCTGGGCAGCGCGGGCATCGACTATGCCGCCGCGGGCGGGCCGCGCGTCGAAATCCGCGTGCAGGAGCTGTTCGGGGTGAAGGCCCATCCGACCGTCGGCGGCGGGCGTGCTCCGCTGACGCTCAGTCTGCTGTCGCCAGCCCGACGGCCGGTGCAGGTGACCAAGGACCTGCCGGGTTTCTGGGCCGGATCGTGGTCGGCGGTGCGGAGCGAGATGCGCGGCCGCTATCCGCGCCACCCATGGCCGGAAGACCCGGCCAATGCGACAGCCACCAGCAGGGCCAAGCCGCGCGGAACCTGATGTCCGCTTGACGCCTGACGGCGGCGCGCCGCAATGATCGTGCGTCAACCGTAAGGATTTCGCGTGACCGACGCTGCTGTTTCACCGCCGTCCGCCTCCAAACGACGCGTTCTGTTCGCCAGCCTGATCGGCACGACGATCGAGTTCTACGACTTCTACATCTACGCCACGGCGGCGGTGCTGGTCTTTCCGGATTTGTTCTTCCCCGGCGGCGACCGGATGACGGCCATGCTGGCCTCGTTCGCGACCTTCTCCATCGCCTTCTTCGCTCGGCCGGTCGGCGCTGTCGTCTTCGGCCATTTCGGCGACCGGGTGGGACGCAAGGCGACCTTGGTGGCGGCCCTGATGACCATGGGCCTGTCGACCATCGCCATCGGCCTGTTGCCGACATGGCATTCGGTCGGGGTGATGGCGCCCCTGCTGCTGGCCCTGTGTCGGTTCGGTCAGGGCTTGGGCCTGGGCGGCGAATGGGGCGGGGCGGTCTTGCTGGCGACCGAGAACGCTCCGCCGGGCAAGAAGGCCTGGTTCGGCATGTTCCCGCAACTGGGCGCGCCGATCGGCTTCATCCTGTCGACGCTGTCCTTCATCGTTCTGGGTCAGCTGATGAACGAGGGCCAGTTCATGGCCTGGGGCTGGCGCATCCCCTTCATCGCCAGCGCCCTGCTGGTCATCGTCGGCCTGTGGATGCGGCTGAAGATCACTGAGACGCCCGAGTTCAAGCGCGCCATCGATCGCGCCGAGCGGGTCCAGGCTCCCGCCCTGACCCTCGTCGCGCATCACAAGTTCGCCTTGCTGACCGGGACGCTGGCCGGGCTGGCGACCTTCGTCCTCTTTTACCTGATGACCGTCTTCGCCCTGGGGTGGGGCACGACGGCGATGGGCTACACGCGAGAGCAGTTCCTGCCGATCCAGCTTCTGGGCGTCTGCTTCTTCGGCCTGTTCATTCCGCTGGCGGCGCTGGCGGCGGATCGCTGGGGGCAGGGGCGGACGTTGCTGGCCACGACGGTCGCCATCGCCCTGTTCGGCCTGACCCTGGCGCCCCTGTTCGGGAGCGGAGGCATGGTCGGAGTGATCGCCTTCTTCATCATCGGCTTCAGCCTGATGGGCTGCACCTACGGCCCGCTGGGCGCGGCGCTGGCGCGGCCGTTTCCGACGGCGGTGCGATACACCGGCGCGTCCATGACCTTCAATCTGGCGGGCATCCTTGGCGCCTCGTTGGCGCCCTATGCCGCGACCTGGCTGGCGGGCCATTACGGGCTTCAGGCGGTCGGCGCCTATCTGACGGTCGCGGCCCTGCTGACGGCCTTGGCCCTCATCGGCATGGGCCGCATCAGGACCGAGGGCGAGGCCTAGAGGCTGGAGCCGTAGGCCGCGTCGGTCACCGCATAGACCATGATCCCCGTGGCGACGGCCAGGTTCAGGCTGTCGGCGCGACCGCGCATGGGGATCTTGACGTTCAGGTCGCAGGCGGCGGCCAGCTCGTCGGTCAGGCCCGCCTGCTCGTTACCCATCAGGATCAGCGCCGGATGGCGAACCGGGCTGTCGCGATAGCCGTGCGTAGCGTCCAGACGGGTGCCGATCACGCTGCCAGGCCATGAGGCGCGCCACGCCAGGAATTCCTCGCGCGTCGCCTTGCTGATGCTGACGGCGAAGACCGAGCCCATGGTGGCGCGCACCGCCTCGACCGAGAAGGGATCGACGCAGTCGCCGATCAGGATCACGCCGCCGCACCCGGCCGAGTCCGCAGTGCGGATGATGGTGCCCAGATTGCCCGGATCGCGCACCTGCTCCAGCGCCACCCAGCAGGGCTTGGCGTCAGGTCGGATGGCGTCCAGCGGCGTATAGACCTGTTCGAATACGCCCAGCACCGTCTGCGGATTGTCGCGGCGGCTGATCTTTTCGAGAATGGCGTGGGTGACGACGATGATCTGGCCGCCGGCCTTCTTCGTCTCGGCCTTGGCGCGGTCCAGCAGGGGGTGCGGCCGGGCGTCCTGGCCGACCAGCAGCATGACCGGGGCGCGGCCCTGATCCAGCGCCTCGCCGATGAATTTCAGCCCCTCGGCCAGAAAGCGGCCGGTCGCCTCGCGCTCCTTGCGCATGTGCAGGGCGCGGACGGCCTTGATGGTGTCGTTGGTCAGGGAGGTGATGAGACGTTCGGACATTAGACGCTCCATCTGGCGAAGAAGCTGAGGCCGATCGCGCGTGCGTCCGGCCCGTCCTCTGACAGCGCCAATTCGCCCCAGTCGATGCGGCCGCTGCGATCCTGCGTCGCCTCAGCCATCATATGCGCCAGCGACAGGCCGGAAATCCGCGCCGCATAGGCGTTCAGCAGCAGGAAGGAGGCGTCGTCGGACAGCAGGGCGGCGCAATCCTTCAGCAGCTCCGGCATGTCCTCGAACAGGCGCCAGACCTCGCCATTGGCGCCGCGTCCGTATTTCGGCGGATCAAGGATAATGCCGTCGTATTTGCTGCCGCGACGAACCTCACGGGCCACGAATTTGCGGGCGTCCTCGACGATCCAGCGGATGGGGCGATCAGCCAAGCCTGACAGTTCGGCGTTTTCGCGGGCGTAGGTCACGGACTTCTTCGAGGCGTCCACATGGGTGACGTGCGCGCCTGCCGCCGAACAGGCCAGGCTGGCGACGCCGGTATAGCCGAACAGGTTCAGGATTTTCGGCTGCTTCAAGGTGCGGACGCGGGCGTCCAGCCATTCCCAGTTGGCCGCCTGTTCGGGGAAGAAGGCCAGGTGCCGGAACGGGGTGAACCGGCCCATGAAGCGCACGTCGCGCCATTTAAGCGGGAAGGCGTCGATCGGGCCATGGACGTCAAAGCGCCAGCGGCCGGAATCCTCCTCCTCCTGCTGCGGATCGAACATGGCGTTGGCGCGCGCGAAGGCGGCTTCGTCATGGGCCTTCCAGAAGCATTGCGGCTCGGGGCGCACCACCGTGTAGCGGCCGTAGCGCTCCAGCTTGCGGCCATCGCCGCTATCCAGAAGGGCGTAGTCCGACCACCCGCGCGTGACGAGGGTTTCGGGCGTGGGGGAAAGAACCGGAGCCATGGGCGCTGATTAGGCGCTCAGGCGGCCGCTCGTCCAGCGTCTGCGCCGTCGATCGCGCTTATCTCTGGATCGGGCTCCGCATGATGGGGCGTCTTGTCCCAGTGATGAGGTTCCAAGATCAGCCGGATGACGGCATGGGCGAAGGCCAGGCTGAGCAGGCACCAATAGGCGAGGGAGGCGGCCATATCGCCCAGGCCATAGGCGCCGCCCGCCTGTCGCGCTCCTCGATGCTTCAAAAGCCATGCGGCGGCGATGCCCGACACAAGGACGACGCTGCCTTGCGGCGAGAAGTGAGGCAGGCCTCCGGCTACGAGGGCGGTCAGGGCCACGCAGAACACCCAGGCGGCGCAGACGGCGTGGATGGCGGCGGACGCAACGCCGGCGCCAACCGTCGCGGCCAGCGCGGTCCAGCCTCTCCAGCCCATTCCTTCCGCATAACGCGTATGGACGGCCAGGGTCTGCAGATAGCCCTTCAGCCAACGCGTGCGTTGCGGAAGCCAGAGACGCAGGGGGCCTGGCGGAGGCTCGTAGGTCGGTCTCTCTATGACGCCCAGCCGATAGCCGGCGCGCCAGATTCGAAAGCCCAGGTCCGCGTCCTCGGTGACGTTCCAGGCGTCCCAACCTCCCAGTGCTCGCAGCACCGGGACGCGGAAATGGTTGCTGGTGCCGCCTAGTGGAAAGGGCAGGCCGAGGCGGCTCATGGCCGGCAGGGTGACTTCGAACAGGGCGGCGTATTCGGCCGCGAATTGTCGGTCGAGGAAGGGGCTGGCGCTGCCCTTGCCCCGGCGTCGAATGCGAAGCGGCGCCTGAAGGCAAGCCAGGCCTTCTCCCTCTTGGCTGAACCGCGCCGCCGCCTCACGCAGTTGGAACGGATCCGGATCATCCTCGGCGTCATAGATGGTGATGAGGTCGCCGGTGCAGCGGGACAGGGCGTGGTTCAGCGCGCGAGGCTTGGTCTTCGGCGCGCCCGGCGGCACGATCAGAACCTGAAGCCAGTCGGGACGGGCCAGATCCTGCGCCGCCCTGATCGTCTCGACGTCGTCGGCCTCCAGCGCCAGATAGCCCTCAAGCCGGTCGCTGGGATAGTCGATCTCGGAAAGCCGCTCGATCAACTGCGGCAGGATGGCGGTCTCCTGATACAGGGCGGCCACAACGGTGTAGCGCGGCCATTGATCCGGCGGTTGGGGCGATGCCTCAGGCTGCCTCCAACCCCGGCTGGTCCAGAGCAGAAAAAGTCTCCAGGCGGCCAGGCTCATGAAGCCGATCTGCAGGCCCAGCAACACGGCGGAACCGGATACCGGCGCTAGGGCGGCGGCGGCCAGACCGCCGGCGAGGAACAAGGCCAAGCTCGCGGCCTGACCAAGCGTCAGCGTGATGCGCGCGGACCTTAGAGCATCGCCGTCCGCTGGAACGATCGTTCCCCTTCGCATTCTCGCCCTCCCTGATAGATATCAAGGTTATATTGACAAGACTGTAAAGTGAAATATTTGGCCTGGACGGGCATTTGCGGCTATCACGGCGCTCTCACAGGAGTTCCAGGTTGGGAGCACTCAAGTGTCGGTCGCACCTGCCGCATCGTCGCGTTCGACCCGCAAGCCCAAGGGCGAAGGGCACGAGCGCCGCGCGGAAATTCTGGCGGCGGCGGAGGGCATTTTCGTCGAGCAGGGCTATGAGGGCGCCACCATCCGCAAGATCGCGGATGAAGTGGGACTGTCGTCAACCGCCCTCTACATGCATTTCGCGGACAAGGGCGAGATTCTCAATGAGATCTGCCGCAACGCCTTCGACACCCTGGCCGAGGAGCACCGTCGAACCCTGGCGGAAGACGCGCCGCCGCTGGCTCGGTTGCGTCGGATCATCGAGAACTACATGGCGTTCGGTTTCTCCAATCCCAACGCCTATCGCCTCGCCTATCTGACACCGCCGGTGCAGACGCGCCACGGCGCCGAGACCGTGGCTCAACAGAGCGGCGCGGAGCTGTTCAGGGCTTTCGTCAGCGTGGTGGAAGAGGCGGTCGATCAGGGCGCGTTGCGAGGCGAGCCGCGCACTCTGGCGCAAGTCATCTGGGCCAGCGCCCATGGCCTGGTCTCCATCATGACGACCAAGCCTTACTTCGACTGGGCGGACCGCGAGACGCTGGTCCGCACGCAGATGGACGCCCTGTTCGCGGGACTGACCGCCTCGTGAGGCCCATGATGGGGGCGGTCGCCCTGGCCTTGGCGATTTCCGGCTTCGGCGGTGACGAGGCGATCGCCGCTCCCCTGCGCGTCATGGCTTTGGACCAATGCGCCGATCAGTTCGTCCTTGCCTTGGCCCCGGATGCGGAACTGGGCCTGTCGCCCAGGGCTGACGACCCGGACTCCTGGCTGCGGGCACAGGCCGAAGGACATCGGCGGGTCCGCCCGACCTTGGAGGCCGCTGTCGGGTTCCGACCGGACGTGGCGGTGCGCTACTGGGGCGGAGATCCGCGACTGCTCGCGGCCTTGAAGCGGGATGGGGTTCGCACGGTGACGATCGCCGACGCTGCGGACATGGATGGGGTTCGCGCCAACATCCGCGCCGTGGCCAAGGTCGTGAGCGCCGTCGAACGCGGCGAGGCCTTGATCGCGCGTATGGACTCTCGACTGGCGAAAGCGGAAGGGACGGGGCGGGGGCGGAAGGCCGTCTATGTCACTGCGGGCGGATTCACGACCGGGCCTGGCTCTCTGATGGACGCCGTTCTGCGCGCCGCAGGGTTTCGCAACGGCGTTGAGCGGCCCGGCTATCAGCCGTTGGGGCTGGAGGGGGTGTTGCTGACGCCGCCCGCCTTGTTCGTGAAGGGATTCTTCGATCTGGCGCGCTCCGACTGGCGCGGGGCGGGCCGGCATCCGATGATGCGTCGCGCCATGCAAGGACGGACGGCGGCGGAACTGCCTGGCGCGGTGCTGACGTGTCCCGCCTGGTTCGCAGCGGACGCCGCCGCCCAGCTGGCCGAACAAGCCTCATGAGCAGGGTCTGGGTGTTGAACCTCGTTCTGGCGGGCGCGATCGTGCTGGCCGTCGCGCTGGCTGTGACGCTGGGCGAGACCCGGTTCAGCGCCACTGACTACGCCGAAGCCTTGAGCCGTCCCGCTTCCGGGCCCGGCGAGGTGCTGTGGCTGGTGCGGGCTCCGCGCGCCATCGCCGCGCTCTTCGTGGGAGCCGCCTTGGGGCTGGCCGGCGCGGTGATGCAGGGCCTGTTGCGCAATCCCCTGGCCGAGCCTGGCGTGCTGGGCGTATCGGCCGCCTCGGCCCTGGCTGCGGCGACGGCCATCGCTCTGGGGTTGGCGGCCGTTCCCGGCGCGGTCGAGGTTTCGGCGCTGTTCGGCGCCGCGGTGGCCGGCGGGCTGCTGATCGCCCTGGCTGCGCGGGTGCGGACGCCCGAGGCGCTGATCCTGTTCGGCGTGGCCTTGTCCAGTTTCGCAGGCGCGCTGACCGCTCTGATCTTCAACCTTTCGCCGTCGCCCATCGCCTCGGCCGAAGTGATGAACTGGCTGCTGGGGTCGGTCGAGAACCGCAGCTGGATCGACGTCGCCTGGGTCGCGCCGGCCGTCCTGATCGCCGCCCTGCTGGCGCGAAGCGCGTCGCCCGGCCTGCGGATGCTGACGCTGGGCGAAGAGGCGGCGAGGGCGTCAGGCCTGTCGATGGGCCGGATGCGGGTCCTGGCGCTGGCGGCGGCGG